>JAWUXT010000057.1:0-40700 GCA_034111205.1 Paraglaciecola sp. | reverse complement strand
CCACTGATAAATTTTCCCGACACTTTCACAGCAGATGATCCCTATCGGTTTAAAATTGTGGTGCAAAATAAAATCGAGCAACGAATAAATGTTATTAGGCTTAAAGTAGAGGTCTTTAAAACAGGCTGTTTGCGGATGCTCCCTAGCATCACTAGCCTTTATGACTTCGTTACTGATTATTGCGTCAAAGTAAGTGCCAAAATCTTCACGTTTAAGTTCAGCCGTGTGCCCGTATTTATTATCAATACGTTGGTAATTAATGCTTGAAACAATTTTTGAATAATTGTCTTGAAACGTCCATAAGCTAACTTTATCTGCGCCAGCAATCACCTCAGAGGTAACGTCACAAATCACTTCTAACTTTTTATCCACCGCCAATGTAGGATTAGTGAGGACAGATGTTAGTCTAATAAATGCATTCATATAATTTTCTAGTTATATATTAAAGTCAGTACATATATAAGAACAATAAACACTTTTCAGAACCTAAGCAACAACTTCCTGAGTTTCAAGAAAGGCCATGGCTGGAGTAGTATATGCAAGTTATAGTCAATTATCTAAAAGCCATTAAAGTCATTTAATCATGGCATTTATGCACTGATATATTGGCCAAACAAGTATCCTTAAGAAGTTGCTAATGGACCAAACTGTGGATCGTTAGGCCCAATACTTGAAGAAGTACTTAACTCACGCTTTGCGTTTTAATCTACCGGCAAAAAACATTAAAGCAAAGCTAGAAATCATTAAACCAGTCGATGGCTCCGATACTAATACCGGTGATAGGGCTAATGCTTTAAATGAAGGTATTGATTTATTAGAAATAATTCCATCAGTAATATCAATGCCATACGCTAACCCATTAATTGAGCCCGCCCATGTATCTGTGCCTTTACAATTCGAGGATATCGTCGAAGCTATGCCAATGGCAGTGGTGGTAAATAAGTTTCCGCAACTAACTTTGGATGTAGCGGCTGCAACAGCGCCTGTTATAAAAGCCGAGCCAATAAAAGAGGTCCCAGCACCTAGGCTCATGGCGCCACCTAAATTCCAGATGACACTTGCACCTTCTCCTGCTCGAATGATTTCGAATTGAGTAGCGGCACCTATAACTAAGGCGGCTTCAAGGTTAAAAACCCAAATTGGGTTTTCTTCGCCCATCCCATCAAATTGTATGATTGAGCTTGCGGCGATAGTCACAGCGCTACCTTTCCATACTCCCGGCTCAAAAACATGACTTCCGTAACCTACTTTTAGATTAAAATCCTCTTCGAGGCTAAATAAGGAATCTTGGGCATTACCCAATTGTTCTAGAGCGCTGTCGATGTCAAAAATTTCTTTATATAAACCAATAACAGCAGCAGTAGAAGTAGAAGCAGAAGCAGTTTTACTGTTTTCCCCCGCACCAGTAATAGCCGCTGCGGCATAAACGTCGAGTGAAGTCGAAAGCGCACCCAGAGTGATAGCGGCCCCAGCATAGATGTTTTCAGCCGATCCAGAAGCGCCTAATGTAACCGCTGCTTGGGCATATACGTTTTTAACAGTGGAACTAGCCGCGACACTTACGGCAGCACCAGAATATATATTTCCAGCGTTTCCGCCAGCACCTGTACCAACGGCGCCAGTGGCAGAATATATGTTAGCTGTATCAGTGCCAGCACCTATATCAATGGCCGCTAATGCTCCAAGATCCCCGGTTACAATTGAGTCTGCAGATATATTGAGTGCGGCACCAGCCACGGCAGAATACCCCACCAAATCAGGACCGAGCAATAAAGTGGCTACAGATCCTGTTGAGATAGATAATAATATGCTTCCTAAAAGTAAATTTGATAGTTTACTGTTCATGATACTTCCTACATTGAAATATTAACGCTATTAATAATTCCGTTGATGTTGTTACCAACATCTAATCCTAATGCGGGCTTTCAAGTAATAACCAGTAACGTCAATGACGAAAGGCTGCCTTTCAGTCATTGACTTTTTGAGCATAATTAACACAGTCTCTTATTGCAGGGATTGCTTTATAACATTGGCATCAATACCGCTTAGAATACCTTCTAATGCGATAAGGTTTAATATCTGAGCATTTACCACAAACATTGAGACCTTAATCTCAAATATTATAAAACTTATAGAGGCCGCCCGAAATTGAACTTTAGTCTCATAAGAGTCTGTTATGCAGAAACTGATTGAATAGCATTGCGCCAAATAAAGTCGCCACATATCTAATTGAAAAGGGCTTGATATCAGATAACGACTGCAGGCACTAAGGACTAATTTTGAGAATGAGTATTAGAAATACTTTAATTCAGCATATCGTTGCATTCTTGGGCACTTGATTCGTGAAACGCCCGCTTCAGTTTTTTAAGTCATTCTGCCAAGGGCTGGGCGATATTATGGTGTGACTGTTTAATAAAATGGTAAATGTTAATCTTTGTATTACCGATAGGGAAAACCTTAACGCCTATTTCTTGATGGCAAGGTTCTATAATGTGCGGTGAGCGCTGCATAAGATAAACGTCCTATGCCAAGGCTTTATCAACGATACAATGATGCAAAAAAAGTACTTGATGGTATGCTCTAAAAGCATAAATAATGATCATTACTTATTAAGTAAATGGGATTGCTGTGGGTGTGTACAGTTATAATTTTTAGCTTAACCTTGCATAATCCACCAGCTGAGTAACCTGATAAAGAGTATTAAGGAAGCAACACATGTGTGGAATATTTGCAGCGATGACACGAAATGGACTGCCAGCAGAACGCTGCAAAGCCGCCATTAATTCTTTATACCATCGTGGACCAGACGGCTCTGATAGCTGGACATCAAATGATGGGCGTTGGGTACTAGGGCACACTAGGTTATCGATTATTGGTTTGAATAATGGCGAACAACCTATGACTAGCCCTGACGGTGCGATTCATTTAGTGGTCAATGGAGAGTTTTACGGTTATCGAGAGATCCGTGAAAAACTTCAAGCAAGTGGCTATCAATTTAAAACTGCCAGCGATAGTGAAATTGCCTTGCATCTTTACCATGAGCGCGGCATGCAAGTTGCCACTGAATTGCGCGGTGAATTTGCGGTTATCATTGCCGATGAGCGCAAGCAAATTATGATCGCTATACGCGACCGCTTTGGGATTAAACCTCTTTATTATGCTGCAATAAACGAAAACGTTTATTTTGCCTCAGAAATAAAAACCTTATTAGCATTAGGTGTACCTGCAAAGTGGGATCTTGAAGGTGCGTCCGCAGGTCCAAGCAGAGCCCATGAAACAACAGAGTTTGCTAACATCTACTCAGTGCCACAAGGGTGTTATGCCATTGCCAAAGACGGGGATGTGCGGATCTATACCTATTGGGATTGGGAGTTTCCAACCGCAGCACAAATGAAAATGGATCAGCGCAGTGAAGCTGAAGTAGTAGACGAATTTCGTGAAGCACTGCAAGACTCTATAAAGCAAAGGCTGGTTGCCGATGTAGAAGTGGCCTCCTACCTCAGTGGTGGCATCGATTCCTGTGCGGTTTTGGGAATGGCACAACAATGCATGGATCGGCCTATCCGCGCGTTTACATTAACGTTTGATAATCCATTATACGATGAGGCTGCTATTGCTGAAGCGACAGCAAAACATGTCGGTGCTTCTTATCATCCCATACCTATAACAGGACGTGACATTGCAGATTCCTACTCAGACGCAGTTTGGCATAGTGAAACCCAAATGTTTAACGGCCATGGTGTTGCAAAATATCTTCTTAGCCGTGAAGTCCAAAAAGCAGGGATCAAGGTTGTTTTTACCGGTGAAGGGGCCGATGAGATGCTGGGAGGGTATCCATTTTTCAGGATTGATGCTCTGAACCATAATCCCAACTTGAGTAGCGCCGAGAAAGAGGCATTTATGAAGGAAATGTTGGGTAGTAATCAAGCCACAAGCGCGATCACTATGCCGGAGCAAATTAACGATGAAGAAATGCAGGCCATTCGACGTCGGCTTGGATGGGCGCCTGCGAGTCTGAATGTCAGCATGGCAATGAGAAATGGAATAGCGCCATTTTGGTCCAACGAATTAAATGCGCAAGTTCAACAACGCCATCCAATTGCATCAGGTCTAGACCGTTTACATCTTGCTCAACGTGTTGCAGGGCGCGATCATCTAAATCAAGCGTTGTACATTCATTCTAAAACTATGTTGCCTAATTTTATTCTGAATTATTTAGGTGATCGCATGGAAATGGCGCACTCCATTGAAGGACGAGTGCCTTTTCTTGATCACCACGTGGCTGAAGTAGCGGCCCGCGTGCCAGTGAGTATGAAAGTAAAAGGCATTCGCGAAAAACATGTACTTCGAGAAGCAGCTAAAGACGTGCTACTGCCCGAGGTCTACAACCGTCAAAAACACCCTTTTACGACGCCGCCCGCACGTAATAAGAAAGATCCAATGTTGGCGTTTTATCATGATACTTTCGCGTCGCAAGCAGCGAAAGAACAACCCATTTACGACATGCAAAAAGCCAATTCAGCTCTGGATAATCTATTTGAGTGCTCTGATGAACAACGTATGGCAACGGAAGCCTCTTTACAACGAATTGCTAGCGCGATCATCATGCAACAGAAATTTGGCATGAGTTAAGTAGCAAGCCAATCAGAGGAGTCACTGATGAGTAATCCAACTTGTCATCTTCTTTGAAATCTTTATTGGAATTCAATGCATAATCAAATGTGTGGACTAAGAAACACATACAACAATGTTAATGTATTTATTCAATTATTTTGGATACGTTTGCCACAACATACCAATTCATACTTGGAATATAACTGGCACCCAACAACCTATCTGACGCTTGGTTGAACTCAATAAAGCCAGAAGAGTTTGGCTGCAATAACGTATCAATAATGTCCTTAGAAAACATATCTTGCAGGCTTTTGATACCTACAACATCGGCTTCTGCATGAACTTGAATCTTGCCTAAATTATCGACTAAGTAAATGTCACCATGTTTAGCAAAAAGTGAATTTTTTAATATATCCAAGACTCCATCAAATGAAGTGGCGATACCCGACAGTCCATTACCATCTGTTTGTTGATAATTAACATAAACGTCAACACGATTTTTATTTTTATCGTGGTATACGCTGACAAGATCTGACTCACCACTTTTTAAATATGCAAAATACCAAGTATCGATTTCTGGCTGTAATACTCTTAAGAACCCTTCGTGATTCCAATACTTATGGGTGTTTTTATCAGCAAACGAAGCACTAGTAAGGCCGTACTCTTTGACTAAAAAACCAAGCTTATTAACTAATATTGACTCTTTATCAGCCGCAAATCCTGTCGCTACCCAGTCATGGATATGTTTATCATTGGCAAGTGTTTTAGCGATTAATTTCATACTTGAAATGCGGGCATCAATGTTTTGACTGAGGTTCACCAGCGATAAATTAAACTGTTGCTGCAGCAAGCGTTTCTCGGTAATTTTCGCATCTATGTAAACATAGATGAGTAACACCGACAAACAAACCATAACCAATAAACCTGAAGCGATTAGTTTATTGACATGTTTAGCTAAAAAGGTTTTAGACATTTATAATGGCACTCTCTATTCTAGGTTTCAGTATGCTTGAACACTAGCTAAAATATTTATTTAAATGGGGGCAAGGTTGTTAGCATCGACTCACAATACGTTAGGGTTTACGTGCCAAGAAAATAGTATGCCTACTTCCTTTTCCTGGGCGTGCCCTTACAACACGTGAATCAGCTTTAAATCCAGCCTTTTTTAGACGTACCGTGAACTGTTCATCAGGACCAGCGGACCATATGGCCAACATCCCCTTTGGTCGCAGAGTTTTGTATATATTCTCCAAGCCTTGCAGTGAATAAATACTGTTGTTGCCTTTTTGAGTCAACCCCTCAGGGCCATTATCGACATCCAATAAAATAGCATCGAAGGTGGGTTGTCTAATATTTAGTAGTTCCCTTACATCGCCAATATGTACCTTAGTGCGAGGGTCTTGGAGAGGATTGGCTGCACAGTTACCCAGAGGCCCTTGATTCCACACCACCACTTCAGGGATCAGTTCAGCCACTGTGACTTGAGAGTTTGAAGTGACTGCTTTTAATGCTGCAGCCAAGGTATACCCCATACCTAAACCTCCCACTAATACTTGTGCATTGTCGGTTGAATTAAGATAAGCACAGCCCAGCTCTGCAAGCACTTTTTCTGAGTTATACAGACGGCTATTCATTAGTTCGCCGCGAATACCCGATAGGCGAATAGAAAATTCATCTCCTCTTTGAGAAAACTTTAATTCTCCACCATTGTTGGGAATTTGTGCGCTGCCAAGTTGGGTCCATGGGATCATAATACTGCCTAATGAATATGTGTATAGAGAACTTTAAACGCGGACTTTAGCATAATTGACAATACAAACTTTATACATTGCCAGCTTAATTACTAGCACTCATATTTAGCTTAACAAGGAAAGGAAACGCTACCAATTCAAGATTGGCAAAAGGGTCTTCCATGTAAATCATACGATAAGGTTTTTTGCCTGGATAGTAATAACGCGGTGCTTGCATGCGTTTTTACCGCCAGCAGCCACTATTTTATCTGCTAACCCCTCTACTTATGCGTTAACCGACACTCAATCATGTCTAATAGAACTCAGTTTGTTAAATCGGTGGTAACCAATTATCTGCAATAATCATATTGTATTAGTCACGTTTGATCCTTTTGACTACTGAGTCCTTAAGCAACAGTAGTTAATTATTTAAATTTAAGGTTTAGAGCCCACACAATGCCGTCAACTATAAAAATACTGGGTTATGCTGGGTTAATCCCGTTTTTTGGCCTAGCTGTTTTATCTTTAACACTAAACGACAACACATTGGTCATAGACTCCCTTTCCCTTTACGCATTTGGTATTTTTACATTTTTATGTGGCGCTTGGTGGCCAACAACTGATATGCAGAACGCTAAATTCTGGCGTATTGTATTAAGTAATGTCTTATTTCTGACTGCATTTTTTGTTTTTTTACTTTTATCTAATCAATGGTTAGCCATAGGTGCGCTTCTATTCATACTTGTTTGGGCTATTGAACGCTTTAGTTCGTTAATTCCCCAGCTCTGTCCTTCCTACAGTAAAATGCGCACGATCCTGACATTTGTCGCCAGCCTAAGCATGATAACAACTTATCTATTTGGAGCAGCTTAAAGTGGCAAACCTACAGTCAGTAAATATTGATCCTAAAGAAGTCGCCTATTATGAAAAACTGGCGGGAACATGGTGGGACATTGATGGCCCATTCTGGCCTCTACATAAACTCAATGCACTAAGGATTGAGTGGATACTAGCGCAGCTTAAAACACAAAATAAAAAGCAACAACCGTTAGCTGGGTTGAAGGTCCTGGATATTGGTTGTGGTGGTGGTATATTGAGCGAGTCTTTAGCTAAACAAGGCGCCAATGTAACGGCAATAGATGTAGTCGATAAAAATATTATAGTGGCTAAAGCACATGCAAAGCAGAGCGGGCTGGAGATTGACTATCAGTTAACCAGCGTTGAACAAATGGTTGAAACCAAACAACAATTTGATTTAGTGTTTAACATGGAAGTTGTTGAACACGTGGTAAATGTAAATAGCTTTATTCGCAGTTGTAATGCCTTAGTGAAACCTCAGGGCACTCAGTTTATTGCTTCTATCAATCGTAATTGGCTAGCGTTTATTATCGCTATTTTTGGTGCGGAGTATGTGACTGGTTTATTACCTAAAGGCACACATCACTATAATAAGTTGGTTAAGCCAAGTGAGTTAATACCGCTGTTGAATGCCGATGGCTTTGAATTAATCGCCACCACTGGGGTAGCCGTTAATCCCATAAAACATAGCATGAAGTTAATCAAACCAACTTGGGTGAATTATATGTTAGCGGCGCAAAAACAAAGCGGATAATCAAGGCAGGTGAAAACGGATTAAGGGCCTCAGAAAGGTGACGTATTAGCATCATAGCGATGGCTGTCATGACTATAAACACAATCATAAATCCGCATCACTCTATGTAAGTGCTGACCAGTTGAATGATTATAGTATCGGAATAAAAGTAATAACGAGTATTCTTAGCGAGATTAAAAAATTTCGTTATGTTGGTAGCTTTTGAATACAAATAAATATAAAAAATCACTCCTTGCTTAACATTTAAGCACTTAAAATCACTCATCTCAGCTTTTTTACAACTTCATACCATATTGTTTTTTAACCAGGCAAGTTAGCCTTGATTAAGATCAATTAGCTTACCTAGAACACGATAAAAAGATTGACGCTTGCAGTCTACTCACAGACAATAAATGTTAATGATATGTTTAATTTAGATTATCAAAACATATTACTTTTTAACAACATAAGAGACTGAGCTGTATGATTTTAAATCACCTGTGGGGATTATATACACATCCAAAAGAAGAGTGGCACTCAATCGACCAACGTCACGAGAGCTACTTTTACAGTTTGAGTCATATAGCCATCATTTCTTTAATACCTGTTTTGATGAGTTATTATTCTGCTGCGCACCTTGGTTGGAGTATCGGTGTGGGTGACATTATTAAATTAACACCGAATAGCGCCATGCTGATGAGTATTGGTATGTACTTTGGTTTAATGACGGGCGTGATTGCCTTAGCAGTGTTAATTCATGAACTAGCCAAAGCATTCGATGCATCGCCAACTTATACCCAGTCACTTGAACTGGCGGCTTATACTGCAACACCATTGTTTATGGTGGGATTTGCAGCTTTCTTTCCAGTGTTATGGTTTGTTATGCTTATTGGATTAATTGGCCTAACCTATTCAGTATATTTACTCTATACAGGCACGCCAATCTTAATGCATATTCCAGAAGGAAAAGGGTTTATTTATGCAAGCTCAGTGGTCACTTGTGGCTTGGTATTGCTAGCGATATTAATGGCAGCGTCGGTTATTTTGTGGAGTATGGGCATGGGCCCTGTGTACGTGGGTTAAAACTTATATGTGAACTACAAAAAAGCCACGTGCTATACAAAACGTGGCTTTTTTTATGCTACAACAAATGACAAAGGTTGTTGCCTAGTCTTGACTCATATTGTGCATTTCTAAATTACTCAATTCTGTTTGCATACCCTCATTTTTTGTCTCTTCATTGCGCATATTATCTATACGCTGCAAATATGCATTATCTACATCACCCGTAATATAATTTCCATCAAACACTGAGGTTTCAAAACGTTTAATTTCAGGGTTCAACTCACGAACCGCATCAATCAAATCATCGAGGTCTTGAAAAATCAAGCCATCAGCGCGGATCAAATCACTAATCTGTTCAATCTCACGACCATATGCAATCAACTCATTAGCGGATGGCATATCAATACCATACACATTAGGAAAACGAATTTCAGGTGCTGCAGAGGCAAAGTATACTTTCTTAGCGCCAGACTCACGTGCCATTTCAATAATTTGCTCTGATGTAGTACCTCGAACGATCGAATCATCCACTAAGAGCACACTCTTATCTTTAAATTCTGAAGGAATAGCATTCAGTTTTCGGCGCACCGACTTACGGCGCATGGTTTGTCCTGGCATAATAAACGTACGGCCAATATAACGATTTTTAACAAACCCTTGGCGATAGGGTTTATCTAACTCGAGAGCAATTTGAAGTGCGACATCGGTAGAAGTTTCTGGAATAGGGATTACCACATCAATATCTAAATCAGCCCACTCTTTAGCAATTTTTTGTCCCAGTTTTCGGCCCATATTTACTCTAGATGCATAGACAGAAATGCCGTCAATAAACGAATCTGGACGAGCAAAATAAACGAACTCAAATATGCAAGGAGCACTAATAGGTTGATGCGCACATTGTTGAGTATGCAACTCACCTGACTCTGTCACATAAACTGCTTCGCCGGGTGCCACATCACGGATAAAGGTAAAACCAACCGCATCAAGTGCCACACTTTCTGAGGCCACCATATATTCATCACCGAACTCAGTTTTGCGTTTACCTAAGGATAACGGGCGGATCCCAAATGGGTCTCTAAATGCCAGCATGCCGTTGCCAATAATTACGGCGACAACCGCGTAGGCGCCACGGATTTTTACATGCACCTTGGACACAGCTTTAAACACCTCTTCTGGTGTTAAGTGTAAACCTTCACAATTTTGCAATTCATGGGCAATAATATTCAATAACAACTCAGAATCTGAGGTGGTATTGATGTGCCTCTTGGCAACTTTTTCCACTTCATCTTTAAGCTCGTGTGCGTTGGTTAAATTGCCGTTATGAGCAAACGCAATACCATAGGGAGAATTAACATAAAAAGGTTGTGCTTCTGCTGAGCTTGAACTGCCAGCAGTGGGATAACGAACGTGACCAATACCAAATTGCCCCGTTAGTCTTTTCATATGACGAGTATGAAACACATCTCTAACCAAGCCATTGTCTTTTCTGAGGTGAATAACACCATCATCTACAGTGACTATACCAGCGGCGTCTTGGCCACGATGCTGGAGTACAGTCAAGGCATCGTACAAAGCTTGGTTAACAGGACTTTTACCCACTATTCCGACAATACCACACATGCTATTTACCTTTTTAGACTGGCTTTATAAAACTTGAGTTGTTTTGTAAATATTCAAAAAACCACTCAATGATTAAACTAAATTCTGGAATCAGGACTGACGTTTCCCACCATGCTGATGCGGACATAGGGGTAAAGGTATCTAAGAAAAATAATAACGCACTCACAATTAAGATACCTCGCAAAGCACCAAAAACCAGTCCTAACGCACGATCTGTACCTGTTAGCCCTGTGAACTGTACTAATTGAGAAATCAAATAATTTACTAATCCACCGATCAGTAAAGTAGATACAAACAAGATGGCAATGGCTACACCGTTACGGATCATCAGATCATCAAATTTAGTGAGGTAAGTGGCAAGATCTGCATAAAATTGGCTGGCTATAAAAAACGCACTAAACCAAATTGCCAAGGAAATAGCTTCTTTTACAAAGCCTCTAATTATGCTGATTACAGCGGAAAGTAAAATCACACATAATATGGCGTAGTCAATCCAATTCATAAGATTCGTTTTTACCGCTTAAATGACGTAACGTTAAGATGAACTAGCTTTCTAACGTCACAGAATTAAATTCGCGCGCATTCTACCAAAAGGTCTAGCTAAAATCCTGATAATTTTGTTACAAGTTGGAATAACTGAAAATATTTTATCAATTAACGTTTTAACATTGCCCGATGAATTATTGAACAGTAAAAGGTGTCACCCTACCCTGCAAGTTAGTTAATTCTTTTAGGTGGGAAAGTGCGTCTTCTAAATTACTTTTTTGCAGATCAGGACCAACAAACACTTTTGTTAAGGTACCAGAATTAGTTTTCACTGGACGACTAAAAGCCCGATAGCCCGCTTTTTCTAAGCGATTTAATAACTCTTTTACATTCTTCTGATGACGAAAACTGCCTAATTGTACTACCCAACCTGCACTAGCCAATAACCTATCAACATCTTGCTCTACAACAGTTTGCTGCTGTAAACTGCTTACCTTGATTTTGGCTTTGTTTGCTTCTGATGTTTGCACCTCTGCGGCAGACTCCCTTTCTTGGTATACATCAGGCACTTGCACATCTGTAGTTCGGCTTTCAGATTTGGTCGCAGCAGATAAGTTAGAATCGGAGTTATCATCGACTGCCTGCTCAGAAATGACCTCGACTTTGCGAGTCGCCGCTTCTTTTACTTTATCTGTGTCGAAGGAAGAAGGGGCTTGAACCGTTTTCATTGAAGGCTTTTGAGGCAGTTCAACAAATAAATTACGCTTTGATTCTTGTTTCCCATCTAATAAGTCAGGTAAAAAAATCACTACTATGGCAACAACTATAGCGGTTCCTACCAAGCGATTTTGTAATGCGGATGACACTCTTCTACACCTTTTCTTGAGGGGTTAACGTCGCAACTTTCAATACATTTGTAACCGTAAAAAAAGATCCAAAAACGATGACTAAATCATCTTCTTCTGCATTTTCTAAAGCACATTGATAGGCGACTTCGACTGTCTCACATTCTAACACTTTTTGCTTTGAGCTTAATACAGCAGAAACCAATCTACTTGACTGCGCCCCTCGAACAGCGTCTAAAGTAGCGCAATACCAAACCGATACAACAGGCAACATGGGGGCAAGCGTTGCCTCAATGTCTTTGTCTGCCAACATACCTACAACCGCTATAACGCGTTTATATTGCATGTTTTTAATATCTAAGGCTAACAAACTCGTAGCCTGCGGGTTATGTGCCACATCTAACATAACGCAGGGTGTATTTTGTATAACCTGACGCCTTCCGGGCAAACGGGTTTGATTAATTAGCTGCGTCATCTGGGAATTGTCTAAATTCAATCCTAATATTTCGATGACTTGTAATGCTGTTGAGGCATTTTGAGCTGGGATATTAGGAATAGGTAGATTATCATAACGACTATTAACACCTTGCCAATGAAATCCTTTAGTATCTAGTTGAAACTGAAAATCAATGCCTTGCCATACAGGTTTGACCTGATAACTAGAGGCAGCCTCTACTAATGTAATTGGGGGATGGGGCTCACCAATAACAGCGGGAATATTAGCCCTAAAAACACCCGCCTTTTCAATCGCAATTAATTCTTTGGTATCACCAAGCCAATCTTGATGGTCTAAATCAATACTGGTTATGACAGCGATAGTGGCATCGACAATATTAATAGCATCTAACCGCCCACCTAATCCCACTTCTAACAACAAATAATCTGCATTGGAGTCTGCCATGAGTAGCAGTGCCGCTAATGTACCAAATTCAAAATAGGTTAATGAAGTATCGCCACGCGCTTGATCTACCTTCAAAAATGCCTGACAGTGTGCTTTTTCAGTCAACATGGCGCCAGCAACCCTGACACGCTCACGGTAATCTAAAAGGTGCGGTGAGCTAAATACAGCGACTGAATGTTTAAACACTAATAAAGCTTGCTCGATAAATGCACAGGTAGTGCCCTTACCATTAGTACCGGCAACAGTGATAATAGTTCGCTGGCTAAGATCCACTTGCAAATTGCAATAAACCTTGGCGACCCGCTCTAGTCCCAACTCAATGTTGCTTGGATGAACCTGTTCAAGATAAGTCAACCATTGGTCTAATGACCAAGCCTCTTTTTCAGAGGCTTGGATGGGGGATATATAAGACATAAATCAATGATGTTGATGATGCAGTTTTGACAATAAACTATATAACTTGTCGCGCATTTCTCGGCGATCAACAATGATATCAATCGCACCTTTTTCTAATAAGAATTCACTGCGTTGAAATCCTGCAGGTAATGTTTCACGCACAGTTTGTTCAATCACTCTTGGACCTGCAAAGCCAATCAAGGCTTTAGGCTCTGCTACGTTCACGTCACCCAACATAGCTAAACTTGCAGATACGCCGCCCATAGTCGGGTCAGTCAAGACTGAAATATACGGTAACCCTTTCTCGCTCATTTTAGCTAATGCTGCGCTTGTTTTAGCCATCTGCATCAAAGACAAAAGTGCCTCTTGCATACGTGCTCCGCCACTCGTTGAAAAACAAATAAGTGGCGTATTATTTTCTAAACAGGCATTCACTGCTTTAACAAATCTAGCACCCACAACTGAAGCCATCGAGCCGCCCATGAAGGCAAACTCAAATGCAGCTACAACAACGGGCATACCGTTCAGTTTACCCTGCATCACAACTATCGCATCTTTCTCTTTAGTGGCTTTTTGAGCGCTACTTAATCTGTCTTTATATCTCTTGGAATCTTTAAATTTCAGTAAATCTTGTGGCTCTAAATCTGCGCCCAACTCGACTCTGTCGCCTTGGTCTAAAAAGTGATTGATCCGTGCGCGTGCGGTAATACGCATATGGTGATCACATTTAGGGCAAACGCCTAGCTGCTTTTCTAACTCTGTTTTATACAGAACAGCTGCACATTCACTGCATTTTGTCCAAATTCCTTCTGGCACATTACTTTTAGTCGATGACTTAGTGCGTGGTAGTATTTTTTCAATCCAACTCATATCAAATCCTGTTATGCAATTTGTTAATCTTAACTAATTGACAATATTCAACGGTTCGTTTAAAGCCCGTTTTAAGCCCTGAAGGCCGAAAGAAACCCTATTAAATCACATCAAGCACACATCCAGAATACAAAACTGGTCTTAGAAGTATCAATCTGGTAAAAATAATGGTCCCAAAGGTGTAGTCGGTAAATCAAAAACCTCGGGGTAAGTGACATGTACTAAGTATAAACCATTCGGCTTTGCAGTAGATGCAGCTTTAGTTCGGTCTTTACCTTCTAACAATGTCTTCATCCAAATTGTGGGTTTTTCCTTTTTACCAATCGTCAAAAGGGAACCTGTAATATTGCGTACCATATGATGCAAAAATGCGTTCGCGGTTACATCAATCATAATGTAATCACCAAATCGGCTCACATTGATATGAGTCATCTGGCGTACCGGAGTGTTAGCCTGACAGTCCACAGCTCTAAACGCACTAAAGTCATTTCTCCCTAACAAGTGTTGAGCTGCTTGATGCATCAACTCATGATCCAACTCATTATGTATATGCGTGACGCCTTTGGGTAAGATGCTATTGCGTAGACGATGATTATAAATGACATATCGGTAACGCCGTGCAGTAGCAGAAAAACGCGCATGAAACTCGTCATCCGTATTTTTAACCCATTTTATTGCAATTGAGTCAGGTAAGAAGCGATTCAAACCAATAGTCCATGCACGGTCGGGTCGCTGAATATTGGTATCAAAATGTGCCACTTGGCAAGTAGCATGCACCCCTGCGTCAGTTCGCCCGGCACAGACTGCCTTTATAGGTTCGTCGGCTATAGTCGTTAACGCTTCTTCAACGTGCTGTTGCACACTAGCCACAGTTTGTTGGCGCTGCCAACCGTGGTAGGGTGCGCCATTATATTCAATGCCCAGAGCTAATCGCATCAGTCCACTTTTGTTATTCAAAAAATTCGCGGTATTGTAAGGAACTTATCAGTAAATAACAGGGGTTTTTAAACAAACCGCAGTAATGAGCATTCTTAGGCTCGAACCAATCATTTAGTCTCGCTTAAAATCGACCGAGTGAAGATCATGTTTTTTCATCAATTTATGCATATCAGTTCGATTTCTTCCGGCTAATTCTGCCGCCCGAGTCACATTACCATCAGTCATTTTAAGCAACTTCAATAAATATTTTTGCTCAAAGGCATCCCTTGCTTCGGTCAAAGTTGGCCATTTCTGCTCTGATGCAGACAAAGCTTGTTCAACTAAATGTGACGCAATAATGGGTGTTTGAGTTAAGGCAACACATTGTTCAACCACGTTTACCAGCTGCCGAACGTTACCTGGCCACAAACAAGTAGTCAGGAGTTGCATTGCATCATCAGAGAAACGATTAACCTTAACTTGATGGCGTTCTGCGCTCGTTTTTAACAAGTGGCGTGCCAGTAATGGGATATCTTCAGAGCGCTCTCTAAGTGTAGGTAAAGTAATATTCACTACATTGAGTCGGTAATATAAATCTTCTCTGAAATTGCCCTGCTCCATTTCCTTATTGAGGTTTTTATGGGTCGCGGATATAACTCTCACATCAATTGGAATTTGTTTACTGCTGCCCACAGGGCGGATAGTTTGTTCTTGCAGTGCTCTAAGTAACTTAACTTGAAGCGGGATTGGCATATCGCCAATTTCATCTAAAAATAAAGTGCCACCATCGGCTTCTCTAAACAGTCCATTATGCTCATTAACCGCCCCAGTAAATGAACCTTTAGCATGACCAAACAGTTCAGATTCGAGTAAGTTTTCTGGTAAAGCTCCACAGTTGATCGCTACAAAAGCTTTATCCACTCTTTTACTGGCTTTATGAATGGCACTGGCCAAAAGTTCTTTTCCGGTGCCACTGGCACCGCTTATTAGTACGCTAACATCGCGCTTGGCAACACGGTAAGCTTGATCAAGCAGTTGTTCCATTTGCATCGAACGGGTAATGATTTTTTCACACCACTGTCCATTTTGCGCTCCTTGGCTTTGACTCACCGCTTTTTTCATCAAACTGCGCAATTCATCATGATCTATGGGTTTAGTCAAAAAACCAAACACACCTCTTTGTGTCGCTTCAACAGCATCTTGAATGGTGCCGTGGGCGGTCATTAAAATAACTGGCACATCTTTTCCAAGTGCCATAATTTCTTCAAAAAGGTTTAAACCATCTAATCCTGGCATCCGCAAATCACTTAACACCACATCAAAATTTTGAGTATTGATTAACCTTAATGCCTCTTTACCACCGCCAGCACTTTGAACATTGTAACCTTCACCTTTCAACCTAATGGCCATCAAGCGTAATAAACTTTCGTCATCATCAACCAACAGAACATTAGGATCTGATGTATTCAACTGATTCATTATCTAACCTCTTCGATACTTTGGATAATAGATGCTTCGATATTAAGCAACTGATCTATTTGGCTTTGTTGTTTTTTTAAGAGTGTTTGTAGCTCTTCAATTTTAAAAGATTGTTGAGTGTTAATTTTACTCAAAGTCACTAACGCAGATTCCATTTCCAGCAAATCCTGACTCGGGTAATAAAGTGCAACCAAAATAAAACGGCGCATCGGTGGAGTTAACTTCGGTAAAATTGACTCTACCCAACCTTGTGCTCGCAAACGGTCTTGAAACGGTGTGCTTTTACCTTGGCTGAGCAGTACTTTTTTCAAAACATCCGCATCTTGTTCAGACAATGCTTCTATGTGTTTTTTACGCTCAGGCCATGAAACATCCTCAATTTCATACCAAAATTTCAACCAATATTCGATTTTACAATCATTGCCTTGTGAAGCGTTTAGCCATACACAATCAGGTTGTATGGTTAATACTTCAGCACTATTTGGGGGTGTGTTTAAAGACGGCAGCAACTCACAACTGGAAAAGAAAATGAAGGGGCTCAAAACTGCTAATAATTTAGATTTCATATACTCGCTTCTTTACCTGGGATCTGCACACGAATACACACGTCTGCATAATCCACTTCAACCATTTCAGCTTTGCCAAACATCATTCTGGCACAATCAGCAACGATGGATAATCCAAGTCCGGAGCCTGTTACCCTATCATTTCGAACGCCCTCACCACGACTAAAAGGCTGAAATAGAATATGCCTTTGATCCATATCAATAGTTTGACCGCGATTAGCAAAATCTAACACCTGCATGTTACCTTGCTGGTAAAGTCTAATATTAATCGGGCTGCCCTTACTGCCGTGAGCAATGGCATTTGACACCAAATTATCCAAAATTCTTCTAAACAACGTTTGGTCAGCAAAAATGTTGGCTAATTCTAATTTCATATCTATTTGATTATCATGCTGTTTAATAGCCAAACTGTTTTCGGTCACAAATTCATTAAAAAACCGTTCACTGTTAATTTTCGAAAACACTGGCTTAGCTTGTTGTAGCAACAAATTGTAGTCAAGCAGTTGCACAATAAGTAAATTTAATCGGTCCGTGCTGCTGTTTAGAAGTGATAACACCTCTTCTTGATCTGTATTCAGAGGGCCTACAACCTGCTCAGTCAATAATGAGCAGCCTTCTTTTATACTTGCTAAGGGTGTTTTTAACTCATGGGATGCATGCCGCAATAAAGCATGTCGTAAATTTTCTAATTGAATTAAGCGACCTGCTAATCGATGTAATTTTTGCTCGAGTACAATGAGCTCCTTCGGACCAGAAGTAGCAATTGCCGGTAAGCTATCTTCTTGTCTAGACATCGCAGTGATAACCCGCTCAAGTCTAGTAACAGGTTTTAATATTGCCTTAGAGCCCAGCGCAATTAATAAAAAAGAAGCGCCTAGTAAGCAGGCTGTTAACCAAAATTGTGTTTGTTGTACCGAACTCACATATATTTGCTGATCTTGGATCCTTCGGTCAAGACTGCTATCTACTTGGGCCGCTAAGTCATATAGGTTTTGTTTAAATTCAGCTAATTGTGCATCCAATAACAACTGGTCGTCAGTACCTGAATATTGGTTAATCCAATCAACACGTTCAGTTAAACTGCTACAGTTTCTCTTTTCTGTAAGCTTTTCGCAAACAGGTATTTGGAATTCGGTAAAGCGCTGAGTTGATTTTCCAATTAAGGGTTTCAGCGCGTCCTTCTTTACAATATGGTATTGGCGCACGAGTCGCTCAATATCAACTGATAGACCTTCCATTTTACTGACGCGCCTAACAGTATTGACCGAATATTCAGCTTCATTAGTGGCAATTTGCCCTATTTCGCTTAACTTAATTTGGCTGTAGCCGACCAGCAATGCCAAAGGCACAAGTACAACGACAAAACTAATAAGTGTTAGTTGCCGTAATGAGCCCAGTTGCATGGCAACTCCCATTTGTATTTTCAGTTTACCGAAGTATCAGCATAATAAAAAAAGATCGAACAAGTCGATCTTTTCTGGTTTTATTTTTTAGCCTTTAGCTTTTATTCAGACTTACTCATGATTTTTTCTTCAGGCAATGCCACTTTTATCTTGGCTAGTTCAATTGAACTTATCTTTCCATTGCCATCAGTATCAATTTTCCCAAATAAGGCAAGTACAGCAGGATTTGCAACTGCTTCTTTAATTGTGATCTGACCGTCTTTATCCAAATCAAGTTTTTCTATCAATTCATTATCAGCTCTTACTGATGCTGATATAAACAATTGCATAGTTGCAGCAATAAACACAAATGGAACAATATAATTAGTCTTTTTCATATCATTATAATCCTTTGCTAAATGAGATCTGACAATTACTAAAAATCATCAAATCAAAAAGAAATAAGGCATCCATGCCATCAGTGATACAAATTTAAGTTTGCATCAAGGATGCTAATACTATTAGATGCAAACGCCATCGCAACCAATAACAAAACCAGAAATGTACTAACATCCTTCACCACACTCACTGTCCATGCTTTACACCTGAGGAACCAGTCAGGTTGAATGTGATTACTGCAAGGTCATTACATGGTTCGTGCCAAAAATTAATTTACTATACAATTCAATAATTTAAACCACAAAAATGAATTTATACCGATGATTTATAAAAAACAAGCCACTATATGTCTCAAATTTGAGACACTCGTTCCAGTGGGTTAGATTATATTATTGAGATCAGACAGTTAAGGTGTCTTTTATTTAAGACACCTTGAAAAAGTAGTCTTAAAAAAGAAAGTAAGCGACAAATTAATCAGGCTTAATTGACAATTTACTTTGTATAAATTGGCTATGAGGTATGTAAAGTAAATCGGCTATTTTTCTGATGGTATAATCTTCATCAGGGCTAAGTTCGTGGTCAGCGTATGCCACTGACCATAATGAATCAAGCACAGCTCTTTTCTCGTCTGCGCCATAAATATCATTGATGACCCTAGTAAACTGCTGATAATCTGCCGCATCGTCAGCTTTGGATTGACTCAACTGGCAAAGGGTTTCAAGCTCAGTCCCACTCAAAGAAAAATGTTTCTTAAGCTGCTTGCGATAACTATTTTGCTCTAATTGTTCAAACTTATGATCGGCACGCATAACTTCATATAGCAACACAGCTGTCGCCAATTCGATCGTATGTTGAGTATCATTGTTATCTGTTTCTAAATGATTTTTAAACCACTCTTGGATACTGGCAATCATAGTACTTTACTCTCCCGTTATTATGGCTTGACTAAGTATGAGAGCCGCTTCATAAGATGACTCAATAGTGGCCCCAAAGCTCCAATCACCCCCAACATATAATCCATATTCCTGCTGACTCAAAATACCTAAGGGCGCTTGCCCGATGCAAGGTTTAGCATAGCGCCAATAATGCGCATAGCTATTTGATACTGATTTATCAGATAAATCAAACAGCTCACAAAAGCCGTTTATCGCAATAGATATCGCCTTCTCTTTGCCGGATTTACCTAAGTCATCTGACAATACATTAGCCAGTTGCGCCACCCATATTTCACTCTGGCCTGCCGCTTCTGAAGGCATGACATGAGGCCTTAATGGTTTGCCTGAATCACGCACTAAAGTCTGTATAGATTGATCATTTAAATAAACTAAATCAATATTATTAGCGACCGAATGGTTTAATTTTAAGCCAATCGACCAACAACTTGTCCAAGATTGAGATGCATCAGGTAATTTTATTGGCAACTCCGATTGCTCAATCAATACCTGGGTTTGTGGCCAAGGAGCAGTTAATACTACTTTATCAAACAACTCGGTCTGCCAGACATCGTTTGATTTTAACTGCCATCCCTTGTCAACAATGAAGCGAATTTGGCTGATTAAGTGGTTTGTATGCAAATTAGCATTTTTTATCCAATGTCGACATGCGGCGTTCATTTTGCTGTTAAACACGAAATGTTTTGTGTCACTGATAACATTTTCTAATGGTTGCTGAATGTCAGTCTTATGATTCGAGAAAAATATGTTCTGAGGCCATTGACTGACAATATGTTGGTCACACAGGTCTTGCATGAAATCTATAAAGTCGGCTTTCTGGGCAGGTACAATACTGGCACCTAAATCACACTGTCCCCACTCAGTTTGTTTGGTGCTAGCTCGTCCACCACAGCCTCGTGATTTTTCAAAAATACTGATATCCATACTTTCTGAGTCGAGGAAATTTGCCAACAAACAACCTGTAAACCCAGCTCCTACAATTGCCACTTTCATGCATCATCACCGTTATCTTTAAATACAATAAGATGCTCTAAGTCTAAACGAATTCCGATTAGTTCATTCAATTGGTGATCATGATGACTAAGAGCCAAACACAATACCCTAGCGTGACCTACATGTTGCAATTCTAGTTGGTACAAAATATGAGAGCCTTGAAATGACCTATCTACTACTTTTGCTAAGGTTTCACTTTCATCATCATGAATGACGTCGTCTGGACGAACTAAAAACACCACCTTATCACCATGCTTAAATCCATCATCAGGATTGATAGGAAACACCCCTAAACCGCTATTTAACTTAATATTGTGATCTATCGTTGCGGGCAAGAACACTCCATCACCCACAAAGGACGCCACAAAACGATTTGCCGGGCGATGATAAAGCGCGTAGGCATCGGTCCATTGCATTAAACGTCCTTGGTTCATAACTCCTATTACGTCGGCCATCGCAAACGCTTCATTTTGATCGTGAGTCACCATAAGTGCAGTGGTATTTTCGTGTTTCAAAATGACTCGAAGTTCTTTAGCAAGATCATCTCTTAACTCTGCATCTAAACTAGAAAAGGGTTCATCTAACAATAACAAATCGGGTTTAGCAGCCATTGCTCTAGCTAAAGCAACACGCTGTTGCTGGCCTCCTGATAAAGCATGTGGATATCTTCTGTCGTATCCGGGCAATCCTACTAACATCAGTAACTCAGTTACTCGCTGGAACTTTTGGGCACGGGTATATTCATGTAAACCAAAAGCTATATTTTGAGCAACCGTTAAATGAGGAAACAACGCGTAATCTTGAAACACTACTGCAACACGACGCTTTTCAGGCTCAACGTGACTATGCTCAGCACTAACCAACTGGTTACGTAAGGATATTTGTCCTTCTGCTATCTTTTCAAACCCAGCCACAGCTCGCAAAAGAGAGGTTTTACCACATCCTGATGGCCCTAATAAACAACCTATTTTCCCAACACCTAATTCAAAAGTAACGTCTTGAACAGCTTGAGTTTTTTGGTAAGCAACAGATACATTATTGAGACTTAACATAAGTTCCTTAATTGACTTGTGAACTTTGTTGGCTGGGTTTGTCCATCAACAACGTCAACAAAATAACAGGTAATATACCAACACTGACAATGGCTAAAGCTGGGAGCGCTGCGTCTATAAGACGTTCGTCTGAGGCAAGCTCAAATGCTCTGACTGCCAAAGTATTAAAATTAAATGGACGTAAGATTAACGTAGCGGGAAGTTCTTTCAACACATCCACAAATACTAATAATAAGGCACTTAGTACGCTGGTTTTCATTAAAGGCACATGAATAACTCTGAGAACTTGTAGAGGTTTATACCCTAATGAGCGAGCGGCATCATCCATACTTGGTTTGACTCTAGACAAGCCTGTATCAATATTGTGCATAGCGACAGCTAAAAAGCGACTGCTGTAAACCAAAATCAAAGCAAACAATGAACCTGAAAACACTAAGCCAACACTCACGTCAAACCAATTTTCAGTCAGAGTATTTAATTTTATATCCAACCAACTAAGTGAAATCATGGCACCGATAGCAATCACAGTTCCGGGCACTGCATATCCTAGGTTAACCACACCCACTAGAATTTGTATCGGCTTAATAGGATTAAGGCGTTTTCCATAAGCAAAGATAAGTGCCAATATCACTGCGGTGATGGCTGCAATAGCGGCCAAATAGAAACTATTCCATAATAATAACCAAAATTCACTAGTGAGTTGTTTGGAATAGGTCATTGACGCCCATTTCAACAATTGCAGAACGGGTAGCATAAAACCAAAAAGCACCGGTATCACACATAAAAATGGCACCCAAAACGCTTTTCTACCGCTTAATTTTTGCCTGTTAACTTGCTGAGCTTTTTGTCCTTGAAAATAATAGCTAACTTTTCGCCTAGACAGATATTCAAGGATCAATAGCAACACTACAAAACTGGTTAACATAGCAGCTAGTTGCGCCGCGGCAATGCCATTGCCTAAGCCGAACCAGGTTCTAAAAATACCGGTAGTAAAAGTACTCAGGCCAAAATATTGTACTGTTCCATAATCTGCAAATGCCTCCATCATAGCTAAAGCTGCGCCCATTAAAATAGCGGGGCGCGCCAGGGGTAACACTACCTTAAACAAGTGTTCACTCGGGGATACACCTAGGCTTCGTGATACCTCTTCAAGGCTTGATGGTTGTTCGCTAAAAGCAGTTCTCGCTAACATATATACATAAGGATAAAGCACCAAGGACAACATAATTATAGCGCCTGGCAGGGAGCGAATATCAGGAAAATAATAATCCCCATATTGCCAGTGGAATGTATCTCTTAATAATGTTTGCAAAGGACCAGCATAGTCCAACAAACCGGTATAGGTATAAGCAATAATGTACGCGGGCATCGCCATTGGCAGCAATATTAACCATTGTAATTGTTTTCGGCCTGCAAATTCATACCTGGCAATACACCAAGCTAAGACAGTACCAATCACAATCACTAAGAAGCCAACGCCAAAGGCTAATAACAGAGAGTTAACAATATAATCAGATAAAACAGTTGAATATAGATGTTGCCATATTTCAGTTTGCGGAAAAAAAACACTAACAAAAACAAGGCCTACTGGCGCCGCAAGGATAATACAGCCTAAGGTGATACTGATAAACCAAGGATTGAAACAGCTATAAAACCAGTTTATGAATTTCATAAACTGGTTTACTTTATCATCATCAAAATAGAAACTTTTAGGCTCACTTCCACCCAGCACGATCCATCATCTTAACTGCTGCTGCATTTAACTCACCTAGTTGACCTAAGGGTATTTGTTCAGTCTTGAATGTTCCAAAAGACTGAAGTAGTTCACTCCAAGCAATATTAGCTAAAATGGGGTATTCGTGATTGCTAGTGGCGTACCATAGCTGTGACTCATGACTGAGTAAAAAATCGATTAACTTGAGTGCTGCGTCCTTGTTTGGGGCATTTTTTGCTAAAGCTACACCAGATATATTGATGTGAGTGCCACGGTCAGCTTGATTCGGCCAAATAACTTTTACTTTTTTAGCTTGCTGCTGAGTTGTTTCATCTTCAGAACTCAACATTCCTGCAAGGTAATAAGTGTTAGCAATAGCGACATCACAAAGACCTGCTGCTACGGCTTTAATCTGGTCTCTGTCCCCACCTTGTGGAGAGCGAGCAAAATTATTAACCAAACCATTAACCCATTCCTGAGCAGCAGACTCACCCAATTGCGCAATTAATGCTGCCACCATAGATTGATTATAAATATTGCTAGAACTGCGAATACACACCCGCCCTTTCCATTCGGGACTAATTAAGTCTTCTACGTTGGCAATAGTCTGGGCATCAACTCTATCAACTGACACCATCATTGGTCGGGCTCGTAATGATAATCCTAACCAATGCCCCTGCTCGTCACGAAAGTTATTGGGCAATGCAGCAATCGCGGGGGATACCGATATAGTCTGTGTTAACCCTTGTTCTTTAGCTCGATATAAACGACCTACGTCTGTTGTTAATAATAAGTCTGCAGGGCTATATTTGCCTTCACTCTTTAGACGAGTGATAAGATTATCCGCCTTGCCAGTGACTAAATTGACTGTTATGCCCGTTTGTTGAGTAAATTTATCTAATAACGGTTTTATCAACGCTTCTTTGCGCGCTGAATACAAGTTTACTTGTTCTGCCATAACGGATGTAGACAGCATAGTGGTTATAACAAACATACAGAAAATGATATTCTTCAAAGGTATTCCTACTTTATAGATGCACATGCAAAGACAGAAATTGGATGTTAATCTAATTGAGAATTATTCTCAATAGCAATTTATTATTCTTCGTACATCAAATAATGGGTTGGATGCATACCCAAAGACTCATACGTTTTCTGGGCGATTAGGTTTTCTTTTTCTACGTATAACCTAAAACCACATACATTCTGTTGTTGCTCAGCCAACGCTTTAACTTGGGCATACAACTGTGCATAAATACCTTGGCGCCTAAAGTCTGGGGTAATATAGACACTTTGCACCCACCAAAAAACAGCATTGCGCCAATCACTCCACTCGGTGGTTACCATTAAACTGCCCACCACTTCGTCATTTTGTTCAGCGACCAAATAAAAACCTTTATTATCATCAACAATTAATGCTGAAACGCCTTTATATAGAATGACTTCGTCTAACTTTTTTTGTTCGGTTTCCCAAGCCATTAATTGATTAAACTTCACCAACGACGTTACATCTCCAAGCTTAGCAACCCGAATATTAATTTTTCCCAAGTTATTCACACCTTCATCCACAGCTCTATTTACAGCTTAGTTAAATTTTAAAAATGACATCTACTGTATTGCCTTTGTTCGTGTACTCAACTGATTCGCACAGCTCTTTTACCAGTGAAATTCCACGTCCGTAACTTTTTTCAACATCGTCCAGTTTTGACATATGTCCTTGTTTAAAACCTTTACCTGAATCTTTAATTTTGATTGCCAAAGCGTTTTCATGAGGTCGATACTCTGCAGAAATAACAATACTGGCGCTCTCTAGTGCCGAAAGCCTTTCTTCGCGCAACGTAAAGTACTCAAAAAAACCGTCGTCAGATTGTTTTAATCCTGAATCAAGTTCTAGTACACCATGCTCTAGGGAATTATTGTATAGCTCACTCAACACCGTAAAGAGTTCTGAGTGAATTCCGTATAAGCTCAGCTGGTTGGTCACTACATTGACTAAATCAACCACAGGATCAGCAGACTTAATATGCTCGGCGTTCAGTTCAATCACAATTTTAATAGGAACCTTGGAAGCATGCCCCTTTATTTCAATCGGTTCAAATGGCTGGCTGGTAAAAATGACGACTGTAATATCGTCGTTGCGCTGCATTGAGCCAAGATATTCTGTAGCTTTACTGATAACACCCGCAACACTGATATCAGGTTGGCTGTTTAACAACTTTTCAATACCCTCGTCACCCAGCATCTTATGTTGTTCATTTTCAAGTTCGACAATACCATCACTATAAGCCACCAGCCTGTCACCGAATTGCATTGCATAACGCTCGACTTCAGATTCAAACTCATGGTTTTCCAATATCCCCAGAGACATATGTCGTGATGCAAAACGCTTGACTATTTTTCCATTAGGATTTTGTAATAACAGGCTAGGCATCCCACCATTCCAAATATCTATTTGTTTACCCGTGTTATTGATTTCAACAATTGCCGCAGCAAAAAACATATCATCAGGAAGTAACATCAGCAAAGTTTGGTTAATGGTTTCAGCCATTTCCATCAAAGAAAGTCCTTTCTTGGACATCGTATGAAAGGCTTGTGATACTGGAAGTGCCCCAATAGCCGAAGCTAAACCATGGCCTGTAAAATCACCGATTAAAAAGTACATTCCGCCAGTGGGGCTTTCACTGGCTAAAAATAAGTCACCATTAAAATCACTGGCGGGATTCAAGGAGTAATCGAGGTATCGAGTGAATGACTTCTTAACTGAAAGCGCATTGGCAAAAATATGCTCAACAATTTTATGCTCGCGCTCTATGGAATTTCGATAAAAAGAAAGTTGTTTATTTTGCTCATAAGCTTTCTTACTCAATAACCGAGTACGAGCATGGGCCCGGATTTTTGCGGCCAAAATAACTTTATCAAAAGGTTTGGCAACAAAATCATCTCCACCGACCTCTAAGCACCTTGCGAGTGATTCTTCATCTTCAAGGGCTGTGATAAAAATAATAGGTAAATATATATCACCAGCTAACTTTTTTAATCTCGTAGCAACTTCGTAACCGTCCATCTCTGGCATCACAACATCAAGCAAGACAAGATCAGGATTGATACGTTTTGCTAATTCAATCGCTACTGCCCCATCCTCTGCTTCATAGGTATCCATATAACCCTGTTGCTCAAGCATATGTAACAGCAAAAAGCGATTAAGGGTGTCGTCATCAACGACTAAAATACGCATAATGAGTTAGGAAGGACTATACAATGTTAAATTTTTTGCCAAAACGGGCAATCTGCAGAATTTTTAAAACTTGTGGGCGACAATGGGTGATTTTAAATGATTTCACTGAGAGACTTAAACTTTTTTGCATGTTTAATAACATACCTAAGGCAGAACTATCCATGTATTCAGTTCTTTGTAAATTAATAACGATGCTATTTACCTTTTCGTTACCTTCGGAATAAGCTAAGCGAAAATCTTGGACTTTACCAAAATCGAATTTTTCTTCTAGATAGATGGTTAATTCTTTACCATCTTCAGAAAATTCCCTGTCTAAACTCATGTATTCCCCCTATTAAACAATAAAAATCATCAGAGTATCTGACGCTAAATTAATTTTATTAAATAATAAGTTTACAGCTTTGCCTACAAAGAATCGCATTTTTTTATTAGAATATGTTATCTACCCACTCAGCATCAATATAGTACGAGATAAAAATGAGTGAAAATAGACTGGTATACAGCACACAAACTGGGCGTATTCATACTAAAGATCAAATTAAACCATCTATAAAAACAGATGGAGTGGTACGTATTCGCCTCGAAACCAAAGGCCGTAAGGGTAAAGGCATGACCACAATAGCTGGTTTGGACTTACCTGAAAAAGAATTAAAAGACTTGTGTAGCCAATTAAAAAAAATGTGTGGAACAGGGGGCGCGATAAAAATAGGTATAATTGAAATTCAAGGTGACAACCGCGATAAAATCAAAGCAACACTCGAACAACTAGGCCATAATGTGAAACTAGCAGGTGGTTAATAGCTAGCAGCAATACAAATTAGGAGTCTCAATGCACCGTCTCGCTTTGTCAGAAGTTAGTATTATCTTAGTCGAACCTTCTGATACACAATGTAAAATCATAATTAAGCAGTTAGCAGCAGCCGAAATTCATCACGTAGAAGCTGTGGGTAGCGTTAAACAAGCTATTGAAGCGATTACCAAACATGGTGCAGATTTAGTTGTCAGTGCTATGTACTTTGAAGACGGAACCGGCCTAGATATCATAAAACATATTAAGAATGACGAGTCCTATGCCTCGACTCCTTTTATGTTGGTTTCCAGTGAAAACCGGGTCGAAAAACTGGAAGAGTTTAAACAGTCTGGTGTAGCGGCTATTTTGCCTAAACCTTTTACCCCAGAAAATTTAGAGAAAGCATTAAAAGCCTCACTTGACTTGATCAACTCTGATGAGCTGGATCTGGAGTTATTTGACGTGCAAGACGTGAGAGTATTATTAGTTGATGATAGTAAACTTGCACGAAATCACATTCGTAGGGTATTAAATAGTTTAGGGCTACAAAAAATACTAGAAGCCGAAAATGGTGCACAAGCACTGACCATATTAAAAGAGAATACCTTTGATTTGGTGGTCACAGATTATAATATGCCTGAGATGGATGGCAGGGAACTTTCTGAATTTATTCGCTTTAATCCTGAAACTGCACATATACCTATTATTATGGTTACCAGTGAATCAAGCTCTAGTTTGCATATGGCAAATATTCACCAAACGGGTGTTAACGCATTATGTGACAAACCCTTTGAAGTGAATGAAGTACGCAAAATGTTAACCTCATTACTCGGACAATAAATAACGAGCAGGCCGTTATTTGTTATTTATGAGAAACAATAAAATGGTGCTTAAGCAAATCATTGACATATAAGTACTGGCTTTATAAGTTCTTATACATAAAATAAGTATTTAAACCTCCCTTCCAAGAGGTTTTTTTTAAACCATAAGTGAACATCATGTCATCATCAGAACTAGAAAAACTTAGAGTCAAAATCACTGAACTTGACACACAACTACTGACTTTTTTAGCCCAGAGGCAGCAATACACTCATCAAGTCGCTGAAACCAAGATCAAAAACCAGATCCCTGTACGTGATCAAAAACGTGAGGAACAATTATTGATTAGGTTGATAAAAGAAGGTAAAAAACACGGACTAGATGCCCACTATGTCACGAAATTATTTCATGTCATCATTGAAGACTCTGTTTTAAATCAACAAGCATTATTAGCAGCAAGAGCCAACCCAGGAAGTAGCCTACCACTGAATCGCGTCGCTTTTCTGGGTGGCAAAGGTTCTTACAGTTATCTGGCCACACAGAAATATTTTTCTAGGCGTCCTGGTGAACTACTTGAAATAGGCTGCCAAAGTTTTTTAGAAATCATTAAAAAGGTGGAGAACAAAGAAGCTGACTATGCAGTATTGCCTATTGAGAACACCTCTTCAGGCAGTATCAATGAAGTATACGACCAACTGCAACATACTCATCTTTCGATCATTGGTGAACTCACTCACCCCATTAAACATGCCTTATTAGTCAATCAAGAAACCGATGTTACCAATATAAAAACCTTATACGCCCATCCGCAAGTATTTGCTCAATGTAGTCACTTCCTTGCAGAACTAGGTAATGTAGAAGTTAAACCTTGCGATAGTACTTCTGCAGCTATGTTGAAAGTAGCCGAATTAAATCGTGATGATATTGCGGCTATGGGCAGTGAAACCGGAGGCAATTTATATGGTTTGCATGCAATTAAATCAAACCTAGCCAACCAAAAAGAGAATCATAGTCGCTTTTTTGTGGTTGCCCGTAAGCCCGTCAACGTGACAATACAAGTGCCAGCAAAAACCACCGGAGTCATGTCAACCGAGCAAAAACCCGGCGCCCTAGTAGAGGCATTGATGGTATTGCGTGACAATAAAATTAATATGACCAAGCTTGAGTCTAGGCCTATGACTGGCAACCCTTGGGATGAAATGTTTTATCTTGATGTAGAAGGTAATGTTCAAGACGGACCTATGCAGCAAGCATTAGAAGAGTTACAGGCCATGACACGATACTTTAAAGTATTGGGCTGTTATCCAAGTGAAGAGATAAACCCAACAAAGGTCGCCGCGGTAAGTGCTTTAGCCGAATAGTCGATTGTATAAAAGTCATTCTCACAAAAAAAACGGGTCAGTTAAACTGTACCCGTTTTTTTATACATCGAAGACTTTCTATACTTTAAAGCGATCCACCAACTCATGAGTATGAGCAGCTATTTCGGCGAGGCTTTCTGCAGCCGTACTGGTTTGTTTAGAACCTTCTTCCACATCTCCTGCCAGCTCACTGATCTGTTTAACACTGAGAACTACCGATTGAGAGGCTTGATTTTGCTCTTCTGTTGCTGATGCCACTGTTTCAGTTAATTGTAAGACTTGGTTAAGGTTTTTAGATAACTCATCCATAGCAACCGTGACCAAATCTACCAAATGTATGCCACCACCTGCTGCTGCGGTTGCCCGTTCCATGGAATTCACCGACTTAGTTGCGGATTGATTCATCACTTCAACTAGCTTAGAAATTTCGACTGTGCTCTCTTGTGAGCGCGTCGCTAAGGCTCTTACTTCATCTGCTACAACTGAGAAACCTCTACCAGCTTCACCAGCTCTAGCCGCCTCTATCGCTGCATTAAGAGCCAGTAAGTTAGTCTGATCAGCAATACTGGTGATCACGTTGAGGACAGTGGTGATTTGATTGACTTCGTTTTTCAAACTCATAATCACCTTGCCTGAGTCATCAATTAAGTTTACCAACAGCTTAATATTATCAGCGGCCATATCCGCTCGCTGCATATTTTCTTTTAAACTTGCTTGGGCTTCAATACTTTGCGTATTGGTCTTCTGTGTTGATTGACTCACATCTGCAACTGCCAAAGACAATTGCTGCATAGCAGTAGAAACCATATGGGTCTGGTCACGCTGCTGGCTGGTTTTATTGACACTGTCTAAAGTAATCACACTGAGCTCTTGAGACGCGGAAGACAGACTATCTGCATCAATTTTAACCTGTGAAATAATATCGCGGATTTGTCTAATAAATAAGTTAAAACCATTAGAAATACGGTCTATTTCGGGAATGCCACTGGGTTTAATTTGAATGGTCAGGTCGCCCTCACCTTCTGATAACTCTTCACATGTTCTTCCTAAACGATTCAGTGGTTGCACAATCCTAGCAGCAAATAACAGCACCACTACGACTGACACACCGAGGATCAGAAATGCCTCAATCAAAGTAGAGATGATTAAATTATTTTTCACAGTAGTGGCCGACCTTAACGCCTCTTCTACATCTAATTCAGCCATCAATGCATAATTAAACTCACCAATTTTAAGTGGGGAATAAGAAGAGAAGACTTCAACATCTCGGTAATCAACTATGCTTTCAAACCCGGTTTCACCTCTTAGTGCTCGTTTAGCTGCTTCAGAGTCAACGGGTTGGATCCCAATCGTAGTGTCTCTTGATATGATCTCCTTAGCTTGCAGAGGATATTTATTTTTTATTACTTTCAAATAATTAGGTTTGTCTTCGACAAAAAACCGACTTTCATTTAATAAAACACTACTACTGTTGACTAAATATGTTTCTCCAGACTCACCGAAACCCTTTTCTGACCATAATGCTTCATGGGTTAATAGTTTATTAATCCTGTCCATAGGCATTTGAAAAATCAGTACTGCGATCGGTTTACCTTTAGAATAGATAGGCGTTGAGGCGAAACCGGCGAGTGCGTCATAAGAAGGTCGATATTTATTAAATTCACTAAAAAACACATCACCTTTTTGAGCATTACTTGCAGCAGAAAAAGCTTCGCCAATGCCGGAATCGGTGTATGGCCCAGTCTTGATACTGGTGGCATAATCCAACTCTTTAAATACACTGTAAACAATATTACCGTTGTCTATATCTACTATAAAAATATCATAGTAACCAAACTCCTGCAGAAAATGACGTATTTCAGGGTGATATTTATTGTGCAGTTGAGCATAGGGAGAATTGTTACCTAAATCTACTAAGCTATCTTTTTCACCCAAGTCAAAGGGTGAGCCCGCAATAAAGTCATACTGTAAAGCTAAGGCCGTTTGACTTAATCCGTTTAAAGCACTCCCCCTATCAACTAATGGTTCCGGGTTGCTGACGTTATATTGTTGAGTAAAATCTGATGAATAATACCTTTCCAACTGCTTTTTTTGAGCGGGGTTAACGTTACCTCGTTGCGAAACATACTGGTTAAACGCGGGGATAAAACCTTCTGCCGCGTCTACCAACGAAACGTTAAACGCCTTGGTGCGAATTTGTGATTCAATAAAATTGAAATATTCACCAATGGCTTCACCAGTTTGCACACTTTGTGAAATCAATCGCTCTTTGACGGCTCCAGTCAGCGCTGCATTGGATTCACTTACCGCAACATTTACGGACACTACCCCCATCAAAACAATGGTACTTAATAAAATAAATATTATTGCAATCAGTAATCTTGCTTTTAACGACATTCAGTCCGCCTAATGTATAAACCAAAAGTTGGTTTTTTTAAAATTAAAAATAATTAGATTTTCACGAAAAACAAGCACTAATTAGATCAAAATATTTTTTATTCAAATAGTTAGCTGTCTTCACTCAAAGAACGATCATCGTCGGCTTTGAGTAAAAGTTTTCTACTATCAACCAAACATTGTTTGGCATAATCACCAAACCAAGAGCCAATTTTTAAAAATTGCTTTATGAACTCACCTTTATTGTTCGTTTCAACCAAGGACAATGCCTGATTAAATTTCATACTAAATTCAGTTAATAAAGCAACACTGTCCTTGTTATCAAATATAATATCGGCGTACAACGCAGGATCTTGAGCAAATAATCGGCCAACCATCGCCAATTCCAAGCGGTAAATAGGTGAACTTAAAGAGATTAATTGCTGCAGATCAGGGTTTTCACCTGCCAAATGTGAGCCGAACACAAAACTACAAAAGTGCCTCATCACCTGAATAAACACCATGGCATCATCATGCTCTTTAGCCGTGGTCTGTTGCAATATGCCACCCCAGATACGAATTTGCTGCAATAGCCATTCATATTGTTCCCCACCACGACCATGGCATACCACCATGATCTGCTTAACCATACTAGGCACATCAGGTCCAAACATGGGATGCAGCCCCAATACGGGCCCTTTGTGCGCCGCCATCATGGCAGCTAGTGGTTTTTGTTTGATACTAGTGATATCAACTAACACACATTCTAAAGGCAAACATGTCAGTTTAGATATAATACTTTCGGCTAACTTGATGGGTACTGCGACTAATACTAAGCCGGCATCATTGAGGATAGAATCGGCATTTGGCCAGTCGTTTTGTTCAAGCAACTGGACTGTGTATCCACTGCGTTTAAACATATCAACAAAAATCCTGCCTAAGGCGCCAGCCCCACCTATCACTACAACTTTTTGAATCAGTGGGTTAGTGCATAAATATTCAACATTTTGAGTATGATAAGACTCACGCATAATCCTGCGCAACAAATCTTCAATTAAAACCGGAGATACGTTTTGTTTTTCCGCTTCTGCTCGTCTTTTGGCAATCAGTTCAGCTTCACGCTCAGGTACATAAATGGGTAAGCCAACCTGACTCTTATATTGGCCTACCTTAGCGGTAATTTCAGCCCGCTGAGCCAATAATCTAACTAACTGGCTATCAACTTCATCGATTTGTTGTCTCAGCTCACTAAGTTCATTGGGCGATACGGGCATAAGTTTTCCTAGTCTTGAGCGTCATTTAACCTATTTAACCGCATAGGTAATACTGTTATCAACTTATCTCGCATGTGATTAATCAAATCTTCTGTTGTTTGCCAATTAATGCAACCGTCTGTTATGGATACACCATATTCTAACTCTGCAGGCGTTTTACCTGAACTACTTTGATTACCATGATTCAAGTGACTTTCTAACATAATACCGATAACCGATTCATTACCTTCAAGGATTTGGTTAACCACATTTTTAGCTACTAAGGGCTGTCTGCTAAAGTCTTTGCTAGAATTCGCGTGACTGCAGTCGATCACTAAGCCTGCACTCAACTTAACGTTCTCCAATTCAGCTTCACAGTCAGCTACACAAACAGAATCATAGTTAGGCTGTTTACCACCACGCAAAATGATATGACCATCTGGGTTACCTTGGGTAGTAATCACACTCACTTGCCCTTCACCATTAATACCCATAAAACTATGACCAGAAGCAGCTGATTGCAGTGCATTAATGGCAATACCTAAACTGCCATCTGTACCATTTTTAAATCCTACGGGCATAGACAAGCCACTGGCCATTTCTCTATGGGTTTGTGATTCAGACGTACGCGCACCTATTGCAGACCAGCTAAACAATTCCGCCAAATATTGAGGGCTAATGGGGTCAAGAGCTTCGGTGGCGACTGGTAATTCAAGTTCTGCTAACCAAATCAATAATTCTCTGGCTTTACGTAAACCAGTCTCGATATCAAAGGTATCGTTAATATGTGGGTCATTGATCAATCCTTTCCAACCAACGGTAGTGCGTGGTTTTTCAAAATAAACACGCATCACGATATACAGCGTGTCTTTACAGCTCTCATGTAACTCTTTGAGCTTAAGTGCATATTCTTTTGCCGCTTCAATGTCATGTATGGAACAAGGACCACATATCACTAAAAAGCGGTGATCTTTGCGATGCAAAATATCACTAATAACTTGTCTTGATGATTGAACAACTTGTAAAGCTGAATCGCTCACTGGTAATTCAGACTTTAACTCTTGAGGTGTCACTAATACTTTTTCAGAGGAAATATTAATGTTGTTGATGCTGTCACGTAACATGATTTGACTCTTTTAAATTAAACTAAAATTTGGCATTGACTCAACCCATATGGGGAACCGAAACACCTGACATTTTTATAACACCGACATAATGTAATGATTTAGTTACACTTGGCATTTTATTTTTTTTCGAAATTGAATTGACTTTTTAACAGCTATTAAATTTAACAACAAGTTTTAATTGCCTTTATTAGGCTACCTGCTTGTTTTTCACGCAATTCATCCATAAACATAGCCAAATCAATAGCTCTTAAAACAAGGATACGATAAAGCAGAGATCATCTAAATGACTGAAAGAGGCTACCTTTTATAAAGGTAGCCAAATATATGGCTTATCCTACCGGGTAGACATAACTTGATTGGATGCCAAGAGGCATCCCCAGCCCCCAGTAAGCCAGTAAAAACACTGACCAAAGTAGTAAAAGGCTAATGGAATAAGGCAACATTAATGATAGAAGAGTGCCTATGCCTGTTGACTTAACATAGCGCTGACAATACACCACGACAAGTGGAAAATAGGGCATCAAGGGCGTAATTATATTAGAAGACGAATCCCCTACTCTATAAGCCGCTTGTGTCAAGTCTGGCGAAATATTTAGCTGCATTAACATAGGCACGAAGATAGGCCCCAACAAGGCCCACTTAGCAGAGGATGAACCCACAAAAAGATTAACAAATGCGGTTAAAAAAATAATACCAACTATTGTCACCATACTGGGTAGTGCCAGTGTTTTTAATACCTCAGCCCCTTCAATTGCCAACAATGCTCCTAAGTTTGACTTACCAAATGCATCAATAAACAATGAACAGAAAAAAGCCATCACGATGTAATAACTCATGCCTTGCATAGCTTTCGTCATGGTATCAATCATATCTTTGCTTGACTTAAAAGTACCTGACATAAAACCAAACACAACACCTGGTAATAAAAATAACAAAAAGATGATTGGCACAATAGATTGCATTATGGGTGCAGTAAATGATGTTAACTCGCCAGTAGGTGCTCTGAAGGGTGAAGAGTCGGGATATAAAACGGCTACCAAAGCAATAAGCCCTCCTAACATTGTTAATGAGGCAAATTTTAACGCCCGACTTTGTTTTGCATTTAATTCATCAAACTTCGGAATATCAGCAGGATCGCCATCAACTTCAACATCTTTTAAGCGAGGTTCAATGACTTTATCGGTTAAATACCAGCCGATACTCACTACCAATAAGGTTGATGCAGAATTAAAAAACCAATTATTAAGCGGGTTTATTTGCATATCAGGGTCGATGATTTGTGCTGCACTCTGGGTAAAACTTTGCAGTAAAGGGTCAATAGCCGACGGAATAAAGTTAGCGCAAAAACCACCACTTACCCCCGCAAATGCAGCAGCAATACCCGCTAGCGGATGCCTACCCATCGCATAAAAGATAACGCCTGCAAGTGGAATAACTAGCACATACCCAGCGTCGGTTGCGGTATGACTAACAATGGCCACTAAGACCACCATGGGTGTTAGCAGTGTCTTGGGTGTTGAGTCGAGCATTCGTTTCAAACCGGCACTAATAAACCCTGAATGTTCTGCCACTCCCACACCTAACATAGCGACCAGCACGACACCTAAAGGAGCAAAACCAGTAAAGATAGTGACCATTCTAGACAGAAAGTCTGCCAATGAATCGCCTGTTAATAAGTTATTCACCACGACAACTTCGGCCGTCCTAGGGTCTATTGCACTAAAGGTAAAATTTGACAATATGGCTGACAAAACCCACACCACAATCAAACAAAACAAAAAAATAATCGCAGGATCAGGTAACTTATTTCCGACCCTTTCAACCTTGTCCAATGCGCGCATTGTCCAACTAGCTTGACTCGACATAAAACAACTCCAATTTTTCATTATATGAAATATTATTGACTAGAAAATATTTTGCCATAACGACTAATAAAGAATCTATAAACTGCAATACATACTCTTTGCTTAGTCCTTACTTAATCCTTAATTATTCTTATATACTCAAACTTTTAATCACTTTGGCTGGCACACCTGCCACCACAGTATTAGCGGCAACATCTTTATTCACCACAGCGCCTGCCGCAATCACTGCGTTATCACCAATATTTACACCTTCTAATATCTTGGCACCCATACCAATCCAAACACTATTGCCAACATTGATGGGTTTAGCTGTTTCAATACCTTTGTTACGTTTTATTGGATCTAAGGGATGGGTAGAAGTAGAGATCAATACGCCTGGAGCAAGCATCACATCATCACCAAAAATTACGGGGGCAGCGTCTAAAATGACTAGACCGTGGTTGGCGTAAAAGTTTTTACCCGCAGAAATATTGTAGCCGTAATCACAATAGAAATCAGGCTCTATCCAAGCACCTTCACAGTGACCGAATAATGTTTTAATGATGGTGCGACTGCCCTTCCTATCATCGATATCACATTGATTAAACTGCTGACAAAGCCTTTTAGCGTTAGCTCTGTCTTGCTGTAATATTTTGTTACTGGGAAAATACTCAAGCCCTTGCAGCATTTTTTGTTTTTCGGTTAAGTCGCTCATTCTAATCCCCTAAAGCTTCTTTTAAAAACGCCATGCCACAAAACGACTGACTTTTTGTCCTTGTGCCATATCGACAGTTTTAATATTGGTAATGCCCAAATTTTGTAAACTTTTGTATATGTGAATGAGGTTATCTTTCTTCGAAACCAAACTGCTAAACCAGCGTATTTGAGTAGCATACTCTCTGCTTTCAGTGATCATCCGTTGGATAAACAATAGTTCGCCCCCCTCGCACCACAACTCATTTGATTGCCCAGCAAAATTAAGAGCAGTCCTGCTCTTTTGGGTATTTAGGTGGCTCCCCCGCTTTGACTTATTTTTAGTTAAATTCTGAATTTTTCGCTGCGAAACAGCTGTAGCCTGCTCTGGTGATTGATGAAAAGGCGGATTGCAGATACAAAAAGTAAAATACTCCCCTGATTTTATAACACCTTTAAAAATATGTTGTGGGTTATGTTGCTGTCTAACATTAATGTGGTTGGTTAGAACAGAATTTGAATCAATAATAGTCTCAGCTGATGTAATCGAAACAGGATCAATGTCTGTACCCACCATTTGCCAACCATAGGATCTAGTCGCAATAATAGGGTAAATAAGATTAGCACCGGTGCCAATATCTAAACCTTTAATAGTGCTGCCTTCAGGCACCACCGCTTGATTATCTTTAGCTAATAGGTCTGCAATGTGATGAACATAATCAGCTCTACCTGGAACGGGAGGACATAAGTATCCAGTGGGGATATCCCAAAATCTCACCTGATAATAATGGCATAATAATGCAGCGTTGAGAGCTTTTACGCCATCGGGGTTGGCAAAGTCTATGGTTTTACCGCCATCAGGCTTAATTAGAATATGCGGCATCAAAGCAGGATAACTCTGAACTAGCTGGGCTAACGGATAACTATCTTGATGTAAATTTCTAGAATGTTTCAATGTCTGTCACTAGTCTATTTGGCTTTTGGATAACATATCTAAAGCCAAAGCCTCTGCCACTTTAATTCCATCGATGCCTGCCGACCAAATACCGCCCGCATATCCAGCACCTTCTCCAGCTGGATATAAACCACCGGTATTAATACTCTGCAGGTCTTTGCCACGTTTAATACAAATAGGTGAGGAGGTACGGGTTTCAACCCCCGTCAACAACCCGTCAGCCTTAGCAAACCCTTTAATTTTTTTATCAAAGGCAGGAATGGCCTCTTGAATAGCTTCTATAACGAAGCTTGGTACAACTTTAGATAAATCGGTCAACGTAATACCAGGCGTATAAGACGACTTTACCTCACCAAGTTGCTGACTCGATTTACCTTTTAAAAAATCTCCAATCAATTGCGCAGGTGCATGATAATTTTCCCCACCTACTTTATAGGCAAGCTCTTCAAGTCCGCGCTGCAAAGCAATACCAGCCAGAGGATGTTCTGGATAGTCTTGCTCTGGTGTGATGCCCACAACTATGGCGCTATTTGCATTACGTTCATGACGAGAATATTGACTCATGCCGTTGGTCACCACTCTACCTGCTTCAGACGCAGCAGCTACCACGGTTCCACCTGGGCACATACAAAAACTATAAACAGAGCGACCATTTTTACAGTGGTGCACCAATTTATAATCAGCAGCACCTAAAATAGGATTACCGGCATTATCCCCGAAGCGGCTTTCATCTATCATCGATTGTTCGTGTTCAATTCTAAAACCAATTGAAAATGGCTTAGCTTCAACATAAACACCTTGTTCATACAACATTTCAAAGGTATCGCGGGCACTATGCCCCACAGCCAAAACGGCATGTTCACATACTAGATACTCACCGTTTGATAAATGTAAGCCTTTAAGTTGGTTGTCTTGAATATCTACTTTATCAACTCTGATACCAAATCGGATCTCACCGCCTAACTCGGTAATCTGAGCGCGCATTTTTTCAACCATGTTAACCAATTTAAAGGTACCGATATGAGGTTTGCTAACATACAGTATTTCTTCTGGTGCGCCAGCTGCCACAAACTCATGTAGTACCTTGCGGCCATAATGCTTGCGGTCTTTGATTTGGCTATATAACTTTCCATCTGAGAATGTGCCTGCCCCTCCCTCCCCAAATTGAACATTTGACTCTGTATCGAGAGGCTTGTTACGCCAAAAACCAAACACATCTTTAGTACGTTCACGCACCGACTTACCGCGCTCTAAGACTATGGGTTTAAAACCCATTTGCGCCAATATCAAGGCAGCAAACAAGCCACAAGGACCAAGCCCAATAACCACAGGCCGAGAGGTCATGTTTTGTGGCGCCTTAGCAACAAACTTATATGTCATGTCTGGAGTTTCACGTACATGAGGATCATTGACAAACTGCTCTAGTAGTTCGGCTTGATTAGTTACCTCAATATCCACAATATAAATCAGTAAAATATCTGCTTTGTTGCGGGCATCATAAGCACGTTTAAATACCTCAAAAGACAACATATCTTCTGCGGCAATTCCCAACTTCTGCAAAATGGCAGCGGGCAGTGCCTCTTCATTATGATTTAAGGGTAATTTAACTTCGTTCAGACGCAACATAAGGTTTCCAATGATAGAACATAAACAACGCACCTCTATTAGGCGAAGCCCTTCATTTGACGAGGCAGGGCATTTTATGACAGATAGGATACTTACGATAGGTAAATTCTACATTGAATTAAAGACACAGTTGTTGTTTTTTGCTGTCGCTACTTTATGATCGACAAAATGAAAAGAACTAAACAAAGATACCCACAACTATGACTTTTGTAGTCACCGACAGTTGCATTAAGTGTAAATATACCGACTGTGTGCCTGTATGCCCAGTCGATGCCTTTTATGAAGGTGAAAACTTCTTGGTGATCCATCCTGACATTTGTATTGACTGCGGCCTGTGTGTGCCTGAATGTCCTGTAGACGCTATATTTCAGGACAGCCATTTACCAACAGACCAACAACACTATTTGCAAATCAACGCCGAGTTAGCGGATGTATGGCCCAATATTATTGAGCTTAAAGCGCCACCAGAAGATGCAGAAGAATGGACAGGCGTATCTAACAAACTACCTTTACTCATCAAATAAGAGTTTCTCTTCGCCTATAAAGTGAAATCTTGCCAATGATCAATTCGGCATGTACATATTTATTTTAAAATTAACACTTTACCTCAAGTTAAGCTGAGGTTTTAAGGTCTGCTTCAAGTGATATTTATTAGCATCATTTCAATAGGAGAAAAATATGCAAGCCACACTTGAACATATCAACCTCACCGTTACCGATACAGATGCAACTGCCGCAATACTAGCCAAAATATTTGACTGGAATATTCGCTGGACAGGTGCAGCAAAAGACAACGGTAAGACTATTAACTTAGGTACAGATAATACTTATCTGGCTGTTTATAGCCATGGGGATAAACACTATGCAAATATTTCGCACAAAACTATTGGAAACCTTAACCATATAGGTATTCAAGTAGACGATTTGGATGCAATAGAAACAAAAGTCAAAGCAGCAGGCTTAATACCTTTTAATCATGGGGACTATGAACCTGGAAGACGTTTTTATTTTAATTTGGAGGAGGGTCTAGAAATTGAAGTAGTGAGT
>JAWUXT010000056.1:0-13617 GCA_034111205.1 Paraglaciecola sp. | reverse complement strand
AAGATTTATTCGTTCACCATTCAGAAATTCAAGCTGGTGGCGGATACGCAACTTTGACTGACGGCCAAGCTGTTGAGTTTGAAGTTGGCGAAGGTCAGAAAGGTCCTTGCGCAAATAAAGTTGTACCACTTTAAGTTTTTTTAAAAAACCTTAAAAGTATTAAGTCACTTAGCTATCTTATATAGCTAGGTGACAATTTATTTTAGACCCCCAAAAAATCACATTACCCTCGTAAATCAAAACTTTCCAATTTTAAACTCTAAATACACTATATTCTAAGATTAGATTTCTGTTAACGCAGAAAATATCTGCTATTTGATTGACATAAAATCCATATTTATTGGTGGCAGGTGTTAATTCTATCAGCTTTATTAATTGCGATAGTGATGAGCTTATTAATCTTAAAGCGGTTAAAAATCAAGTTAGTCTGGCTGCAGATTAAGCGAGCTTAGAGTTGTATGATCTTTGGATACTTTAAGAACGCTGCCCTGATCATACCAATCACCTAACACTATTCGCTGAGCTGGCTGGCCGTCAATTTCTAATCGGTGTATGGCAGGTCTATGAGTGTGTCCGTGGATCAGCTTTTTAACTGCAAATTTTTGCATGCAGTTTATGACTTCTTGTGATGTGACATCCATGATTTCAGCGGTCAGCTTAGATTGCTTCTGTTTACTGGTAGCGCGACCTTTGCTGGCGAGCTTGCGGCGTGTCGATAAAGGTAAACTCAACATAATTCTTGGCCACCACCAACTGCGAGCCTTTTTACGAAAAGCTTGATACTCAATGTCCATAGTACACAGCTCATCGCCATGCATTATGAGGGTTGGCTCGCCGTATAAATCGATTACCACTTGTTCTGGCAATATTTTAAAACCTGCTTGTTTGGCAAAGCGCTGGCGGATTAAAAAGTCTCGGTTGCCATGAATAAAATAAATAGGCACGCCAGATTGTCGTAAGGTGCTGAATGCATTAGCAATACTCAACGTAAAACTGTTTTGATCGTCGTCGCCAATCCATACCTCAAACAAATCCCCTAATACATACAAAGCGTCAGCTTGTGGTGCTTGTTCACGCAGAAACTCAAAAAAACATTGATTAATGTCATCTCTGTCAGCAGATAAATGTAGATCGGAAATAAAATAAGTTAAAGGAGTCGGTGAGATCGAGATCGATTGGGTCAGAGTCATTGATTTATCTGTTATATAATAAATTAGGGATCAGTGGAGTAAAATCATTGATTTTAACCCCACTGATAACCTTTTGTATGTTATTCGACTATTTCAGCCTTTTGAATAACTACATCTTCTTCAGGTACATCTTGATGATAACCGGCATTACCAGTCGCTACAGCTCTAATTTTTTCCACTACATCCATGCCATCAGATACTTCTGCAAATACGCAGTAGCCCCAACCATCAGTGCTTTCACTTCTGAAGTTTAAAAAGCTATTCTCGCCCACATTAATAAAAAACTGTGCGGTAGCAGAATGAGGTTCGTTAGTACGTGCCATGGCTACTGTGCCAAGGTTGTTGACTAAACCATTATTGGCTTCGTTTTGGATTGTCGCTTTGCTTTCTTTTTGATCCATGCCCGGTTCCAATCCGCCGCCTTGGATCATAAAACCGTCAATCACCCGATGAAAAATAGTGTTGTCGTAAAAACCTTCTTTTACATAGTCCAAAAAGTTGGCAACTGTAATTGGGGCTTTGTCGGCAAACAAAGTTAGAGTGATAACGCCATAATTGGTATGGATTTTAACCATGAAATAGATCCTTAATTGAGCAATATAAAAATAACTTACGTATTCTAGCCTAAAACTGAATGTTTTTTAAGGCCTTAACAGTGATTGGCTGATGCAGCATAGGTATCTCGGTGATAGAATCCCGTTTTTAAATACTTTCGTTACTATTCATACATCAGAGGATTTTGATTCAATGTTACATATATACAACACTCTAACCCGTCAGAAAGAGCAATTTAAACCATTGCAAGCAGGTAAGGTGGGGTTGTATGTATGCGGTATTACAGTATATGACGTATGTCACGTTGGGCACGCCCGTACTTATTTGAGTTTCGATTTAATGGTGCGCTATATGCGCTCTCGTGGACTTGCAGTGAAGTATGTTCGTAACATTACCGATGTAGACGATAAAATTATCTCAAGGGCGAATGATCAAGGTTTAACCCCAGAACAATTTACTGAGAAAACCATAGCGCGTATGCATGAAGATTTTGCGGCTATCGGTTTACTTGAGCCTGATGTTGAACCGCGCGTTACCACCCATATCCCTGAGATTATCAACGTAATTCAGCGTCTTATTGATAAAGGGTATGCCTATCAGGCGGACAGTGGCGATGTTCTGTTCGAAGTCAGTACCTATGCTGACTATGGAAAACTAGGACGACAAGACCTAGATCAGCTTAATTCTGGAGCACGTGTCGAAGTGGCTGCTGAAAAACGCGATCCACTAGATTTTGTATTATGGAAATCAGTTAAACCGGGGGAGCCTTTCTGGGAGTCTCCTTGGGGCAACGGTCGACCGGGTTGGCATATCGAATGTTCCGCTATGAATCACAAACATTTAGGTGAACATTTTGATATTCATGGTGGTGGTTCTGATTTGATCTTTCCTCATCATGAAAACGAAGTGGCTCAATCTTGCTGCGCGTTTGATACACCTTATGTGAATTATTGGATGCACACCGGAATGGTGCAAGTAAACCAAGAAAAAATGTCTAAATCACTTGGTAACTTCTTTACCTTGCGAGATGTCTTAGAAGTATACGATGCCGAAACTGTTCGTTATTTCTTAATGTCAGCTCAGTACCGCAGTCAGTTAAGCTATTCAGATAGTTTTATCCAACAAGCTCGCGCTTCGCTAGAGCGTTTGTATACCGCTTTGCGAGATGTTACGCCGAATATGGATGTTGATGTCTCGATGGGTGATTATCAAACGCGCTTTAATCAAGCTATGGATGATGACTTTAATACGCCTGAAGCTTTCGCAGTATTGTTCGACCTGGCTAAAGAAATCAATAAATCTGATGAACGGCAAGCTGCCGATTTAGCCGGTGTTATGATAAAACTTGCAGATATCCTAGGCATCTTACAACAAGCACCGAATGACTTTTTACAAGGCTCTGCAGGTGGTGCTCAGGATGACGTTTCTGAGATTGAAGCATTGATCAAAGCTCGTAATGATGCACGGACCAGCAAAGATTGGGCTGCGGCCGATGCCGCACGAGATGCGCTAAACGCATTAAATGTGGTGCTTGAAGACGGGGCTAATGGCACAACGTGGAGACGCGGTTAAATTTTAAAGTAAGGCCCTTAGGGGCTTATTCAATGAGTGGTTTTGCATCTTTACGTCTTCAAATTATCGTAGACCGAAAAAAGTAGGCAATAAAGTGTACGAACCCCAATAGCAAAAAAAACAATAGGCGTGCAGATAACCAAGAAATCGCTATAACAGACAGCAACCAATCACCTTAGCGAGTTGTTTAGCGTTATTGCCAGTCTATAACCAGCGCCTCACCTTTTTCTTGTAGAGAACATACTTTTCCCCAAAAATTCTTTCGATGATGCGTTCTTCAGGTTTAATTTGAAATTGTGTGATGTAAAGGATAAACGCGGGCAGGGCGATGAAACTGTAGACGTTACCAAATTTAAAAATGGCTGCAATAATTATGAATTGCATGCCCAAATACATGGGGTTTCGGGTGACGCGATAGATCCCGCCTGATACCAAGAAACTGGCCTTTTCGGGTTTGGTAGGATCAATTGTGGTTTTGGCTTTTCGAAACTCCCAGATGCCTGCAAAAGCCACCAATATTCCTGAAGCACCAATATACCAATGCAGGCCAAAAAATATAGATGGCATTGGTAATAGCGGTAAGAAATGACTTAACCCATAGGTGAGGATAAGACTGACAAACAATACAATGGGTGGATGGACTTTCAGCTCAAGTGATTTCATCTAATGATGTTTCCAGTGGAGAATCTTTAATGTCAAAGGAGTCTTTCCAACGTTGCTGCGATACATGTTGTTTAACCAACTCTAGACATTCATTTACAATCAATAACACCTCTTGGTCGAGCATATGATCTTCGCTGGAGAAACGGCCGATCCCATGCTCAACAAAGTCATCAATTTTTTCTGGAGTGATATCTTTTAATAGATTAATAATCGATTGTGTGACGATATCTGTGACCGACTTCTCTAAGGTTTTTTCTATCGTGCTACCCAGCATAGGAACTAATTTCAAGGTGGACACTTGTGAATTACCGCGTACCGCCTTACCCACACTCTTTTGAACGTGACTGCGAACAGATTCACCATGATCGTTGTGCTCGATGGATTCGCCAATATGCACCATTACTGAGGATAACCATTGGGTTAAAATAGGTAAACGACTAGCTAGAACTTGTTTGCTGATATCTTCTATTAAGGGCGAACCTGCAGCGATATCTTTTTGCGCATCAGATAATACTTTCACCACAATCCGGTCACTGAGTTCTTCAACCAACACATCGTAATAAAAAATAATAAACCGATACACTGCGGTATTGCGTAAATCGATAATTTGATATTTTTGAAGTCGGTAAAAAATAGAGAATATTCGCAAAAATCGGAATATTCTTGCTCCACCCAAAGGAATACAACCGATTAAATCGTACCAATGAATAAAGGGAAAAAAGTACCAGCGAACATAGGTTTTACGCATGACTGATGTTATCCAACGAACACAAAATTCAGTCAGAAAAACAACCACAAAAGCTAAGTCATAGAGTACAAAGTTTTCATGGACTGGCGCATAACCCGTTACTAAGTCTGGCGATATAGACGCTAAGACAGACTTAAACGCTTGGGTGGCAAATAACCCATCAAACAATAGCCAGATTAAGTTGATGATGAGTAAAGCAAGCATCAATAAATCAAGAATTATCCATGGCCCTTCATGGCTAGATTTAAGTTTGGAATAACTAAAGTTAAGCATTAATAAAATAGCCGTCTTTGCATATTAGGTTCGAGTTACATCAACAAAAATTTTCAACCTTTGCCCGGGCTGAAGGTATTTTTTAAGCTTGGCTTGATTCCATTTTTGTATGTCACTTACTTTGACATTAAATTTTCCAGCTATACGTGCAAGTGAATCACCATTGCGCACGGTGTAGGTGAGCGTGCGCATAACAGCATCTTTGCGTTGTCCCTTGCTCACGTTATCAACCCACACAACTAATTTTTTACCTGGGCGCAGCGTATCTGTTGGTGCCATGCCATTCCACTTCGCCAGTTGCCGTAAATTGACTTTGTATTCTCGGCTAAGATCCCAAAACGTATCGCCACTTTTAACTGTGTGATTAAGTTTATATGCACCACTTTTTTTAGATTGGGTTTTAACCAAGCGCTGGTCTTGAGATAATGAGTAAGAATCTAAGGATTTTAGAGCAACCGGAATGATCAGATAATTGCCCGCGATAATCACATTACTTTCTAACTCGTTCACTTTGCTGATGATATCGGTATTAGTATGATATTTGTTTGCTAACTTTAATAGACTATCACCACTTTTGACGTTATGCCTGACCCAATTTAGTCGCTGTGAACTATCTGTTTTAGCTAGTTCAGTAGAGAATTTTTCGACCTTATCTATGGGTAATAATAATTTATATGGTCCATTAGGATCCGTAGCCCAGCGATTGTAACCGGGGTTAAGAGCGTGTAACTCTTTGACTGTGAGGCCTGCCATTTCTGCAGCTAAAGCTAAATCTATCTGTGAGCCTATGGTGACTTCTTGAGTCAACGGAATGTTGTTAATCTCTGGCCATTCAAAACTATACTGATCGCTGTTATCTAAAATATCGGCGAGCGCAAGAAGTTTAGGTACGTACGCACGAGTTTCTCTAGGTAAATCTAAGTTCCAAAAATCCGTTGGCTTACCCTTTCTCTTATTTTTTTTGATAGATCGTTGTACACGTCCTTCACCGCTGTTGTATGCGGCTAATGCATGTAACCAGTTACCATCAAACATATTAACTAAGTAATTCAAATAATCGATAGCGCCTTGAGTAGACGCCATTACGTCACGTCGACCGTCGTACCACCACGTTTGTTTCATACCAAACCGTTTACCAGTAGACGGGATAAACTGCCACATGCCAGCGGCACGACCATGAGAATAAGCAAACGGGTCAAAAGCACTCTCTACGATGGGAAGCAGCACCAGCTCTAAGGGCATATTTTGCTGTTCCATTTTTTCAACTATTAAGTGCAAGAAAGGTTTGGCCCTTATGGCCACACGCTTCATATAATTGGGATGTTTAAGATACCAGTTACGCTGCGCTGCAATACGATCATTATCTTCAAATTCAAATCTAAGCTGACTGCGAACTCTTTGCCACACGTCTTTAATTTCTATTTCAGCGGCGGCCTGAGCTATTTCTTGCGGTACCTCAACAGCCACTTCGACTGTCTCAACTGGATGAGTAATAGGTATTGTGCCTGATGCGGCTGATTCACAATCAAAATGCTCTTCTGCTTGATTTTCAGGTTGCCCACACGAGACTAATATTTGCTCCGCAATTTGGTGTTCTTGTTCAAGTTGATTTGCTTGTTCGCTATTTGTTGTGGCATTACAAGCAGATAAAGTACCGATTATGGCCAGTGATAGTAGAGTGTGTAAACGCAATGTTTTTCCTTTTTATTATTTTCTGCTTAAATTTGTATATCTTATGAATAGTTATAACAAGACAAGGTTACTTTAACAGTAATTTATTTGTCTTATTTTACCGATTAAAAATTATCTTTCCAGCTTCTTAATGAAGCAAAAATGGCCTCTTCAGATACTAAAGGTGAGCCGATATTGTTACTTACATTGGTTATTAGTTCAGCGCTATGACAACGTAAAAACGGATTCACCGCCAATTCTCTGTGAATATTCGATGGCAGTGTTGGAGCATTTACTGTTCTTTGTTGCTTAGCCCAATGTTTGTAATCAATTAATGCTTGATTGTTAGGTTCAACTGCCTCAGCAAATGCTATGTTCGCCATTGTGTATTCGTGAGTACAGTAAACCTCAGTATCAGCAGGAAGAGCCGTTAACTTGGCTAAAGATGTAAACATTTGTTGCGGTGACCCTTCGAATAATCGACCACAACCCGCCGAGAATAATGTGTCTCCACAAAACAGACCGATATCTCCATAATAAGCAATGTGATCTAAAGTGTGACCAGGCACTTCTAAAACTGAAAATTTAACACCTAGTTTTGGCAGCTCTAATTCATCACCCTGTGATAGGCGAACTGTAATTTGTTTAATCTCTTTATTTTGGGGGCCATAAACAGGAATGTTTGGAAAAGCGTCTAAAAGTGCGTCAATGCCACCGGTATGATCCCAATGATGATGAGTGATGATAATAGCCGAAAGGGTGAGTTTGTTGTCGTGGCAAAAAGCTATAACAGGCGCAGCATCACCCGGATCAACAACTGCACAGTGGGTCTGATTGCGCAAACACCAAATATAATTATCATTGAATGCCTTGATGGGGAAAACGCTTAAAGACATATTCTGTTTCCTTTCATAAACAATAGTATTAACAGTATCCAACTTTTAGAGTACCATAAATTGATGAGAGCAGCGTTAATCAAAAAGCATCCAACCAAACCACAGCTATGGCAAGATTTGCCCTTAGGTAATGAGCTTAAATGTTTGATTGAAAATGAAATTTCTGAAGTGAGCCGTAAATTCTTTGGTTATCACTTAGTGCGTTTAGGGCATTTAAGCAGCCAAATTGAACTCGCAGCTTGCCCTATAAAACATCAAATCAATATCACATCCGATACCCAAACATATACCAGCTTAGTCGCCACTCCTGATGATTTACCCGTGTGTGAAAACAGCATAGACGCATTCCTTTTGGCTCACGAATTAGACTTTGCAAAAGATCCGCATCAGATATTAAGAGAAGTCGACAGAACCATTATGCCTAATGGTTATCTAGTCATTACAGGTTTTAACCCCCTTAGTTTATGTGGCTTATTTAAATATTTACCCATCAACCAAGGCAGCATATTGCACGAGGCTCGTTTTTTTAGCTGCGCTAGGGTAAAAGATTGGTTGCAACTATTAGGTTTTGAAATAGTGGACGTTAAACATTTATTGTTTAACGAGTTGTTTTTGCAACGAAAGCTTAGGTCGTCTTCAAAATGGAACCAATGGTGTTATCGATATTTACCTCTATTAACGACTATGTACGTGATAGTCGCCAGAAAACGAGAAATACCGTTGTCGATGATCAAACCTAAGTGGAAAGCCAAAACTAAATTTTCCACGGTGGGTGCAAGTGTCAGAAACGGGGTTATGCAAGTTGAAGCGCCTTGGAAACCAAACAAATAAAATAATTTGAATAGGCATGGCGCAGGAGAATAGGACACCGAGGAAAAAATGTAGGTATTTACTCTGTGCCGAAAGCGCTCTGTGAGCTCGGTGGTAGAAGTTTTTAGTTTTTAGTTAGGGCGTGTGGCTAGTAAAGATTTACTAGCCACAGAAAAATACGTTTATTTAACTTTCATTCCCGGTTGTGCGCCTTCGTGTGGTTCTAATATCCAAATCTCTTCCCCACCCGGGCCAGCAGCCAGTACCATACCTTCTGACATGCCAAAGCGCATTTTACGGGGGGCTAAATTGGCGACCATCACAGTTAACTTACCTTCTAAGTCTTCTGGCTTATATGCTGATTTAATCCCTGCAAACACTTGACGAGTTTCACCGCCTAAGTCCAACTCCAAACGCAATAACTTATCCGCTTTCTCTACATGTTCTGCTTTAACAATACGGGCAATACGCAAATCGATTTTTGCGAAGTCTTCAAAGCTGATCGTTTCTGCAATGGGATCTGTTGTTAATGGGCTTTGGGGAGCGTTTTGCGCTTGTTGTTGATTAATGGCTTCTAAGTTTTCTTTAGAGTCTTCAATCATAGCGCTTACTTTATCCATATCTACCCTTTGCATTAAGGCTTTAAATTTATTGATAGGATGATCAGTTAACACACTTTGTGCACTTTCCCAGGTTAGTTCATCATTTAAAAATATTTCAGATTGGCTAGCCAAAATGGGTACCACTGGTTTTAAATACACCACTAAAATCCGAAACAGATTAATACCTAGCGAACATACATCGTGGGTAAATTGCTGTTTGGTTTCGTCTTTAATCGTCACCCATGGTGCGTTTGTATCAATAAACTGATTCGCTTTATCTGCCAATGCCATAATTTCACGAATAGCTTTGTGATACTGACGTTTTTCAAAGGCCTGAGCGATACTCGCTTCTGCTTGATGAAATTCTGCCACTAGTTCTGGTTCCAGCACGTTACTGGATAACTTGCCGTCAAAACGTTTGGTGATAAAGCTAGCGCAACGACTGGCGATGTTCACAACTTTGCCGACTAAGTCTGAATTGACTTTTTGTGCGAAGTCTTCAAAGTTAAGATCAATATCCGATACCGCATCACTGAGTTTAGATGCGAAGTAATAACGTAAATATTCAGGATTCAAATGGTCTAAATAGGTGCGCCCTTTAATGAAGGTGCCTTTTGACTTAGACATTTTGGCACCGTTAACAGTCACAAAACCATGTACATTAACAGCAGTAGGTTTTCTGAAGCCTGCGCCCTCAAGCATGGCAGGCCAGAACAAACAGTGAAAATAGGTAATGTCTTTACCAATAAAATGATACAGCTCGGCATCTGAGTCTTTATTCCAATACTCATCAAAGTTTATATCACTTCGATCGCAGAGGTTTTTAAAGCTGGCCATATAACCAACTGGGGCATCTACCCACACATAAAAGAACTTGCCTGGTGCATTAGGAATTTCGAAACCAAAGTAAGGGGCATCACGACTGATATCCCATTGATGCATGCCTTCTTCAAACCATTCTTGAAGCTTGTTGGCAATCTCTGGTTGCACAGCGCCGCTTTGTAACCAGTCTTGCAGCATGTCTTGAAATTGTGGCAAGTCGAAAAAATAATGCTCAGAATCACGTAATACTGGCTCTGCACCTGATACTACTGAGCGAGGATTTTTTAACTCAGTAGGGTCATAAGTGGCACTACATACATCACAACTGTCGCCATTCTGATCTTCTGCGCCACACTTCGGACAGGTACCTTGAACAAAACGATCTGGCAAGAACATTTCTTTTTCAGGATCATACAACTGACTAATAACCCGCTTACTGATATAACCTGCGGCATCTAAACGGTTGTACACCAACTCGCACAGTTCTTTGTTTTCATCTGAGTGAGTGACATGATAATTGTCATAATTTACGCCAAAATCAATTAAGTCTTGATGATGTTCGTCACGGGTTTGCGCCACCATTTGTTCGGGTGTAATGCCGAGCTGTTGTGCCTTAAGCATAACAGGCGTGCCATGGGCATCGTCTGCACATACGCTGTAACAGCTATGGCCGCGCATTCGCTGAAATCTTGTCCATATATCGGTTTGAATATGCTCTAATAGATGGCCTAAATGAATAGAGCCATTGGCATAGGGAAGGGCACTGGTAACAAGGATTTTGCGAATTTGTTCTGGCATGGTGAATTATGTTTAGCTGAATTGTAAAAAATGGTCGCAAATAGTAGCGAAAATACGCCATCATTGCATTACGAATTTCCGTTTGTGTTATACAAAGTTAAGGTGAGACATGTTATTTGGTAGTAAAAGCAATAAAAATATAGAGCAACTGAAGATAGTGGAATGTATTAGCCGCTTTTTTGAGCTGCCTATTGCATCAGTTGAAAGCTGGGTTCAAGTCAAAAAAGGAACGGTAAAAGTAACTTTACCGTTTGCGTCCAAAAGTCTACATGAAGAACTGATCAAACAAATTATAATCTCAGCAGAAGATACCAAGCTTGATATCAGCATCGATACTCAGATCGTATCGGCACCAACTAAAATAGCCAAAATACCCAGCGTCAAAAATGTGATTGCCGTGGCTTCTGGTAAGGGGGGAGTCGGTAAGTCAACCACTAGCGTTAATTTAGCTTATGCACTTATGGCAGAAGGCGCAAAGGTGGGCATCTTAGACGCGGACATTTATGGACCCTCAATACCTATTATGTTAGGTAATCCAACGGCGAAACCTAGCAGTAAAGACAACAAAAAGGTCGAACCCATATCTGCACACGGAGTCGTAGCCAGTTCGATAGGGTATTTTGTACCGGCTGAAGATGCCACTGTATGGCGCGGGCCAATGGCAAGTAAGGCGCTACATCAATTGATCAATGAAACAGCTTGGCCTGAACTCGACTATCTGATTGTGGATATGCCGCCTGGCACCGGTGATATTCAGTTAACCATGGCGCAGCAGGTACCATTGAGTGGTGCGGTGGTAGTGACTACTCCACAAGATTTGGCACTAGCAGATGCTATTAAAGGCATTGCTATGTTTAATAAGGTCAATATTCCTGTTTTGGGGTTAGTGGAAAATATGAGTTACCATCTGTGTAGTCAATGTGGCCACAAAGAAGCGATATTTTCTGAACTTGGAGGTGACAAATTATCTGAAAAGTATAATTTGCCTTTACTTGGAAAATTACCTCTCAATATTGACATACGCCAACATGCTGACAGCGGTAAGCCCTTACAAGTCTCAAATCCAGAACATGCATTAAGTGACGTTTATCGACAATTAGCCAGGCAAACGGCAAAATATTGTTACTTAAAAAGTGTGCAAATAGCGTAAGCTCAAGGCACAAAAAAAACACGGTCATTTGGCCTTAATAAAACCCAGTAATAAATGAGCTAATTTCTATGAGATTGTGTGACAAAGACATCTACCAACATTTGCTAGATGGCAAAATTAAAATATCCCCACAGCCTGATTATGAAGAAATAAGTGGTGTCACCGTTGATATTAGACTGGGTAATAAATTTCGAGTGTTTGAAGACCATCATGCTCCTTACATCGATTTAAGCGGCCCTAAAGCCCAAGTACAGGAAGCATTGAATAATGTGATGAGTGATGAAATCGTCATTGCCGATGACAAGTCCTTCTTTCTTCATCCTGGTGAGCTGGCACTTGCAGTGACCCAAGAGTCTGTCACCCTGCCAGCTAATATTGTTGGTTGGTTAGACGGACGTTCCTCGTTAGCTAGGTTGGGTCTAATGGTGCATGTTACTGCTCATAGAATTGATCCCGGATGGTCAGGCAATATTGTATTAGAATTCTTTAATAGTGGTAAGTTACCATTAGCCCTAAAGCCCGGCATGAAAATCGGTGCGATCAGCTTTGAATTGTTATCTGATTTTGCTGAAAAACCCTACAATTCAAGAGCCGACGCCAAGTATAAAGATCAATCAGGTGCCACCGCTAGTCGTATTAGCGCAGATGATAAATCTTAGCTGAGCTAGCGTTACAAATATTACACTTAATAATATCGCCCATAAAAAATACTGGGCGTGCTGCTTAATTTTGCTTCAGCAAGACATGTGTCGAATAAAAACCTCTCACTTTTAAACTCTCACTAGGAGAACTTGTGCCAGATAATGCTCATTTTTATCAACCCAAAGACGGTCATCAACTAAAACATGACCCATTTAACTCAATTATTGCCCCGCGGCCAATTGGTTGGATATCCAGCAAAAGTTTGAGTGGTCAGATGAACTTAGCTCCCTATAGTTTTTTTAATGCCTTTAATTACCATCCTCCAATCATTGGCTTTTCGAGTATTGGCTACAAAGACAGTGTGAAAAATGCTGCTGATACGGGAGAGTTTTGTTGGAGTCTGGTGACACGCTCTCTCGCGGAATCAATGAATCAAACTAGCGCAGCTGTTGGCTCTGACGTTGATGAATTCGAGTTGGCTAACCTTGTTAAAGGCCAATCAAAAATCATTGATGTGCCTCACGTAGCACAAAGCCCTGTGGTGATGGAATGCAAAACATCCCAAGTGATTCAACTACAATCTGCCAGCGGTGAAAATTGCCAAACGTGGTTAGTCTTAGGAGAAGTAGTGGGTGTGCATATATCTCAAATTGCACTAAAAGAAGGTGTCTACGATACTGCTGCTATGGAGCCCGTTATGCGAGGCGGTGGACCAAGCGAATATTTTTCTGTGAGCGAACTACAAAAATTTCAGGTGTTTCGCCCAAAGTAGACTTAAAGCCCTAAATTTCCGCTTAAAAAGCGGATCTTGGCTAAGGAATGCGCAACTAGAACAAATTAGCTCGATTTAGCGTTGCAAACAAAAATAAATTACGTAAACTGCCCAGCTTCGGTCGGTGTGTAGCGCAGCTTGGTAGCGCACTTCGCTGGGGGTGAAGGGGTCGTAGGTTCGAATCCTATCACACCGACCAATTAATTCTTTATCTCCCATGTTTAATCTAACTATCTCCAGATTAGCGCAACTTGGTCGCGGCCATCATTGCTGGTGGCGAAGGGGTGGCAGGTTCGAATCCTATCACACCTTCCAATTAATTCTTTGATCTCCTATTTGTGTCATTAAACAATACTCTTCTATTTCAAAAAAACATTTGGATTATATGCCTTAATTATCTGAAATTATAAGATGAAAAAATATCTGTTAACAAAGCCCACTGTAAATATTGTC
>JAWUXT010000055.1:0-7340 GCA_034111205.1 Paraglaciecola sp. | reverse complement strand
CCTGGATCATTGCCATGTTTACAATCTCGAAATTTGCAGCCGCCTAAATAGTCTCTGAATTCTTTAAATCCATTGGTTAATCTTTCTGCAGGCAGGTGCCACAAGGCAAATTCACGTACGCCAGGAGAATCTATCAAATCCCCGCCAGCAGGAAAGTGCAGTAATTTTGCGGTGGTAGTGGTGTGTTGACCTAATCCTGAGTTGTCGGATATATCGCCAATTATTTCGTCTGCTTCAGGCAGCAGCTCATTGATTAAACTTGATTTTCCTACACCAGACTGACCAACAAACACACTGACTTTATCTTTTAAACATATTGCAAGTTCATCAAGCCCAGTCAATGTTTTACAACTGGTGTACACAATTTGGTAGCCAATGTCGCGGTAAATATTGAGCTGACTTTCAACTTCACTCAGTTGTTGTGAGTCAAGTAGTTCAACTTTGTTTAATAATACTACGGGTGTAATTTCTACATCTTCTGCAGCAACCAAATATCTGTCGATAATATTCAAAGATAAGCTTGGCAATACCGAACTGACAATGATGATTTGATCGATGTTAGCCGCTACAGGTTTTACCCCATCATAAAAGTCAGGGCGGGTGAGAACAGACTTTCTGTCTTGAACAATCTCAATGATACCGCTGATGCTTAAGGTTTGATCTTTTCCCGGTCTAAATAATACTTCGTCGCCACATACCACGCTATTAATGGTGCGCCGCATGTGACATCTGTGGACTATTCCTGTTCGATCTTCAACATCCGCATGTTTACCAAATCGTCCTATAACACGTCCGCTTTGCTGTTCGCCAAACTGATTATCTTCAATTTCACTCAGCTTGGTACCACCCGAAAGGCGCTTCGTGCGATTGACTGAGACTTGTCGTTTTTGCCTGTCTGTTAACTTCGGTTTTTTAGCCACGTTTTATCTTTGCTGTAATTAATACTATTTCTTGTATCATGTTAACGTTTGAGGGAGCGGATACCAAATCATTAATGTATTTGTTGCTTATCAATAGTTTTCAATTAGGAGCCAGCATGTCAGTAAACAACGAAAATTTAGTGTGGATCGATATGGAAATGACAGGGTTAGAGCCTGAGACTGATGTCGTCTTGGAAATTGCCACCATAGTGACAGATAAAAATTTGAATATATTGGCCGAAGGTCCGGTGTTAGCCATTTATCAGCCTGATGAAGTGCTTAATGGTATGGATCAATGGTGCACCGATACACACGGCAAATCAGGACTTACCAAACGTTGCCGTGATAGTGACGTCAACGAGCAACAAGCAGTGGAGCAAACCATTTTGTTTTTAGAAGATTTTGTACCTAAGGGCATATCTCCACTTTGTGGAAACACAATAGGTCAGGATCGCCGCTTTTTAGTCAAGTACATGTCTGAGCTTGAACAATATTTTCATTATAGAAATATTGATGTTAGTACGATCAAAGAGTTGGTTCGTCGTTGGAAACCAGAGTTGTTAGACGGTTTCCACAAAAAAGGTGTGCATCTAGCGCTAGATGATATTCGCGAGTCCATCGCAGAAATGGTTTATTACCGTCAACATGTCTTTAATATTTAATTTCACCTATGAATATTTGCTCGCTATTCCATCAATATGCCGTAAATAGCTAAAAATATCATAAAATTTGGCTTTAGTGCTTGCATTGAAGTCTTATTTTTGTAGAATGCGCCTCCGCTTTAGGCAACCACAGCTTAGAGCGATAACATCATTATGCGGGACAAAATTGTATGGAACAATTTTGAACATCTACAAGATGACCTGTAGGGCAAAATATAGGACATATTTTGTAGTAGCTCAGGGACTGGGCAATGACCATAAAAAGTGTACGTAAGTACAATATCATTATGCGGGAATAGCTCAGTGGTAGAGCACAACCTTGCCAAGGTTGGGGTCGCGAGTTCGAATCTCGTTTCCCGCTCCAATGTTTACTATCATTAAAAGTTTAATCTAGTGTATACCGTTTAGGCGACCCCAAGGGGCACGCGACCACGCGGTGGCCGGATCGCATCTCGTTTCCCGCTCCAATGATAAGTCTCAGTAAAAGTTTGATTCAATGTATATCGTTTAAGCGACCCCAAGGGGCACGCGACAACGCGGTTGGCGGTTACAAATCTCGTTTTCCGCTCCAATGTTTACTATCAGTAAAAGTTTAATCTAGTGTATACCGTTTAGGCGACCCCAAGGGGCACGCGACCAAGCGGTGGCCGGATCGCATCTCGTTTCCCGCTCCAATGATAAAGTATCAATATTTCCAAGTAATCAATACTTGTCAATGTGACCCCAAGGGTTATGCGACAATGCAGTTGGCAGTTACGTTTTTCGTTTCCCGCGGTGATTTATTGTCAGTTTTTTAAACTTATTTGTAATTGCATAAATATCCATTCACTTTTATCATTTCAGCCCTGTGTTTTAACACTTATATTAAATTTTATTAGGCATGTAATGTGCTAATCATGAAATGTGCTAATGCTAAAAGATAGAATGTGCATTTACCGGTAAAATTATTACATATCATTATAAAAACCAAGAGAGTCACGCATGAAGTCATTTAAACTGAACAAAAAATTGTTTGCTTACTCCACTTTGACACTATCAGTTTCGTCAATACTATTACCCGATGTTTGTTCTTTAGCAAAATTTCCACTAAACAAACTTTTCATAGCCTAAAATAATGATTGGTCATGAGCAACGTTGGAGCCTAGTTCGAGTTTTTTCGCTCTATTACCACGTTTAAGTTCTTTTAATGCCTGATGATATTGGCCTATACACTCTAATTCTTTAGCCATCGCATGACATAAATGTAATTGGCCATCGACATTGTCAGAAATACAATTCAGCTGTTCCTGAATGCGTTGAATATTATTATTTTCTATTGTGGCTGTTTGCAGCTCTGCCAAAGCGGAATGGGCCTGAAAGTAGTCGGGTTTTAGCGAAATTACTTCTTCGTAGGCTGTTTTGGCTAAGGTAAATTCACCACTAAACTTTAAGGAGGCCTTTAAGTTGTAATAGAAGTTAGGATTATTCGGCTGTTGACTAATAGCTTGATTGAATATGTGAACTGCGCGTTTATGCTCGCCTAGTCTACTTAGTACCACTCCTAGTGTGTCATTAACCATAGCGTTGTTTGAACCCAAACTTATTCCACGTTCAACGGCTGTATATGCTGCTTGGTAACGATTAACCAGTGACAATGCTCTAGCAAGAAACGCGTAATATTCAGCATTATTTGGTTGGCCACTAATCGCAACCTCAATTAAACCAATAGCTTTGCTCATCTGTTGCATATTCATGGCAATCATACCCAATAAAAAGCGCGCATCAGCATGTTTTGGATCCAGTGCTAATATCTGCACACAAGCTTGATGAACGGCTTTTTACTGCTGACTATTAATTGTTTTTTTTGCTTTTAAATGTAATTGCTTAATCTGCTGTGAAGACAAAACCTTTCCTCATTTATTTTCGTTTTTGTGTTAATGATGCCTATTTGTGCCTTTTAAAGGATAACGTAAAGTTGATTGTGCCAGATACTCTCACTTTACCCATTCGTAATATACCTGGGCTTTAGATACTACAAAAATGATAGCGGTAAATATTTTTAGATAGAATATCGATCTAGGGATAACGTTAAGGTGAATTTGTTAATTACTCTTGATTGCACCTCGTTGCAATGAGGGCTTAAAATCTTATGCTTATGAATACGGGTAAGTGATATCTATAATCAAACGTTGCTCAGAAACTAATGCCGGCATACTCCCACTCGCAACCAGTGATAAAAGACTGTAAGTGGTTACAACAGATGAACAATTCCCCTGATGCAAAACACTGATAAAAGTGAAGTGAATACCCAAATACTGGTCAGTGAAGTCACAGAGGTCGAGCCGGTAAAATATGAAATAATGTGGGCTAGGGTGCTCAAAAGGTAAAGTAAGTTAATGGCTCGATTTTTATGTGATTTATAAAGGTCTGGAGCGACTTTCAGACTCATTAGGAATATTCAGCGTATGAATTAAAAAATTCATACAAAAACAGTTGACAGATTCTTGTTTTAAATTATAAAGCAGGTAACAAAAGGCGACAGTACTAGCTTATTTATCTTTTCAGATAACGTCTTTATTAAACCAATGGTTTTTAATCTTGTTAACTTCTTTTTTATGGGTGTTGTGATGGCAAAACTTAGCAGAGATTCCTTAGTCAACCGTATGTTTAGCGATGCGAAAAATTATCCTTACGGTTTTTCCCGTTCTGGAGATTTCTCCATCAACGAAAGTAAAGCATTAGCTCAATACGGTTGTTTGATTGCAGCTTTGGTCGATGGTCAAATTGAATCCCAGAACACCGAGGATGATGGATTGTTGGCTGCCGCCTTTGGCAAAAAAGAGCCTGAAGGATTGGCAGAAAAAGCTTGGGTAAAATACCAGAAGCAAATAAACCGATTTAGACCAGGAAGCGTTTATGGTAATCATCGTCCAACAGTTGCTGAGGCTGATGACGACGATAAAGATACAATTGAACAAGGTGATATTGAAGTTAAAATCGAAGATGAATAGAGACTTTGTTAATAAAATGTAATTCCATCCTAATAATCTGCATAAAACACGGTAAATTAGTAGTTTCATCCTAATATAGGTCTATATTAGGATGAATGTCTCACTTTTGTCTGTTTTCATGTTTAAATTTTCTAATCGCTCACGTATAGTGCCCGTTCATTTAAAATTATATATTTCTGGAGTGATTCTGATGGAAATGATGTCAGGCGCCGCAATGGTTGTGCGAACGCTAAAAGATATAGGGGTAAAACATGTGTTCGGTTACCCAGGTGGTGCCGTACTTGATATTTATGATGCGTTATATGCGCAAGAAGATGTCGAACATATCCTCGTCCGTCATGAACAAGCTGCAGCCCATATGGCCGATGGTTACGCCAGATCAACGGGAAAAACAGGTACTGTTTTAGTTACATCAGGACCAGGTGCAACCAATACGTTAACGGGTATTGCTACAGCCTTTATGGATTCAATCCCAATGGTGGTGCTGTCGGGCCAAGTGCCTTCTATGCACATCGGCGAAGATGCATTCCAAGAAACCGATATGGTGGGATGTTCTAGACCTATTGTTAAACATAGTTTTCTCGTTAAACGTGCTGTAGATATTCCTGAAGCCATCGCCAAGGCATATTATATTGCTAATACAGGTCGTCCAGGCCCAGTGGTGGTGGATTTACCTAAAGATATCGTGAATGTTTTAGAAGAACATCCTTATCAATTTCCTGATGATGTCACTATGCGCTCGTATAATCCGACGCTTAAAGGGCATAGTAAACAAATTAAGAAAGCAGTCAAAACTTTGTTAGAAGCAAAGCGTCCAATTATTTACGTAGGTGGTGGGGCAATTACTTGTGAAGCCAGTGATCTAGTCACCGAAATTGCGGAAAAATTGCAAGCACCTGTAACATCAACATTGATGGGGCTGGGCGCCTTTTCATCAATACACGAGCAGTTCGTGGGCATGTTAGGTATGCACGGCAGGCTTGAAGCGAATAAGGCCATGCATAACTCTGATTGTATCTTGGCCTTAGGCGCGCGTTTCGATGATCGCGTGACTAATAATGTGGATAAATTTTGTCCGCATGCAAGCATCATTCATGTTGATATTGACCCTGCATCTATCTCTAAAATTATAGGGGCGCATGTGCCTGTAGTAGGCAGTGTTGATGAAGTCTCTAAACAATTACTTAAAGAGATGGGTAAGATCGATGCTAAGGCTCAATCAGCTAAACTTGCCGATTGGTGGGAGCAGGTCAATCAGTGGCGCTCTCGTAAATGCTTAGACTATAAGAAAGATAAAAATTTAATTAAGCCACAAGAAGTCATCGAGTCTTTATACAAACATACTGATGGTGATGCTTATATTAGCTCTGACGTAGGGCAACACCAGATGTTTGCTGCGCTTTATTATCCCTTTGCTAAACCTAGGCGTTGGATTAACTCTGGTGGTTTAGGCACTATGGGATTCGGCTTACCAGCAGCGATGGGCGTGCAAATGGCGCACCCAGAAGCAGTATCAGCAGTTGTAACAGGTGACGGTAGTATTCAAATGAATATTCAAGAGCTGGCTACGTGTATGCAATACAACTTACCCATTAAGATCATATCTTTGAATAACCGAGCTTTAGGTATGGTACGCCAATGGCAAGATATGAATTATAAAGGTCGCCACTCTAGTTCTTACATGGACGCAATGCCTGACTTTGTTAAATTAGCAGAAGCCTATGGTCATATTGGTATCAAGGTGACTAAGCCAGAAGAGTTAGATGCAGCAATGGCTAAATGTTTTGCTGCCAAAGACAGATTAGTATTTATGGACATCGAAATAGACCAAAACGAGCACGTTTATCCCATGCAAATAAAATTTGGTGCAATGGATGATATGCGATTAAGTAAGACGGAGCGCACATAATGAGACGAATTATTTCTGTTTTAATGGAAAATGCTCCGGGTTCTTTGTCACGTATAGTGGGCGTATTTTCACAACGAGGATACAATGTCGATTCTTTGTGTGTGGCACCAACAGATGACAAAAGTTTGTCACGTTTGACCATAGTCACAGAAGCTGATGACAAGGTCATTGAGCAGATCACCAAACAAGTCAACAAGCTAATTGATGTGTTGAAAGTGACTGATTTATCTGACGGCTATCACGTTGAGCGAGAGTTAATGCTGGTGAAAGTAGCCACACGCAGTGAGTTGGTTCGTGCAGAGGTTAAACGTAATGTGGATATATTTAGGGCTCAAATTGTCGACGTAGATGCGAATAACTATACGATACAGGTGACAGGTACCAGCGATAAGTTAGATGCTTTCGCACATACCTTGAGCCAAAGTACCGAGATTATCGAAGCTTCAAGAACGGGTGTCTGTGGCTTATCTAGAGGTGAAAAAGCCTTACGACCTTAAAAACAGTTATTTAAGTGAAATAAAAAAAAAGCCCGTAGGGCTTTTTTTTATAAGAAACACTCAAAATCATAAAATATATCGGCAGGTAGTTCTGCCAAAAACTCATTTTGTAATTAAATTACAGTCTATCTATATCTATTTAATATATACACCACCACATAATGAATATAAATATATCAATAAAACCAATTAAAACAGTGGCTTAAATGGTTTTTAAACGTGTTTTAATATTCTTTACAATTCATTAATCAAATGTTCTCATAAAAAAAACAATGTTTTATTGTAATTTAATTACAATAAATTGCACCAGGTTGAGAAAGCAAACTCGCCGACTGTTTTGAATAATTTAAATTACTGAGGTG
>JAWUXT010000054.1:0-7483 GCA_034111205.1 Paraglaciecola sp. | reverse complement strand
TGAGCGCATCAAAAAACACAACAAACTCATCTTGTTGGGCCTCGGTTAATAAATTCCATACTTGGTTTTTGTTAGTGGCCCGTTCTAGTGCCTTTGCTTGCATCAGCTTTTGGCGCTTGGTAATGACACTATCAACAGCTGCGTGATCCCATTCAGAGGATTGCACAAGGTTGCGCAACTCTTGCTTCAACGATTTTACGTCGCTGCTAAACAAACCTCTATCTTCACGGTTTTGTTTTGAAATTTGTCTGATATCTTGTTTTTGTATATCTGTTAAAGATAACTCAGACAATATTTGGCGCATATCATCATGCTTTTGGTGATGACCTTTCTTGGCTAAAGCGGGTGCAGCAATGACAAGGGTTAGACAAAGCGCGATGGGTGTAAGTGATGTTTTAATTAAGTTTCTGAATTTTGACATTTTTTTGCCCTCTGGATTAATTGCTTTATATGAACTGCTAATAAGTCTAGCGACTTCAATGCAAAGAAACGCAAAGGGAGTGTAAAGCTTGTGTAAATATACCGTGTTGCACAAGTATACTTATAACACTGAGTTATAGTGTCCATATCCTAAGAATATCCAAGGAAACATATGTCGACTAAAAAAATATTATTGATTGATGATGACGTAGAGTTGACCGAGTTGCTTAAAGAATACCTTATTCCCCAAGGCTACGAATTAGATGTAGCTCACGATGGAGAGTCGGGATTGAGTTTAGCTATATCAAATAAGCACTACGATCTAATTTTGCTGGACGTGATGTTACCTAAACTTGATGGATTTGAAGTGCTAAAAAAATTACGTACTAGTCATCTCACCCCCGTATTAATGTTGACTGCTAAAGGGGATGACTATGACAAAATTTTTGGTTTAGAAATGGGAGCCGACGATTATTTGGCGAAACCTTTTAATCATAGGGAATTGTCAGCAAGAATAAAGGCATTAGTGCGCAGAACGGCTTCGCTATCTAGTGGTCGTGTGCAGCAAAATTTGAGGTTAGGTAATGTGGAGTTGTCACCTTCAGCACAACAAGTATTTTGCGCTGACCATCTGCTTGAATTGACCGCTACAGAATACTCTATTTTGCACCTTTTGATGATTAACCAAGGGAATTTAGTTAGTAAGCGTGAGATTAGTGAAAAAGTTTTAGGTAGAAAGCTCGCCGCTTTTGATCGCAGTATAGATATGCATGTAAGTAACCTTCGTAAGAAGTTAGCGGCCTTCAGCTCAGAAGAAAAAATCAAAACCCATCGTGGAGCGGGTTACCTTTATCTGGTGGCAGTGTGAGGAGATTAAGTCGGTTTAATCCAGTGCAAAGTTTATTTTTACGAGTCTTTTTATGGTTTTGGTTGGCTGCCTTATTGATTTTTTTTAGTTCAGTTTGGCTGGCTAAACAACTTGGCTCTGAAGCCAAATATCAGCCATTGAATACACAACAGCAACAAGATTTAGAGTCCATAACTCGAAAATTACAAAATCAAATTGATAAGCGTGATGGTCAGGTTGAGCTTAAAAATGTACTTAAGCAATTGAGTAAACGCAACCGTTTTGGTTTGGTCTTGATTGATCAATCGACCCGAGAAATCATACAAAGTGTAACTAGGCATAGACCTATCAAAAAAGAAGTGTTTGATGATTTTAATCCAAAAAGCACGCCGTTGATTTTAGAAGTCAAAGGAATCAATTTTGTAGGACCAGGTAGGGTAAGATTTAATCAAAGTGACTATATGTTATTTTTGGTTAAACCAAGGCTTGGTGGCGATTTACGGGTTATTCGACATGAATATCCTGGGATATTTATAATATTTATGCTCTCACTTAGTTTAGGACTGTGTTACTTATTTATGCGTGGGTTACTTAATCCTATTGAGCAACTTAGACATGCATCCAAACGGATGGCAACAGGCGAAATGGGTGTGCGTGTTGGTAATGCAAGTAAGCGCTCAGATGAAATTGGTCAGCTTGGTCGTGATTTCAATTTCATGTCCGAACAAGTTGAGAGTTTATTAAATAGCCAGAAAAGATTACTGGCTGATATTTCTCATGAATTACGCTCGCCCCTTACGCGTTTACAATTGTCTATTGGCATCGCTTTACAGCAGAATGAGTCAGATATGTCAGCCAATATGATGGCAGCCATTGAAAGGATTGAAAAGGAAGCGAGCCAGATTGAAGGAATGATAGCTCAAGTATTGTTGTTATCTAGATTGGATAGCCAGCAGCCTATCCAAAATTTAGAACTTGTCAGTATTCAAAAAATTATGACGCCTATTATTACCGATGCCCAATTTGAAGCTGAACAGAAAAATAAGACACTGTTTTATCAGGTAGATGAAAAAATTAGTTTTTACGCGGAACCGCAGTTACTAAGTAGTGCCATAGAAAATATTCTGCGCAACGCGATTAATTACTCCACTCATCTGATTCAAATAAGTGTATCGGAGCAAGATAAACACATTGTGTGGGTCATCGAAGATGATGGTAATGGTATTCAAGAAAACCAGTTAGATAGGGTGTTTGAAGCATTTTATCGTGAATCTAGTTCTCGAGACAGAAATAGCGGTGGGGTGGGGTTAGGCTTGGCTATTGCGCAACGTGCTATAGGTAAACATCAAGGTATTATTCAGGCAAGCAATAAACCGCAAGGTGGATTGTTGGTTAAAATATGCATACCTATTACAAAGCCTTGAACGATATTTATGCAAAGTTAGTCCGATGTCACACTGGAAGAATATTAGCTACTTGTTTCAGTTATGCCCAATTCCCCCTTATTTAGATGCTAAGATTCAAGTGTGTACTCAGGTTAATGACAACAATGCTATGAGCAGGGTTTAAAATAAATGGCAACGTGCGTTACTTTCTAAAATGAATCGTACGCTCTGAGTAATCTTCAGCAGAGATAAATTGCAGTAGTCATAAGCAACTAAGGTTAAACATAGAGTTGAATTTGGTCATTTTCATTGCATCAGACCCAAATTTGCGGTTACTTTAATTTTGAATGTAATTAGGAACGGTGAGGGAAAGCATGTTAATTGAGCAGATCATGAGTAAACCAGTGGTAACTGTAAGATTGGATGATACTCTGCACGTGGTTAAACAGATTTTTGAAAATGCTAAGTTCCATCATTTATTAGTAGTAGAAAAAGGTAAGTTGTATGGAGTGATCTCAGATCGTGATTTACTCAAGTCTGTTAGTCCTTTTATCGATACGCTTCAAGCAAAAGCCCATGACAAATTTACTTTGAATAAAAAGGTTCACCAAATCATGAGCCGAAAGCCTATTACCCTAACTCCTTCTGCTGATGTGTACGAGGCGATTAGTTTATTCAATCAACACAATATCTCCTGTATTCCTATCGTGAATGAAAATGGAGTCCCAGTTGGAATTGTTAGTTGGCGGGATATCCTTAGGGCGATTGAAGTGAATCACAACAAAAAACTCAATAATACCAAATAAGCTACTTTAGTAACTGTTATGTGAATTGTAAGTACTAATTTACGTTAAGTAGTTCATATCGAATTTTAATGTAGGGTTTTTGCATGTCTCAGTTTGTCCTTTGCTCTGAAGATAACTTAGCGTCAAAGTATGTTACAGCTATTCAACCTTTTTGGCATAACAGTGTGCAGCACGGTATGTTTGAAGGGGTACAGGAAGTTGGAAGAAAAGAAAATGTAGATATTGCTTACGCCTATGTTCTCCATCCACAGGCACTGGGATCAGTGGTGGTTTCATCGGGTCGCATAGAGAGTTTAATAAAGTATAAGGAAGTTGTGTATGACCTCTATCATAATGGCTATTCGGTGTTTATTCATGACCATCGAGGACAAGGTTTATCTGGGCGCATGTTAGACAATGCACGCATAGGCTATGTAGGAAGTTTTGAAGAATATGTAGCTGACTTTAAAAGCTTCATTAATCAAGTGGTCACTGAAAAAACACAACACAAACCTAACTTATTGTGTCATTCAATGGGGGGAACCATCGGAGCTATGACGGTTTTGCGCTATCCCGATTTATTTGAAAAGGTTGTGTTTTCGGCACCTATGTTTGGTATTCGTCCGTCTTTGCCAAATTGGTTCGCCAAGCTCTTACTTAATTTACATGCCACGCTGAATAAAAAAAATGCCTACTTTTTTGGTCAAAATAATTATGACAACCAGCCATTTTCCGGTAATGAGTTAACCCACAGTGAAATTAGATATCAACTTTTTCGTCAAGAGTATCAAGACACACCACAAGTTCAGTTAGGCGGTGTAAGCGGTCATTGGTTAAAAATGGCGGCTCAAGCGATGGACGAAGTAGAACAAGATGTGCACCGTTTTCCTATTCCTGCATTAATTATTCAAGCAGGGGCAGACCAAGTTGTAGATAATAAACGGCAGAATAGGGTAGTAGCAAAAATGAAAAATTCTAAGCTGATGGTCATTGCAGGTTCAAAGCATGAGTTGTTTGAAGAGCAGGATAAATTTAGGATACCCTGTTTAACGGCTACTTTAGACTTTTTCGGGAAGTAATGGGGTGCCGTATTCTTTCATTGGCTCGCTTCGTCAGGTTCGATGTAGATATGATAAACAGTTGTATCTATCGATAGTTGATAGCACCCAAAAGATAACTGACAACTATAAATAGCAACTAAGAGTTAAACCATTTCGCTGGTTTTGGTAGTATGTCAGTATCATAAGTAACTGAAATAATACCCATGCTCGATATCGTTTTATACCAACCTGAAATTCCTCCCAATACTGGTAATATTATCCGCCTCTGTGCTAATACTGGATTTGCATTGCATTTAATTGAGCCCTTAGGATTTGACTGGGATGACAAAAAAGTACGCAGAGCTGGGTTGGATTATCACGAGTTTGCCAACGTGCAGCGTTATCCAAATCTTGAGGCTTATATTCAAGCTCGCTCACCGAAACGTATTTTTGCTTGCACAACCAAAGGCAAGGCGTTTTTTGCCCAAGCTAAGTATCAATCCGGTGATGCATTGTTGTTTGGGCCGGAAACCCGAGGTTTACCCGATGAAATTATTGACTCTCTGCCACCTGAGCAGCGATTGCGAATTCCTATGTTGGCTGAAAGCCGAAGCATGAATTTGTCTAATGCGGTGTCAGTTTTTGTGTACGAAGCTTGGCGACAATTGGATTTTGATGGTGCGGTATAATTGAGATGTAGGAGTTTGTTACCAAGCTCCTAAATTTATTAACTCTAGATAAATGCGTATGCATCACCAAACAAAGACGTTATCGGTAATCCTTGTTTAATGAAATCATCGCGTACCACTTTTGCCATCTCAAATCGCCCAGCAACATATACTTGATACGTGGCCAAGTCTTTAATGTCTTCGAGAACGACTTGATGTACCCAACCAGTCTTACCTGCCCAATTTTTTTCTGGGTTCTCTACCACCGGGATAAAAGTAAAAAGAGGGTGTTGTTTTGCAAGAGTGCTAAGTTCGTCAAAGGCATACATATCATTTATGGTTCGTGTTCCCCAATATAAAAACACAGGAGCTTCTAACGGCTTGCTCAGAAGTTGCTGTAATATTGATAAAGTATATGAAAATCCAGTGCCCCCAGCCAACAAAATAGTGGCTTGTGGTTCGGACTGCTTTAGAATAGCTTCTCCTAATCCACCTTCAACATCTACCACTTTATCTTTAAGCATTTTTTCTAGGACATGCCCTGCATATTGATTGCCGGGCTCTGCACCAATATGTAACTCGATAGATCCATCCGCACGAGGCGCGTTAGCAATAGAGAAGGGACGTTTGTCATCTTCACCCATGACTATTTGCAGATATTGACCGGCAATAAAATTAAGAGGGGTAGCTGGAATTAATACAATACGCTTGATTGTGTCTGTAAGGGATTCAATTTTTTCTACCTTACATTGGATTATTTGCATGGACTTCTTCTGGTTAGATTAATACTACTTGAATATGATTATTTGAAATAACCTTTGATATTCATCGGTTTGGGCTTTAGGCTCACTAGGAAGATTATAAACATATGACTGATTTTATTACGAGTCGTAATTAACTGAAAATGCTAGGTTTTGGTGGATGTACTGTAAATGAATGCAATATTCTACTTAAATCTAATATGAACCCGCTCTGTGCACGATAATTAAGTGCATGGTTTATGAGGAATAAATATGACATTTACATCTGATATGCTTGCAGAACTGAACTTGCTATTGAAGTTTCCTAACAAGAGTCTGATGCAAGGTTTGAAAATTCATAATGACGCAGAACCTGATGTGGTTGCTGCTGCCAAGAGATTATTCGAAAAAGGTATAGTAACGTTACCTGATGGGGGATATTTGACTGATTTAGGCCATGATTTGTTCGAACATGCCCAGGTTGTGAAAATGGCGTTAACACATAATTAGAACGTGCTACTACTGTTGGTTGCGTAATAATGGGTTTACATATGATTAGGGTCTAATGGCCCTAAATCATTTATAAAAACAATTTTGTAGCCGATATAAAGTAAATTGCAAAAGTCAGAAGTTTTTTATGCGCTTATTCACATCTTTATTACTATATTGTAGTGTTTTGTTATCAGTTTTCCCTGTAAATGCAGCCGATGAAATAAAAGCCGTTCAGCTTTATTCCCAAGATGAATTACTTGGCTTAATTAATAAAAATGAACATTTGAGCCGTGTGGTGTTAGATGATTGTCAGTTAGTACAAGATATTCAAGCTCGCGCAGAAATACTTAAAATTCCCAGTTACCAGTTTTTGTGGGGCGATATGCTGGCCTGGGGAGTCTGCGTAGACGCAGAGCCGGAGCGAGGCATAAACTTTATGCACCAAGCCGCCGAGCAAGGCCTTTCGGCTGGATTAGAGCAATTAGGTCGTTATTATTCTCAAGGTAAACTGGTCCAAAAGGATAAACAAAGAGCCGTTGTTTTTTTACGTGAAGCTTCTGTACTCGGGCATTTAAAAGCACAAATTCAATTGGCAGAATTATTTATTGAAGGGTATGGCAGCCCATATGATTATGAGGACGCTTATCACTGGTTATATAACGCAATTACAGCAGATAAACCCACTCACACTAAAATCGCAAATTGTATGTTAGAACTAGAAAAACTGATGCATCCCAAAGCAGTACGTAAGGCCAAAAGGCCACTTAATTCTTAATTAATTTTAGCTATGTTTAGTTATGTAGAGTCACTTCGTAGTTTATTTTTGACTTTTAGTAAAACGTTGTGGATAAATTCGATAGCTTTGACGCATTCGGTAAACAAATTATTGCCATTCAATGACACCCAACATTAATTCTAAATTTTTACAAAACTTTTCAACAAGTAGTTCACTCAACGACAAACTTTATCTCTATGGGAGGGGCGCCAAAACAAACAAGGTAACTGCCATCATCGTCCGAATGTTTATATTGTTCGTCTTTTGGGCTCAATTATTACTCCAAGACTGTTAAATAGATTTTTTGTTATCATAATCATATCTACTAAAT
>JAWUXT010000053.1:0-13247 GCA_034111205.1 Paraglaciecola sp. | reverse complement strand
AATTGGTCTGGCACAGTTTAACGTGGGTGAATATAACGAGGCTTTAACCCAACTTGCAAAAGCCCAAGAATTCGATAGCAGTCGCGGTATGGCTCAACAATGGTCGAAATTTGTTGAAGGCGAAAGAAAACAGGTTGCTACTTATGCTTCAGTTGGTAGCTGAATAAACAAGTAGGCAATGATAATTCTAAAAGCGCCAATATGGCGCTTTTTTTGTTCAGCATAGTTGGCAAATCTGCTCAGTTAACAGGTGGCTTGACAGACTATTATTTATTATGAATCGGCTTAACTACTATGGCGCTTTTATTATCATTAAAATTAATCTAAAATCGAATTATCAATCGTTTTTATAGATGTTAAAATATGAAGTGGCCTAATCTCAAACACCTTCACTACTTAGTTGTATTACACAAAGAACAGCATTTCCACCGTGCAGCCCAGCACTGTCATGTCAGTCAGTCAACACTCAGCACCGCAATTCAGAATCTTGAAGAGCAGTTTGGATCCCAGCTTTTAGAGCGGGATCATAAAACCTTTGTGTTTACGCCTTTTGGTTTAGAGTTGGTTGAGCGCAGCAAAGCCTTACTAACCGATGCCCACGAACTGGTAGATTTCGCACAAAGCGCAGGTAATTGGCAAGCAGGGAAACTTAAAATCGGGGTTATTCCTACCATTGCTCCTTTTATTTTTGAGGGGCTGATTGGTAAAGTTAAGCAACATCTTCCCGACATCACGCTGCAGCTACAAGAAGACACTACGGCTAATTTGTTAACTCAGTTAAATGAAGGGGCCTTAGACTTACTCATTTTAGCTTTACCGATGGATACACCTGGTTGTAAACAATTGGTATTAGGTCATGATCCCTTTCATTTAATCGCCCATAGTGATTTGGTTGAAACCTTACCCGTGCCGCTTAATATGTCGGATTTACCGAAAGAAAGTATTTTTCTATTGCATCAAGAGCATTGCATGACAGGGCACGCTGTTAGCGCCTGTGGTTTAAAACATCGGGAACAAGTGAGTTCATTGGCTGCAAGCAGTTTGTATACCTTAGTACAACTTGCCAATAGCAAATTGGGTTTCACTTTTATGCCTGAGCTGGCTATTCAAAATCATATACTAAGCACCACTCCTTTAGTTTCGATGCCTGCTGAAGATATGGCTTATCGAGAAATCGGTATGGTGTGGCGCAGCGGTACAACGCGAGTCAGATTGTTTCGTCATTTGGCTGAATTTGTGGCTCCGTTAATACCTATTCCTACCTTAACCCGTTAGTTTCAATTATGTATAAAAGCACATATAAAAGCACATATAAAATAATATTCAAAAGAATTCTCTAAAAGTAAACTTTTTTACTTTGTCTCTCGACTATGTATTTGAAAGGGGGACACACCCCGCTGGGAACAAAAAGAAATGTTTGAGAAAACTGACGAACAACTTATTGCAAAAGCGTTGCATGGCAATAAACAAGCCTGGCTGAATTTGCTGAAGCGTTATGAAAAACAAATTTATAACTATGGTATGCGCATGACGGGTAAAAACGAAGATGCTTTGGATCTCATGCAGGAGGTATTTATATCCGTATTTCGTAACTTATCCACTTATCGCAATGAAGGCAGCTTTAAGAGTTGGATGTTTCGGATTGCTCATTTTCGTTGTATTGAGTTTTATAGGCGTAAGAAACCGATGCAAGGTTTAGACGATACACCTGAGGTAGAGTGCGACGCAATGAGTGCTGCCGACAGGATCCATACTCATCATGAAAACAAGCAACTGATTAGCGCGATGCAACAATTACCATTAGCCCAAAAAGCAGTGGTGGAATTAAAGTTTTTTGGTCAGTTTACGTTTGATGAAATTGCAGAGCAAACAGGTATTTCAGCAAATACAGCCAAGTCGCGTTTGTACGGCGCATTAGAAAAATTGAAAACATTGATGGAGGTTGATTATGCCTAAACATGAATCACAGTTGGGCGGGTCTGGCTTAGGGAAGTATCGCTTAAATAAATCTAAATTAAATAACGAGCAGTTATTCGGCCTTTGGATAGAGGGGCAGCTTAATGAGCAACAACGTCATGAGTTTGAACAGCGCTGCTTAGAAGACCAAGTTTTTGCTAAACAAGTGGAAACATTCAATCTGTTTTCTATGCACAGTGAGCATTATCAATCTGACGAAGTACCCAGTTGGGATAGAGACAGCATCTTCAATATGCCAGATAAAGTCAAATGGTGGCAATGGCAAGGGTTGCCAACATTATCTTTTGCGACTTCTGTGCTGGCTATTGTGATGGTGCTAACGGGTTTGCAAGTGCGTACGCATGAGGGCGCTATGACTATCAGTTTTGCAGGTAAACAAAACAAGCAAGAAATCGACCGGTTAGTCAATGATAGGTTGATAAAACTCCAAGAAAATCAGCAGCTTACGCTAACAGAATATACCCAAACGATGCAACAACAACAAATGGATACCAGTACTCAACTGACTCAATATTTACTGGGTGCAAGTCGCAAAGAAAGGCGCGAGGACTTTGCTGAACTGATTAAGTATGTGAACGAACAGCGTGGTGACGATCAACTTTTTTATGTCCGTCAACTAAATAAATTACAACAAGATATCTATGCCCAGCCTGAGCTAACGGGTAGCGGCAACATTAACGAGTGAGGAAGTAATCATGACTTTATCAATTAAAAAAACTTTAATGGCATTAGCCTTTAGTAGTTTAGCGATTAGCCCGTTACAAGCTAAAAGTGATCAAACCAATATAAAAGAAGTGCGTAATGAAGTCGGTATTATGCTGAATATATTGCAAGCATCGTTGAAACAACAAACGTCAAATAAAAATATTCGTTTTCGCGCCGAAGCCGTTTTTTATCTAGCAGATCAAGGTGTGGTATTTCAAATAGACAGTGGTCGACACGGAGGCGTTAGGCATGGTGGCAATTTCTTTGGATTAGACTTAGGAAGCTTGAACGGTCTTATTAATAGTCTTCCGGTCGCGCCCAATCCACCTAATTCCAATAGTCGTAATGTTGAGTTTATAGATGAAAATGAAATTGAAAAAATGGTCATGGATTTTGTAGAGCATGGTGAACACTATGATGATGAACTCAGTGATAAAATGCGCGATTTAACTGGGGAACAGCGAGAATTAAGCTGGGAAAAAAGAGAATACGAACGTTCTCGTCGCGACTTAGAGTTTGAAAAACGTAATGCTGATGCCGATCGCCGTAAAAATATAGACAATCGTTTGGCTGAATTAAATAAAGAAGTGGCAAAACTTGAAGCCAAAACAGCTGGTTTAGAAAAGTTTCGTAACGAGTTAGAAGCTGAGCGTAATCAAGAGATGGCGAAACGCCAAGCTGCTAAGAAAAAATTATATAACGAATCACTGGCCTTATTTGAAGACACTATCGGTGACATGTTGTGTAGCTACGGTGCGGGGTTGCGTTCTTTATCTGATGACGAAAATATTACTTTTTTACTATCTGATTTTGTTGATGCAGATAAAGATAGTGTTATTGGCTCTCATGATAAAGTGTATGTGTTTACACATAAAGATGTGAAAGCCTGTGTCACAGGTAAGTCAAACAAAAACACTTTGTTAACGGCGGCAAAGACTTATCTATTTTAAGTCGGCAGTAAACTTATTAAACTAAAAAGTCAGCTTCAAGCTGACTTTTTTATTACAAACCGATAAGCTAGTTAGAACTCAGCTACATAGGTCTTGATCATATGTAGCCTAATATATTTTAGTTAGGATTTTACATGGCATCTCCTGTAGTGATTAGCGGTTCTGGTTTATGGAAACCCGCCCACAGTATTAGTAATGAAGAGCTGGTTATTGCATACAACGCATATGCCGAGCAGTTTAACCATCAGCATCTAAAAGAAATTGAAGACGGTGAACTTCAGCCTAAACCACTTTCAAGTGCTGAGTTTATTGAAAAAGCTTCAGGTATCAAGAGTCGTTACGTCTACGTTAAAGAGGGTGTTTTAGATATTGATCGAATGCGCCCAAATATTCCTGAGCGTCCAGAAAATGAATTATCTGATCAAGCTGAAATGGCAATATATGCGGCCAAAGACGCGTTAAAAGCGGCCAATAAAACCCCTGAAGACATTGACGTTGTGATCGTGGCGTGTGCTTATACGCAGCGATCTTATCCTGCGTTAGCAATTGAAGTGCAAGGCGCTTTGGGTATTAAAGGTTTTGCTTTTGATATGTTAGTGGCTTGCTCTGCAGCTACATTTGCCTTGCATCGTGCCTACGAAATGATTGCTGCCGGTACAGCCAAGGCAGTGCTAGTGATTAATCCAGAATTAACCTCGCCACAAGTGAATTATTGTGATCGTGATAGTCATTTTATTTTTGGTGATGTGGCAACGGCAATGATCGTTGAAAAATCTGATACTGCAGCCTCAGAGCATATTTTCGAAATTATGAGCACCAAAGCTGTTACTCAGTACTCAAACAACATCCGTTCAAATTTTGGTTATGTTAGCCGTGCTAATGACACAGACCCGTTTGCAGAAGATAAACTTTTTCATCAAGAAGGGCGCAAGGTGTTTAAAGAAGTGTGCCCTATGGCTGTGGAACATATATCTGAGCATTTAGCCCGTCATGAGCTGGGTTCTGAAAGTGTTTCAAGATGGTGGTTACATCAAGCCAATATCAATATGAATACGTTGATAAGCCGCAAGTTGCTTGGGAAACAGCCGACCTTAGAAGAAGCTCCCATCGTATTGGATACCTACGCTAATACTGCTTCTGCAGGTTCAATCATCGCGTTTTATTTGTATCACAAAGACTTGCAATCTGGTGACATCGGCTTGCTTTGTTCGTTTGGGGCAGGGTATTCGATCGGTAGTTTAATATTAAAAAAACTTTGAAGGTCTAGCTCAATATGATCGCAACTGTTGGTTATGCAATCAGTGCAATTGGTTATGCCTTTCTTTTACTGCTGTTGTTAACAGTTCGCAAATCAGGATTAGCAAAGTATCTGTTAATTCTCGCCACCGGTGCGACGTGTTTATGGTCTATCGCACCGTTCTTCTTTGCCCCTATATCTGTCGAAAAGCTGTTGCTTTTCGACAATATTAAAAGCCTCTTCTGGTTACTCTTTTTGGGTTCATGCTTAAGAGATAACTTTACTAATATTGTTGAAGTATTAAGTCGAAAACATACTTGGTTAATATTAGCTTTGCCGATTACCGCTATTGCACTGCCTTACATTGGTATGGACACTGAATCGTGGAAGTTTCTGCTCCAGACTGTGATTGCCTTGGAAGTACTGGTGTTACTTGAAGTCATATATCGTCAGGCGGGTGAAAATAGGTGGGCGTTAAAACCCTTAATAATCTATTTGGCGGTTATCAGCGTCTTTGAATTTGTTACCTTTGCGAATGCTTTAATGGTGGAACAGGTTAACATTAATTACATTACTGCCAGAGGTTATGTCTATTCTGCTCTCATACCATTACTGGTCTTAGCTATAAGGCGAGTTAAAAACTGGGGAGTCGAAATATATATATCCCGAGACATAGTGATGCACAGCACACTTTTGATGGTAGCTGGCGTTTATCTATTTGTGATGGCGATGTTGGGTTACGTGGTTAAATACTTTGGTGGTGAATGGGGGGCTGCCATTCAGGTAGTGCTTATCGTTTTGTCTTTGTCGCTCTTAGTGACGTTATTCCTTTCTTTGAGTTTTCGGACCAAGATCAAGGTTTTTATTACTAAGCACTTTTTTGCTAATCAATTTGATTACAGGCATGAATGGCTAAAGCTAACACATTGCCTAAATACCAGCGAGTCAGATGGGAATGTATACGCCACAGCTTTACGAGGTTTAATTCAGGCCATCGATTACCAAACTGGGTGCTTGATTCAAAGCCAAAATGGTGAACTGAAGGTATTGGCAGATATTGATAAACCTAGTTTGAACGATGACGAACAAATTGTTCTGTTGCAATTTTCAGATTTTTTTACGTCTAAAAATTGGATCATCGATATTGAAGAACTTAGAACACAGCCTTATATGTATGAAGGGCTAAAGGTTAACCACGGCTTGTTAAACGGCGTTTCTTTCCAGCTGGTGATCCCTATTTATAATGAAGAAGAATTCTGGGGCATGGCCGTTATGCAGGGTTCTGATAACACCAGTAAAAAACTTAATTGGGAATTAAGAGATTATTTGACCGCTGTAAACGCACAAATTTCAAATTTTTTGTTTCATCATCAAGCAGCACAGGAGTTGGCCGAAAATGCACAATTTGCCGCATTCACGCGTATGTCTGCTTTTATTGTGCATGACTTAAAAAACGTAGCTGCGCAAATTGATCTGATTTTATCTAATGCGGAGCAGCATAAAGATAACCCAGAGTTTATTGCTGATACTTTTGAAACCTTGCACCATACCAAAGCTAGAATGGATAAGATGCTGCATCAATTGTCAGAAAAAAATGCCTCACAAGGTGGAGCTGACGGCTTAGTCAATTTATCAGAGTGTGTTACCCGTGTGGTTGAGCAAAGATGTGCATCCTATTTACCCACACCTAGTGTGATCGTAAGAAGTGAAACCCCTGTAGTTTTAGATAAAGATAAGTTAAGTAACGTCATTTACCATCTTGTTAGCAATGCACAACAAGCTACCAGCGATGATGGGAAAGTAGATGTTAAAGTAGAGTTATCTGATGATGAAAGGTATATGTTAATCAATATTGTAGACACCGGCAGCGGTATGAGCGAAAATTTTATTCGTACACGTTTATTTAAACCTTTTGATACTACAAAAGGTAATGCAGGAATGGGTATTGGGGCATTTGATGCAAAAGCTTACATAGAGAGAATTGGTGGCCAGTTACTGGTGCAAAGTAAACCACAGCAAGGTACTACTTTTACATTACGAATTCCTACAGACTAGGGCAAATACAAAGGATATTGATACATGGATAAGATTTTGGTCGTCGATGACGATTTAGGGATACAAAAACAATTAAAGTGGAGCTTTTCAGGCTACGACGTTATTTTTGCTGAAGATCGCACCTCAGCAATTTCACAGTTGAGGCGTTTTGAACCTAAGGTTGTGACCCTAGATTTAGGCTTACCGCCCGACCCAAGTAATGCAACTGAAGGGTTAGCCACCCTAGAAGAAATCTTAGCCTTGGCTCCACAGACAAAAGTCATAGTAGTCACCGGTAATAATGACAAAAAAAATGCGTTGAAAGCTGTAAATTTAGGCGCCTATGACTTTTACCAAAAACCAATCGACTCAGACACCATTCAAATTTTAGTTAGCCGCGCCATTAACCTGTTTAATTTAGAAATGGAAAACCGCCATTTGATAGAAGTGGCGCCTTCGATGGACAAGATTATTGGTCAAAGCGAAGGGCTTTTAGCGGCAAGTAGAAAAGCGGAGCGTATCGCGCAAACTGATATCAGTACTTTATTACTTGGCGAAAGTGGCACCGGTAAAGAGGTGTTTGCCCGCAGTATTCATGAGCATAGTCTACGAAAAGATAAAGCTTTTGTTGCCATTAATTGTGCCTCGATCCCTGAAAATTTATTAGAAAGTGAACTCTTCGGTTATGAAAAAGGCGCATTCACTGGGGCTAATAAAACCACACTAGGAAAGATAGAAACAGCGCAAAACGGGACCTTGTTTTTAGATGAAATTGGCGATATGCCGATTGGTTTGCAAGCCAAAATGCTACGTTTTTTACAAGAGCGGGTAATTGAACGAGTGGGCGGACGCTCTGAAATACCAGTGAATATTCGAGTCATTTGCGCCACACATAGAGATATTCCGTCGATGGTGGCAGAGCAAACTTTTCGTGAAGATTTATTCTATCGAATAGGTGAAATCAGTATCATTATTCCACCTCTGAGAGAGCGTGATAATGATGTGGTGTTATTGGCTAAGACCTTTTTGGTGCAATATAACGAAGAGTTTAAAACCAAGATTAAGGGGTTCAGTGATTCAGCCATCAAAGCCATGAAACAACACAAATGGCCAGGTAATATTCGAGAACTTCAAAATAAACTAAAATCCGCGGTGATCATGGCCGAGGGCACCCATATTCAAGCAGAGGATTTGAGCTTGTCGGTGCGTGATGATGGACCCATTATTGACATACTTAATTTACGAGAAGTGAGAGAGCAGGCTGAAAGTAGGGCAATACGTAATGCGTTTTTGGTGGCAGAACATAATATGTCCAAAACCGCTGAACTTTTAGGCGTAACTCGGCCTACTTTGTATTCTCTAATTGAAAAATATCATTTAGAAGATGTTAAAACTGGCAGTTAATTTTGTTGAATCAAATGGGGTGATTTTATAATGTTGAGAAATAACGTTATTAACTCAGGATTAGCTTTTATTACCCTTATTGTCTTCTGGTTTTTGGGTTTTGGGCTAAGTCATTATGTTGATTTGCCCGCTGCTTTATTGGGGTTATTGTTATTATTCATTGGGTTGATTTGTTTAGGGCGGGTTCCAATAGCCTTAGAATATGTTAGTCAATTTTGCTTAAGACACTTATCTTTATTTTTTATCCCAGCTTTGGTTGCCGCGTGGTTTTATGCTGAGCAATTAGGTGACAATTTTTGGCTGTTTCTGTTTGCTGTTATGCTCAGTACCTTTGTTAGTCTATGGCTAACATCTTGGCTAGGGCAACGGTTTTTTGAGGATACAACTGAATCAGTCAGTCAAGATGATGAAGATTAACAGCATGGATTGGCAATCCATTCTGCAGCTAGTTTCCTTAAACCAAGTATTGTGGGTAACGGCTACGATAGTTGTGTATCTGCTGGCAGTTTATATTTTTAAACGTTTCGCTTACAATATATTGTTTCATCCAATATTGGTCGGCGCAATTCTGATTGGTGGCATAAATTTTGTGAGTCAGACATCGGTGCTCGACTATCAACTTTATGTTACCCCAATAAGCTGGATGCTTGGACCCGTCACGGTGGCATTGGCCATACCTTTGTATAAACAAATTAGACTGATATTTGCTGCGGGCCTCAATGGCATGCTGGTGATTGTTATCGGTGGATGTGTTGCCCCTCTTATTGCGGTTGGCTGGTTATGCTTATTTGATTTTTCAGAGCCTGTAAGATTATCAGTGCTTACCAAATCAATAACGACACCTCTAGCAATGGACACTACCAACATGATTGGTGGGTTACCCGAACTTGCTGCTGCTGTTGTAGTGATTACGGGGATACTAGGCGTGATGTTCAGCCAATTTATTTTTAAGCTGACCCGTTGCCACGACCCGCGCGCTCAAGGTCTGGCTTTAGGAACGGTATCCCATGCTATTGGTACTGCTAGAGCCCATCAAATAGATGCCAAAGCTGGGGCTTTTTCAACTATGGCGTTATGCGTTAATGGTATCCTCACCGCTATTATTTTACCGATCGTTTTTATGATATTTGGTTGAATTAGATACTTGCCAAATTAATGGCGTCCGACTGGTACAGTATCTGCATGGTTTTACCTAATATATTGCTTCAGAAGATAAATTATTGTTCACTACCATGACTATCCATCATCACTTTTTGACTATTTTGTGTCTCGCCCTTTTTTTAGTGGGGTGTTCGGGAAGTGCACTCGAAAGTGATACTGACACGCCTAATCCAAAGGTACTAGTGAATGCTGGTGTAGACCTAACGGTTGATGAGCAAACAACTGTCACCTTAAACGCACAAGCCAGTGGTCAAACAGATGTTTTGACCTATGCATGGAGAGCGTCGCCTGACATTACTATTATTCATGATGATGCAAGCTTAGGCACTGCAACTTTTACCGCGCCGGTTACTACCGATATATTGACTTATACCTTCACGGTTGATGTAAGGGATGCAAGTGGTAACAGCGGGAATGATTCTGTTGTTTATCGCATTAACCCGGTCAACATTACCCCAATAGCTTTAATACAAGTGAGTCAATACGAAGGACTGGCACGCAACCAATTCCCAGCTGGTCACGAAGTCGTTCTAGATGCAACGATGAGTACAGATACGGATAGCTTAGATGTAAACAATCCCATAGCGGCATATTTATGGCAACAAACTGCCGGTGAATCAGTATTAACAGGCATTAGTTTACAAGGCGACAGTTTGGCTTTTACTACACCGATACTCGCTGCCGCTAATTCTGTGTCTTTTTCTGTGACAGTTACCGACCAAGAAGGAGCGGAAGATGTGGCATCCGTGACTCTGAATATACAAAGTGCAGCCGATACGTTACCTGAGGTGAATGCCGGTATCAGTCATCAAGTATTTACAGGGGAGAGCATTAACCTAAACGGTATTGCTAGCACCACCATAGCAGCGTCCAAACCTTTAGTGTTTTCATGGCTGAATGACTCTGAAAGAGATCCACAAATTGAAAACTCCAACGCACTACAAACAGTCGCCATTGCGCCCGTTGTGACAAAAACTGAAACTATTACTTTTACATTAAGAGCACAAGATGCGCAGGGAAATAGTGCTGAGGATAGTCTGACTGTCACCATTAAACCGCTGCCCATTCAGCCGCTCAATGATACCGGTGTTATTTTACAAGCAACCAGTTCACAAATACTCAGCAGTTACCAAGCAGACTATCCTGGGCAAGATGGTCAACGTGGCCAAGATATTATTCATGCAAATAGTTTGTCTGAAAAAGCGGGTAGGGGCGCGCAAGGTTTCGACTTTACCCGGTTAGATGAAATTGGCGATGAAGTGGACGATGACACTGCTGCTTGGAGCTGCGTGCGAGATAACATTACGGGGTTAATCTGGGAGTCAAAAACCGATACTTTCACTTCAACGTTACACAGCAGTAGCCACAGTTATTCATGGTATCAAAGTGACGGTGAAGAAGGTTTTGATGGTGATGCAAACGGTATTAACACTAGCTGTTCTATCAACAACTGCAACACCAAAGATTATATCGCTGAGGTTAATTCTCAAGGTTTGTGTAACTTTAGAGATTGGCGTTTGCCCACACACAACGAATTGCTGTCTATATTACATCTTGGTCAAACAGTAGCTCCTATGATTGATACCGATTATTTTTCACATACTATCGATGCATTAACTGCACCCGTTTGGTATTGGACACAAGACGCCAGTGCCGATGGCTTTAGCAATCAACGGGCTCAAAATGCGTGGGCCATTGATTTTTCCTCAGGCAATGATAACTTTTTAAACAAATCCACTGATGGCAGAGTGCGATTAGTCAGGGCAGGGCGATAATATGAGGATGGTTTTATGCGGTTGATGTTATGAGAGCATTATGCTTTTTTTGCTTTTTTGTATGCTTTTTGGCTACCAGCCAAACTTGTTTGCCAAACTTTGATGTAACCTTAAAAGCAGATGAATTTGTGGGTAACGTTGACGGCACCGCAACTGACACATCATTGGGACTCGTATGGATGCGCTGTAGTCTTGGTCAAACATGGTCAAATGAAACGTGTACGGGTAGTGCGAGTGAATTAACATGGCAACAAGCGTTACAAGCAGCTCACGGCTACGAATTTGCTGAACAAGCGGGTTGGCGCGTGCCAAATATGAAAGAGTTAGCCAGTTTAACTGAGCGTAGTTGCGTGCGCCCAGCCATCAACGAATTATTTTTCCCAAATACTTCCTCTGACGATTATTGGACATCCACACCTTCTGTTGTTGATCCTGAACGCGCTTGGGTGATTGCTTTTTTCAATAGCAGCAATTCACTTAAAGATAAACGCTTATTTGTTTTTACGCGTTTGGTGCGAACTGCTGATTAACCTAAGTTTTACCTGTCCTATCTGATCTTATATTGCATTTTTTTTGTTTAAAGGCACACTGACATCGGTCTTATAATCAGTGGGATTTTATGCGTTTCTTAGTCTTTACGTTACTACTAGTTAGCTCAAACATTAATGCGGGCACAAATTGTGAGGTGTCGCTTAATTACGGGGTCGTAGTTAGCGAACAACAGATCAGAGTCATTGGGCATGGTGGTCGAGCTGTGTACCAGATTAACCACCCCGCACAGCTTATTGTTCAAGGTGATTGGATTGACTTAGATGAGCAACAAGAGCGAGAGCTGACTGAGCTGTCTGCTGGTATCCATCAAGTTGTGCCTAAAATGATATTATTGGCAAATGAAGGGGTAGAGCTTGCTGTAGAAACGATAGAGCAAGTGTATGGCGGTTTAGTGAAAGATGATAAAAGTCAGAGAAAACTCCAAAAATCTTTGGAACGTGTGCAAATGAGCGTCAAAGAAAAGTTTATCCGTGCTAACGACAATTTTTACATGGGTCCAGGCAGTCTTGAGCAAGTTAATGATTTAGTAGATCGCGAGCTGGAAGAACAGCTACAAGAAGCAATGAGCACTTCTGTTGGGGGCATACTATCGGCTATCGGCGGGTTAGTGGCTAACAGTGAGGGGAGTGAACAGAAAATCGCCAACATCGCTAATCAGTTAGAAAGTATTGGTGAAGAGATTGGTCAAACTGTTGGCCCAAAAGCACAAACACTAAAGCTTAAAGCCCAATGGTTTTGTAATAGATTTAAAGAGTTAGATAAAGCTGAAGACAGACTCAGGGCATCCATTAAAGAGTTACAGCCATACAATGTATTATTAACGGGGACAAATGCTTATCTTGATGAATAGGCTGTTTCATTAATCGAGTTTATTTATAGCAGTAGTAGATTAGACTTTTTCTGGCAGTTTGCGTCTGCATCGTGCCATTTTCGTTCATAAATTGAATTGACTGCGACCTCATTAAATCCAAGATCCCATTAGTATAAACGTTGGTTTTCCATTGTGATTTCAGTGTTCTCTTTAAGTGGCTGTCTTTGAAAGTATTTGTCAAATGATCACAATGTTATTCTTGTAATTAGTTAAAGTAGATCCGTTTACCCTAACCGCACGGATATTTCTGTACTAAAATGCGAGTAATAATATACCCTTAAATGAATGGCTTAAGTACACTTGGAATCTTCAGGAAACAATGGCAGATTCAAGTTTGAATTAGGCTAACCTTGACTTCGTTTTTTGAATTAAAGTAAGCAAATTTCAAATTTATACAGATAATCAAGTATTGTTAAAAACAAAAAATCTATTGATGTTGTTGCTAATTGCAGCTCTGATTTTGACAGTGTATTTTGGCACCAGTATCGGATTAGAAGATAAAGCTATTAAACTTAGACCCGTAATATCTTCAAATGAGCCATCCGCCAATGCGGATGCCGTATTTCAAGCAGACTCGTCAA
>JAWUXT010000052.1:0-14815 GCA_034111205.1 Paraglaciecola sp. | reverse complement strand
TTTAAACTCTAACTGTTCTTCATAATGGGAGATTATCTTCTCGATATCATGAGTATTCCACGAATCAACCCAGTCATCGGCAAATCTTTTTGCAAACTCGATATCCATACGATCTCTCTATTCTCAATGACAGTTAACGCCAAGCACAACGGATTGGTGAAGTTGGCGTTTTTTTTGCTTTTTTTGCAAAAAAAGTGACAGCTTTACCAAGTCCGATTGATGCGTCTTGTTAAGGCTTATGCCACTTCTTTAGCTGGGGGTGTAGAGTTTAAAAGGCCTTCCTGTATTTCAAAGAATTCTTTCTTGAATTTTAACGGGCTAGATATTCCCGGAATAGGAGCTTTCGGGTCGCCTGCACCAGCTACCAAAACACCACCATAATTAAAGATACGACCTAAGATGCCTTGATCTACTTGGATGCTTTCAACTTTAGAAATATTCATCTCTACAGTATTTCGACGAATTAAACCAAATTTTGCAACCACACGCTTATTGGTTATAGCTAATTCTGTTGTGTAATATGTAACAGCCGCTGAAATCCAAAATAACAAGCCAAAGCCATATATAGGTAAAAGAATTAAACCAAGTAATATTTTTGGAAGTAACGACCAAATACTTGTTTTCCCTTCATATTGCACTTCCTCGCCTTTGATTAAGTTTGATTCTACATATACGCCCATTTTTTTCTCCTTAGTGGATGATTAATATTTGTTGTTGTGCCTTAACGCTTCAAAGCAACGGCGCGGCTTTTTCTCGTCCGAAGCCTTTGCTTGTTAGTGCCCACGGTACACGCAAGCACTTGATTAATTTTTATAACTGACTCGCAACACCACAACCTGCCGAAGTAGAAAATTGAATTTACCAGCGGTAGTGAAGTTGAAATGTGTGATGTAAATGTGATGACCAACTTCCTTTTAATGGTGTGACTGATTGCCACACGCTGCCGAGATAAAAACTTACCAGTTTACGTACCCAATTACCAGTAGCCACATTGAATAACGGATAGAGCTACTAACGCTTTGCTCACCGGAAAAATAGGAGCGCAGTGAGTAATTTTCCGAGTGCAGCAACTTGTTAGTCTTAGGTGGAAGTAACAAATAATTGAACTTAGCTACTTTATTTTTGTTCCTGATAAATCTTGGTTATTCAAATTCAATAGCAATCCATTTACCGTTCCACTTTTATCTTTCACAAATGTAATCGATGCATTAACCTGCTTTAACACAAAGCGACTATCAGTGACTGAGAATATAGGTAATGTGGCGTCACCCGTCGCGGTTATAAACAACGCAGCGCCATTTCGACTAACGCTTATTGAAAAATCAATTAACTCATAATCACCAACATATTCGTCTAGTTTTTCTTTATCCAAGGTAACTTTAGAGAATAATTGATTATTAAGTTTAAAAATCGTCTGCACTTGTTGGTTTTTATTATGTTTAACAAGTAATTCTGCAAAATGATGTAACTCGCCTGCGTCAAAATTTATTTGTTGCTCAGAGCTAAGTGTTTTAGCAAGAGCTAATGCATTATCATAGCCTTTTTGCTCCAACTTTTTCTTGAGCAATTTGATATTGGGCGATAACCCAAAGTCATCAATATAAAACTCTGCCACTTCATCTATCCAGTATTGCGGGTTTGAACCAGCAAGATTAGTTAAAAGCACAATCGAGAGATCATCATCGGTATAGACTGCCAAGGCTGACTGCCCACCACCAGCGGTAACGATTTTCTTGTTTAATGGTCTGTTTACCTTGTACCAGCCCAACGCCCAAGGGTGCATATTGGAGTTTTCTTTTGCCCAAAAGTCACTGTTAAGCGGCGCTTCTTGCCACAAGGTTGCAAAACTAGCCTGGTTCTCAAAAAACAAACCTTTTTGCAAGGCGATGCTCCAATCAGCTAACTCATTCGCAGTGGAACTCATCCCTACTCCTGCACGGATCATTGACGGAAAATAAGTCAATGCATTAGTCAAACTGCCCTGCTGGTTTTGCCTGTAATCTCTTGCCTGATGCGGGTTAACATCTTCAAAATGAGCAAATCCTGAGGCTTCTGTTCTGGGCATGCCCAATTTATTTAGCTGAAATTCTCTTACCAAGGCTGAATAACGTTTACCGCTAGCCTTTTGAATAATTTGACCTGCCAGTAGATAATTTGTTTGGTTGTAATGAAACGCGGTTCCCGGCTCAAATAGGATTTTTTTTTGCTTTACAGCCTGCCATGATTGCTCTTCACCTGCACTATCAATCAATTGAAAACGCTCATTCATGAAGTCTGGTAAACCAGAGCTATGAGTCAATACTTGATAAACAGTAATCTGTTGCCACGGCTCGGGTAAATCCGCAATATAAGTTGAAATAGCAGCATTTAGATCAACTTTACCCTGTTCAACCAGTTGCATCACAGCCACACTGGTAAATGCTTTCGTCATAGATGCAATGTTAAAGACTGTATCCTTGTCTACCTTGACATAATCTTGAATATTAGCGATACCATAGCTCGCCGTTTTTATAACTTTATGGTGTTGAATAACCGCAACTTGTAAGCCAGGAATATCGTTCTCTTTCATCTTGGCAAGAAGAAAGTCGTCGATGTTGTCGGCATATACAGCAGCGCTAATTAACAAAAAGCCAATACTTAGCATAGACTTATTGGTGCAAGATTTTATTTTCTTAAATTTAGATGCGTTCAACTTATATTGTCCCTCATTTATAGTTTTTAAGAGCTAATGCTAACAACGCTCAAGCCAATTACAAAGACACCCATCGTAATAAATTGTGCCTGATTTAATCAGGTATTTTTACTTAGGAGAAAAAATGATAGTTAAATCTGTGCCCACAGATCTCACGAAATTGAAATTACAATAGAACTAAAGGGGTCAAGTTGTTTGATCATTAAAACTATTCTCAGAAGGGGTAAGCTATTGATGAGGAGCTTTATATGAACATCCATCATAATTTGACTATATTTTGAACTGGACCAGCCTTTAGTGAAGAGATTGATAACAGTCGATTTTAGGAGGTTATGTGACTCAGAAGCGAGCCAGTTTGATTTGTTTAAGGGATACCCCGTATTATGAATAACATCCCTGTTATTCACTTCTTCGAAGCCAGCTGAAGCTGTTCAAATTTATTCCCTAAAAATTTGTCATTGTGTATCACGGCGTGTTCGTCGGTCATATCAGAGCCCAATACTCGAAAGATTAGGTTTATCTGCTGAACACTGGCTAATACTCAGTACCGAATTTGAACAACATTTTTGTTACGCCGCAGGCGCAGAGAAAATGATGAGTAACGTCAAAATCCATACCCAACACCAAAGAATACGCGGCATGGGTAAAGCTAAGATTTTATTATGCAGAGCCTGATATGTTTATCCTAATCGGTAAATAGTAGATACCTTTCACTTATAAACTCTTTGTAAACAACAAGTTAAAATTGGAAGGTTATCAGAAGGTTATATAACACTGTTTTAGATAAGGTAATAAGGTCGATTCTAACGCCAGCCAATGTAACTGCGATGATCTTTGGTTATTCACAGTGAGGAGCAATCATGAAAACATTTTTACTTTTGTACATCACTTTAGCTTTTATCAGACAAGTTCTATTATTCAGCCCTCTATGGAATATGCTTTTTACTTTATTAAGTGTGGTGTGCATACCCATCATTACTGCATATGCCCTAAAGTGGTATTTTAGTATTTCGATTAGACCGAGGCCGTATCGCTAATTAGGCTTTAACTCTTCGTAACACATATATTGGGTTCTGAAAGCACTTTCTCAATTTGCCTCTTATTATTTCATTCTTACTTTTTCATGCGACTTTTTGTTACTAATCAATGACTTAAATGTTAGGGCTCTATGTTAGATGTTTGCAAGTTACTCCTTTAACAAAATCAAAAACAAGCCCGAAGATTAAAAATAAATACAATTAAAACAACAAGTTAAAAACAGAAGGTTACCAGAAGGTAGTAAGGTGATTTTTTCTTTAGAGTGTTTGACATCAGGTTGATACCGTAAACACACTAAGGATTTATTGATGACTCCAGCTAACAATTCAAGACAGGCTAACAGTCATAATCTGGACTCATGTTCAGTGATTGAAAAATTTTCTATTTCCCTTCCCAACGAGAAAATAGGTGCATTTATCAACATGATAAATGTTATTGCGGAAGGTATTTTTGTAGTCAATGCTGATGGTGTCATCGAAGTCATTAACCCAATGGCAGCGAAATTTTTTGGTGATTCCCAAGACGCTTTAGTGGGGCAGCGGTGGTTTCACTTTTTACATGATCGCCATCGGGAACAATATGAGTATATCTTCCTAAACTGGAAAGATAATAAAAAGCAGCCATTAAATCATGGTCCCCAAGAAGTGTTATTAACCCGTGCAGATAGCACTTGGTTGGAGGCGGACTTATCGATCTCTTGCTTGCCGGAATCACTAATGGAAGGCAGCCCAATGTTTGTTGGCGTGTTACATAACTTAACAGAACATAAGGCTGAATATAGCGAATTACGTAGGCAAGCCAGTACCGACCATTTAACAGGTTTGGCTAATCGTTATAATCTTGAAAAAACGCTGAATAAAAGTTGGAATGAAAGCATTGTGAATGGCCAACCCATTAGTTTAATCCTCATAGACGTGGATTATTTCAAGCACTTCAACGACCAATTTGGCCATGTTAATGGCGACAAATCTTTGCAAAAAATAGCGAAGGTTATCGATACTTGTTTGCCTTCGAACGATAGCTTAGCAGCACGCTATGGTGGAGAAGAGTTTGCCGTTATTCTACCCCGTAGTCATGCGGCAGATGCCGAGTTAGTTGCCAAGCAAATACAACAGCAGATCAACATCATCAATTTTAGTGAGCTAGGTCTACCTTCAACTCTCAGAATCAGTGTTAGCCAAGGTATTTCATGTGAACACAGTGGTCAGTATCGCACTCCTGAGGCCCTTATCTGCTCAGCAGATACCGCTTTATACCGCGCTAAAGCAGAAGGAAGAGACAGAATTAACCTCAGTTTGTAACAGTTGACGTTCTTTGGCCAAGGGGACGGAATAGATACTTACACTGTTCCTTGGCCTTTTTTAAACTCGAATTAAATACTCACTCGCTTATAAGGTCGATATTCTGGCATCCAGAAATTGCGCTCAATTCGCTCTACTAATATTTCATCTGACACTTCCAATGCTAAATTTTGATGCATCGCTATTTTTGCCACATCAAAGGCGATTTTTTTACTCAATTGTGCGATTTCGCCCACTGCGGGGAGTAACTCACCTTGTCCTGTTGCTGCAAGGGGCGATGCTTCGGCCAATGCTGCACTGGCTGCCATTAACATTTCGTCGCTGATCAAACTGGCTTTGCCGGCAATTACGCCTAAGCCAATACCGGGGAAGATATAGCTATTATTACACTGAGCAATAGGATAGATCTTGCCTTGGTATTCAACCGGTTTAAAGGGACTACCTGTGGCAACAATGACCTTGCCATCAGTCCATTCAATAACCTGCTGTGGCGTTGCTTCAACTTGGCGAGAGGGATTACTTAAGGGGAAAATAATCGGTAATTCACAATGTTTTTTCATACTGCGGATAACTTGTTCAGTAAATAGCCCTGCCTGCCCAGACACACCGATTAAAATATCCGGTTGAGCGCAATTAACCACATCTAACAGTGACGCAAACTCACCACTATAGGACCATTCTTTAATTGCATCAGATGACTGGACCAGACGATGTTGGAAATCTCGCAGACCTTGCATGCCTTCTGTAAGCAAGCCAAATCGGTCGATCATAAATACTTGACTCCGTGCTTGAGCGTCTGAAATACCTTCTCTACACATTTGTTGAATAATTTGCTCTGCAATACCACAACCAGCGGACCCTGAACCGACAAAGGCCACTTTTTGTTCAGACAATTTAGAGTTTTTGCTTTTGCAAGCGGCCAATATGGTTCCCACTGCAACTGCGGCGGTGCCTTGTATGTCGTCATTGAAACAGCAAATTTTGTCTCTATAACGTTCTAGTAAAGGCATAGCATTAGGTTGAGCAAAATCCTCAAATTGCAGCATAACTTCAGGCCATCTGCGATGAATAGCCTTAACAAACATATCTACAAACTCGTCATACTCTGCTTGACCGATACGCTTGTGCCGCGCCCCCATATACATAGGATCGGCTAACAACTTTTCATTATTGGTGCCTACATCTAACATAACGGGCAAGGTATAAGCAGGGCTAATACCACCACAGGCGGTATACAAAGATAACTTACCAATCGGAATACCCATTCCGCCTATTCCTTGGTCGCCCAAACCTAAGATACGTTCACCATCAGTCACAACGATAACTTTCACCTTACGCTTGGTAGCGTTACGTAAAATATCATCCATCTGATGACGTTCAGAATATGAAATAAACAATCCACGAGAACTACGGTAAATATCCGAAAACTGCTCACAGGCATCACCCACTGTTGGGGTATAGATAATGGGCATCATCTCGTCGATGTGCTCTTTAATTAATCGGTAATACAAGGTCTCGTTATTGTCTTGAATAGCACGCAAATATATATGTTTGTTGATCGGTTCATCAAAGCTGGAATACTGCATATAAGCTCGGTCTACTTGCTCTTTGATGGTCTCGTAACGAGGCGGGATCAGGCCAGTTAAATTGAACGTAATGCGTTCATCAGAACTAAATGCGCTACCTTTATTAAGCAAAGGTGTTTCTAATAGTGAGGGCCCAGAGTGAGGAATGTACAGCGCATTTTTTGTAGCTGAATTTGCCATTAACGTATTGTCCTGTTTGTTTATATTGTTATTTCAGTTCTTTCTAACCACATAGGCCAGTGAAGGTGTAGTGTTTCTTTAAAATATATCTTCAATCTGCTTTTTACTTTGTTCGCCTTGATCTGCAGAATCAATAATTTCTGCTTCAGCCACAAAGCTATGTGGCTCGGTGCCTTCAGTAAAGTATTCAAACATCGATGTTTTATCTGTTCTATTAGTAAGTTTGCCGGTGCCCTTGTCGATGCGTACAGTGAGCAAATCTGTGGGCATAGGTAATAAATGCTCAGGTTTACCAGCTAATGCATGTTGCATAAATCTTATCCAAGCGGGTTGTGCTGCGTGTGCACCTGACTCACTACCGATTAGGGCGTTACCAATATAATTGAACTTTTCAGGGTTTTTATTCACTAAATTTTGATTTCGTGTGGTGCGACCCAATCTGCGGTTGTTATCATCAAACCCCACCCATGCAGTGGCCACTAAGTCTGGCGTAAACCCACTAAACCAGGTATCGCGCACATCGTTGGTGGTACCCGTTTTACCGGCGATGTCACTACGCCGGTTCATCAAGACTGCCGCACGCCACCCAGTTCCACGATTCTCCCAAGTACCATTAATTTGAACTGCAGAGCGCATCATTTCGGCTACTAAAAATGCATTTTCTGAACTGATCACTCTGGGAGCAGATAGAATATTTTTAACAGGCTCATCAACTTGTTCTGTCACGCCAAATTCTGCGGCTAACAGTGCTTCAAGATCATCGGGATCTGCATTAGCTTGGTTAATATGAGACTCTGCTACACAAGGACTGCAAGCATTAACTGGATTAGCTTTCCAGAGTACGTCACCCATCTCGTTTTCGATGCGTTGAATAAAATGTGGTCGAATTAAAAAGCCACCATTAGCAATGACCGCCATAGCGGTCGCCACTTCTAGCGGTGTATGAGAGCCAGAACCTAAAGATAAGGTCTCATCTAAAGGGATATCATCTTTATTAAAACCAAAGCGGGTAAGATGTTCAGCAACATTGTCCAGCCCTACAGCCCTTAGCAGACGTACTGATACGACGTTTTTTGATTTAGTTAAAGCCACTCGCATTCGGATTGGCCCATCGTACTCGGCAGGAGAGTTCTCAGGACGCCACGCATTTCCTGAACCTGATTGCCATTGGGTGATAGGTGCGTCGTTTATCACACTTGCCAAGGTGTAACCATTTTCTAATGCAGCTGAGTAAATAAAAGGTTTGATGTTAGAACCAACTTGCCTTTTAGCTTGAGTTGCACGGTTAAATTGGCTTTGATAAAAACTGTAACCACCCACCACAGCTTGCGCCGCACCATTTTTAGGATCTAGTGCTACAAAGGCGCCACTTGCTTGCGGATATTGAGCAAGTTGCCAATGCAAATCGTCTTCTCTTTGACGAATTAAAATCAGTGCCCCAGCTTGCACTATATCACTGGCTATTTTGGGATCTTGCCCTTGTTTTGCATCATTGATAAATGGTCTGGCCCAATCTAAGCCATCCCAATCAATAATACTGTACTTGCCTTCTCGGTTAAAAATAATGATGTCTTGTTCATTCACTTTAACAACGATAGCTGGATGCATTGATTCAAAGGTTTTTACATCTTGCAGGTAACTTAACATTTGTTCTTCGGGCCACGGGGCTAAACTATTAGGTTCATAATTTTCAGATTCTGAACGCAGCCCGTTTTGGTCATCAGTTTCATTTGATGACCAAAGTTGTTTGACTGCGCCATGATAACCATGACGTTCATCGTAATCATGTAAATTTCTGCGCACGGCTTGTTGCGCCGCTGCTTGCAAATCAGATGAAGCAGTAGAGTAAATTTGATAGCCACCCGTTTCGGCCTCGTCTTTGCCGTACAACCCGATCATTTCACTATAAATAATATCTGCCAAGTAGGGTGCATCTAAGTTTATTTCTGCACCGTATTTTTTAGCGGTCACAGGCTCGTTAACAGCTTGCTCAAATTGCGCTTGAGTAATGTATTCTTCATCCAACATACGTAACAAAACGATACGTCTTCTAACCATTGAACGTTCAGGGCTACTAATAGGATTGAGTGCAGATGGAGCCTGAGGTAATCCTGCAATAGTGGCAATTTGTGCTAATGTTAGATCATTCAGTGACTTACCGTAATAGACTTGTGCAGCCGCACCAAAACCAAAGGCTCGGTGGCCCAGTTCTACTTTATTTAAATACAGCTCTAATATTTCTTGTTTGCTTAATAGTTGCTCCATATGCCAAGCTAAGATAATTTCACGTATTTTGCGGATGTATTTTTTCTCGCGGGTCAGGAAGAAGTCTCGGGCCATTTGCATAGTTAGGGTACTGCCGCCTTGCCCTTTTTCCCCAGTGACGACTAAATTAACTAAAGCGCGCATCATGCCGATAGGATCTATACCTGGGTGATCATAAAATCTGCTGTCTTCGGTGGCGATAACAGCTTGTTTTAATTGTTCCGGAATTTGCTCAAGAGTAAGTGGGATCCGGCGTTTCACTCCATACTGGGAGATAAGTTTGCCATCTTGAGTAAAAATGCGCATCGGTGTTTGTAATCGAACATCTTTAAGAACGTCGACGCTAGGTAAGTCAGTTTTGATATAAAAATAGGTACCTAATAAGATAGCTGTACCAATGACAGATGTGACTAAAATGACTAATAATGCGGGTTTAAGTAACTTCACGGATAGATAATACCAAGGCAACTTCTAATAAATGATCTACATTTTATACCTATGTACAGTTATTAGAACCATAAAATACAAAAAATTACGTAATAATGATGCGGTGAATTATTCCTATTCAAACGGATGTCTAACAATTGAAAAAATTATTTGGCCTTTTCGGCACTAACATACAAAAAATGATTGGCCTTGATATAGGTACGCGGTTTATTAAAGCCGTAGTAATCGAAAAATCAGGTCAACAATATAACTTGCAAGCCTATGCCTGCGAGCCTATTCAGGGTAATGCTTTTGCAGAGCGTGAAATTAAAGATTTCGAAGCAGTGAGCCATGCACTTAAAAAAGTAAAGCTCGCCCTGAAAGGCAACAACAAGTTAGTTGCCATAGCAGTATCAGGCTCGACCGTACTGAATAAGATTGTTTACATGGATCCCGGTCAGACTGATCACGAACTGGAAAGTCAAATTGAATTGGAAGCCGATAGTTTGATTCCTTATCCGCTAAACGAGGTTTATATCGACTTCGAAGAGATAAGTGACAGGCAAACCACCAATAATAAAGTCGAAGTGTTATTAAGTGCGGTTCATAAAGAATTAGTCGACCGCAGGATCACCTTATTGGGTGAAGTGGGTTACGAAGCCAAAATCGTTGATGTTGAAAGTTACGCCCTAGGTGCGGCCGTTGCCTCTTTCTACCCAAGTGAAGCTGAAAAAACGGTTTGTTGTATCAACATCGGCGCCAGTCATTTACAAATGTGTGCAGTTAAAAATGGCAAGGTTATTTATACCAAAGACCACAACTTTGGAATGGACGCATTGATCCAAGACTTAACTATGCTTTACAGCCAAGAGCGTTCTCAAATTGAACAACAATTAACAGATGGCACCTTACCTGAAACATGGAAGCAAGATGCTTACCCGATGTTTTTAGCAAACTTACAACAGAATATTAACCGAGCATTGCAATTGTATACCAGCGCATCTGGCGAAGCTCGCCCTAGCGCATTGTTAATATGTGGAGGCGGTGACCACATAAAATCCTTGCCTGAAGACTTAACTGCAGACTTAGGTATTGAGGTGACTTGTTTCAACCCATTCACTGACATGGTGATAGCAGATAGCATTAATCAAGGAGAGCTAGAACATGTCTCCGGTCAACTTATCATTGCTGCCGGTTTAGCCAGTAGGAGCTTTCAACCATGGCACATATAAATTTACTGCCTTGGCGCGAAGGTCGTAGAGCTGAGCATAAAAAGAATTACCTGACTTTGCTTGCGCTACTTGCACTAAGTGCTCTTGGACTCATGTTTGCTGCCGGCAATGTGTTAAATAAAATGACAGAAAACCAAAATTTTCGAAACAATTTTATTGAGCAACAAACAGCTTTATTAGATCAACAGATTGAACAAATTAAGAATATTAAAAAAGACAAGGAAGCGATTGAACAAAGAATGGCTTTGATTGAGCAACTTGAGTCAAGCCGAAACGCTGTACCCATAGTTTTAGATGAATTAGTTCGACTGGTTCCGCATGGCTTATCTTTTCGAAGTTTTTCTCGCCAAGGCAATCTAATTGAAATACTCGGGGTCAGCGAATCAAATAACAGATTGGCTGATTTCATGCGTCAGCTCGAAGAATCGACTGTATTTAGTAGCGGAGAATTATCTTCAATCAAGGCAGATACATCTGCTTTAGAAGCCGTCAGTGATTTTAAGCTAACGTTTACCATTAATCCTAGTGTTGCTCCGGATTTCTCAATCATTAACGAGGAGCCAAGCAAATGAAATTTGATGTTAATAAGTTAAAAGAGATCAATGATTTAGATTTCGAACAAGTCGCTACTTGGCCCTTTGAAGTTAAATCTTTAGTCGCTATGTTTGTAGTTATCATCGGTTTAGTAGGTGGATATTATTTTTTAGTAAAAGATAAACTACCTATACTTGAAATGGCACAAAATAAAGAGATAAAACTAAAACAAGTCTACCAAGGTAAGTACCGCATTGCGGTTAATTTGGAAGCATACGAACAACAATTAGGCAGATTAAAAAGCGACTTTTCGTCTATGTTAAAATCGTTACCTACGAGTAATGAAACTCCCGGATTATTGGATGACATCACGTTAGTAGGTACATCAGCTGGACTCACTTTTAGATTATTGAATTGGCAAAGAGAAATTCCAAAAGAATTTTATTCAGAATTACCGATTGAAATGGAAGTGTTTGGTGGATACCACAACTTTGGACAATTCGCTTCAGAAATAGCTGGGTTGCCACGTATTGTTACAGTGCATGATTTTGAAGTCACCCAAGAAGGTAATACTCTTAAACTTAGGGTGCAAGCAAAAACTTACAGGACATCTAGTGATCAAGACTCAACGACAGTGGGTAAAACCCAATGAATCATCTTAAAATTGTGTTAGCCGCATTACTGTTAAGTGGCTGTGAAGCCAACGTTGACGATTTACAGGTTTTTGTTGCTGAAGTGAAACAAAACACCTCGGTTAATATTGAGCCTTACCCAGAATTTGAGAGCAAACCTACTTTTATCTATTCTGCTGATAGTTTACGCAGCCCATTTCAGCGCCCAAGAAATACAGGTGCTGGAGTCGAAATAAACGTAGCAACCCAACCAAATTGTGCTCAGCCCGACTTTAACCGCAGTAAACAACCTTTAGAGAAATTCGGTATTGATGCGTTATCAATTACCGGTGTATTTCAATCTAATGGGAAAAAATGGGCACTTATTCAGTCGAATACCGGAAGTTTATTTAAAGCTACAATTGGCGATTACCTAGGATTGTTTTTTGGGAAAATCGATTCTATTCAAAATGGCACAGTTTCTTTTACCGAAATGCTGCCCGATGGTGCTGGCTGCTGGCAGAAAAAGCAAGCCACACTCACCATGCAATCGAAGGCAGGAGAAAATAATGTCTGAGCGTTTTATTTTTAACAAAAAACTTAATCGAACTAACTCGATCTGGTATTGGTTAATTGCATTAGGTTTAAGCCTACTTGCATTTAAATCATTAAGCCAAGACGTGGTTGTATTAGTTGACCCTGAACCTCAGGTAGACAACGTTTTTCGCTCTGAATTGTTGGACTTACAATTTTCGCGTTTACCCAACGGTGGCGCAAAAGCGTTAATGATGTTTAGTAATGATAACTTTCAGCTGCAGTTAAGTGAAACCGGCAAAACCCTGAGCTTGGTTTTACCCAAAACAAAATTAGCTGAAGCACAATTATTTAAACTTGATGTGGTGGATTTTGCAACACCCGTTAATGCCATTGAAACATTCCAAGATGCTGAGCAAACCAGAGTTGAATTTTCGCTTCAGGACAAAATTTCGTTTCGTCATCAGAAAGCTTCGAACAGTTTAAGCATAGAGATTGAGAAACGTGTCAAAGATGCACCGCTAGAAAGCCAGCAAACTAGTTTTGCAGGCGAACCAATTTCACTTGATTTTCAAGACGTCCCCGTTCGCCAAGTGCTGCAAATTATTGCCCAAGTTAACGGCTTTAATTTAGTTACAACTGATACTGTGACGGGTAACGTAACGATTAGCTTATCGGGTGTTCCTTGGGATCAAGCCCTAGATATGATTCTTAAAATCAAAGGTTTGGACAAAAGGCTTGAAGGAAACATTTTACTTATTGCGCCTACTGAAGAGCTCACAGCTCGGGAAACTCAGCAGCTGCAATCCAAACAACAAGTAGCTGAATTAGCGCCTTTAGTGTCGACAAACGTGCAAATCAATTATGCAAAAGCACAAGACCTAGCAGCCATTCTGAAAGGCACAGAAAATAGTATTTTAACCCCCAGAGGTAGTGTCGCAGTTGATGAAAGGACCAACACACTTTTACTACGTGATACTCAGACATCAATTGATGAGGCGAAAACATTAGTCGCTGCCTTAGACATCCCGATTAAACAAGTATTGATTGAATCTCGTATGGTGACAGTAAGAGACAACGCCAGTGAGTCATTAGGTGTGCAGTGGGGACTTAGCAATACTACGAGTAATGGCGCAATATCAGGCTCATTAACAGGTGCTGATTCCATTGCCAGCGGTGTTGTTCCCTCTATAACAGATAGACTCAATGTAGCATTACCAGTACAAAGTCCAGCGGGACGTATTGGTATCCAAATAGCTCGCCTATTAGATGGCACCATTATTGATTTGGAATTATCGGCCCTTGAGTCTGAAAACAAAGGTGAAGTCATTGCAAGCCCACGCATCACGGTGGCTAACCAACATGAAGCCTATATAGAACAAGGTACAGAAATTCCTTATGTAGAGGCAACGTCTAGTGGTGCTACTTCGGTTGAGTTCAAAAAAGCGGTATTAAGTTTAAAAGTCACACCGCATATTACGCCAGATAATCGGATTATTATGGATTTAGTGGTGACCCAAGATACGCGAGGCGACACTGTTTCCACTTCTACCGGTGATGCAGTCGCCATTGACACCCAGGAAATAAGCACCCAAGTGTTAGTTGAAAATGGCGAAACCATAGTGCTCGGCGGGATTTTCCAACAAAGTTCCTCAAATGATGTGCGAAAAGTACCACTTTTAGGAGATTTACCGTTTGTAGGATACTTATTCAAAAACACCTCAGAAATTTTAGAAAAACGCGAGTTACTCATTTTCGTGACGCCCAAGATATTAACCGATAAATTGAGAACCAATTGATATTTGGCGATACAGCCACCTTAATTCTATCCAAAAAAACAGTTTAATCACCCGATTAGGCTGTTTTTTTATTATTCCTGCTGCATAACCTTTACAAAGCTTGCAAAATTCACCGTAAAACTGAGATAATCGTCGTCTCGAAATTTTCGACGAGGTCTGGTTAATCCATAGAAGGGTAGCCGAACAGAACTTTCTACCCCTTAAACATAGTTGTGAAATAAGCAAAAATGGCTGAAAAACGTAATATATTCCTTATAGGCCCCATGGGTGCTGGTAAAAGCACAATTGGAAGGCACCTTGCAGACGAACTTCATTTAGAATTCTTTGACTCTGATCAAGAGATCGAAAAACGCTCAGGAGCAGATATCGCTTGGATATTTGATCTTGAAGGGGAAGAAGGCTTTCGTCTACGCGAAGAAAACATCATTAACGACTTAACTGATAAACAAGGCATTGTCTTGGCAACGGGCGGTGGCTCGGTGGTCAGTAAGAATGTCAGAAACAGATTATCTGCCCGAGGCATAGTGGTGTATTTGCAAACCACCATTGATAAGCAAGTAGCGAGAACTCAACGTGATAAGCGTCGTCCGTTATTGCAAAAAGATGATCCTGAAACA
>JAWUXT010000051.1:0-8981 GCA_034111205.1 Paraglaciecola sp. | reverse complement strand
CGACTCTTTTCCGACCCAAGGCATACCTACACCCTTGCACACAGGAATATCTTTGTTAGCTAAGTCACACAAGGTAATCGCATTTTTGGCTGCCATATCAACAGGCACATTCCCAAATACAGTTGTTAACCCCAATACATCGATTTCAGGGTGTTGAAAGGCAAAGAAAATTGCCATTGCATCATCAATACCTGGATCGGTATCTAGTATAATTTTGTGGCTCATTTATGGTCTCCCTGAAAAGTTATTGCTTAGCAAGAAAACGATTCACGTCTTCTTTATTAGGTATGGATTGTGCCGCGCCGATTTTCATAACGGCTAATGCTGAAGCGGCGCAAGCACGAATTAATGCTGTTTTTGAATCGGTATGATCACTGTAAGCAGATAAAAAGTAGCCAATAAATGTATCGCCTGCTGCTGTTGTATCTAGCGCGTCTACTTCAAAAGCGGGCACATCAATGGTTTTGTCTTTTTTTAGCATTCGCACTCCAGCTTTTCCTAAAGTAATCAATACTTCAGTATTTGGCCAGTTTTGACGAAAATAGGCTTCTATTTTGTCTAAATCTTTGCGCCCAGAGATTTCTTCTGCTTCGACTTCGTTGACAATTAATAAATCAATACACTCAAGCGGCAGATGTTTGACCGACTCTGTCATTGGCGCAGGGTTAAAGGCAACGCGTAAACCTTTTGCTTTGCCTTGAATCAGTACTTGGTCGATACTGCTGGTCTCATTTTGGGTTAATACCCAATCAGCAGGTTTCACGGTATCTAATGCAAACATAATATCTTTTGGGGTCATGTCATGATTGGCGCCGCCAAACAACACTATGGCATTTTCAGCTGACGGGGTGACTTGAATAATCGCATGTCCAGAGGCAGTTTCAGTGCATGTTACATGTTTACAATCAATACCATCACGGATCATAGTTTGTTTGAAAGCTACGTCAGCTTCGTTAATTTTACCCACATGCCTTACTTCAGAACCCGCCCTGGCTAGTGCTATGGACTGGTTAGCTCCTTTGCCGCCCAGTAAACACTGGTAGTGGCTGGATGCGATAGTTTCACCTGGCTTAACGAAGTGATCTACCTGATAGACATGGTCTATGTTGATTGAACCAAAATTTATAACGGCCATAATGCGCTGCTGTGCCTCTTGTTTTAAAGTACTGATTTGAAATTTATTCTAGCCGAATAAATACAAATAATAACCTTTAATTAAAAGTTGACCATTTGGTCTGGGCGCAATTATATTGATTTTTGCTGTGACAGCAAATTTATCTAAGCAAAAAGGCGGGTTAACTTGTTCATAAACCCAGTTTTGGAGATATAGGGGGAGGTATTGGTTAAAAATAATCTTATAGATACCGTAGCACCATGCCCCCATGGCCACCAAGCGGCCATCACTTTTGGGTGACGTTCAATATTGGTACTGAATAGTTTTTGTTGTTTAACCAGTTTTGAAAATGCACCCGCATAATGTTTGACTTCTTCTGGGGCTTTTTTAATAGTTTTAACGTCCCAGTTCACAGGCAAAACCTGTTGTAGGGTAAATAAAACTTGGTCTTGCTTATCTACTGAGAACTCAGCAAGCATAACGTTATGAAAATCATCGTATTTCCAATTTACTATAGAAGATAAAGCCTTTATCACATCTTTTCCGTAAGTTTGTATTAATTCTTCTTGATTCATATCACTAATTTTCTTAATCCGTTGTTGAAAGTTTGGTGCCTCCCAAAATGCCGCTGTCTAGTATAAGCCCGTGAACCGAAAGTTCAGGGCGGAAGTGTCATCGCTACCTTAGGCTTCTTGATACGAGCCAAGCTTGCACAATAGTAGTGGAGTCAACTTCCTAGGTAAAAAGCATCGGCCAGGGACATAACTGAACTGGCAAACATCCCAGGAGACATAGAAAACTGCTTGTTATATGACCTACAAGTAATTAGGCATACCCCAAACACGTACATTATAATCAGTTAGGAGCCATATATACTAGCCCTATCGTATCAGTGAACATGTATTTGCCCTCATGAGAGTGCTAGAATTGTATCGTCCAACGATTGAGAGAGCACCTTGAATACATCAACCAACCTTTTTGATACTTTAACTCCGTTACTCGAACGTAATAATATTTTAACCACAGCCGCAGAAGTGCAGGGCATGTTTTGTGGCATGTTAGGTGGTGGTATGCCGCTAGAATGCCAAGATTGGCTAGAGCCACTCGCTGACTTTATTCATCAAAGCGAGATGTTTTCCAAAGAAGTAGATGAAGCGTTCAAAAGTCTTTTCGATAATACATGTCAGCAATTAGTTGAAAATGATTTCGCACTTGTATTGTGTTTACCTGATGATTCAGCACCGATTAATGAACGTGGCCAAGCTTTATTGAATTGGGTACATGGTTTTATGCTTGGTTTTGGTTTACATCAGGATGATTTAACGGGGTGTTCTGCCGATGTTAAAGAAGCCCTAGAAGACTTTGCAGAAATTGCGCGTATGGATGATGAAATGAGTGAAAACGAAGAGTCAGAGCAAGCTTTGTTTGAAGTGATGGAATATGTGCGTGTCACCGCTATGTTATGTTTCAACGAGTTAGGTAAATCACCGGAACAACAACAAAGTGAACCTAAAACGGTTCATTAGACGTTTAATTAAATTCTATATTCAGTTATTGACAGATAGTTTAGCGTCTTCTTTTTGTAAACAGTAAAGTGAGTCATATCATTGCCCATGCACAACACAGAATTTTTAACTCGCCAAAAGCGTTTATTAGAAAAAATGCAGCCTAATAGTATTTGTTTGGTGCCGGCGTCAAACTTAGTCACTCGTAGTCGAGATACCGAGTACCCCTTTCGACAAGATAGTTATTTTCAATATTTGTGTGCTTTCCCAGAGCCAGAGGCTTGGTTGGTATTGTCTAATCACCAAGATTATTCAAAGGAACTGTGTGTTTTATTCTGCTTAGATAAAGACCCCGCGATGGAAATTTGGCACGGGCGTAGATCTGGTCCCAAACAGGCTATACAACAATATCCTGTCAATAGGGCCTATGCTTTAGATGAATTGGACGAACAATTGCTAGATTTGATTGATGGCCATCAACATGTGTATTTTGCTCAAGGACACGGTCATGATGCTGATGACCTTGTTTTTTCGTTATTGCAAGCATTACGTGATTCCCCAAAACAAAGTAAGCAGGCCCCTTCTAGTCTAATTGATGTTCGAATCATCTTGGATGAAATGCGATTAATTAAGTCTGCTAGCGAAATAGACCTGATGCGTCAAGCAGCTGCAGTAGCAACTCAAGCACATATTCGAGCTATGCAATTTGTTGAAGCAGGTAAAAATGAATATCACCTTGAGGCAGAAATTCATCATGAATTTGCTATGCAAGGTGCTAAATATCCTGCCTATAGCACGATAGTGGGGGCTGGCGATAATGCTTGTATTTTGCATTACACCGAAAATAATCAAGGTTTAAACGCTGGGGATCTGGTCTTAATAGATGCAGGGTGTGAATGGCAGGGTTATGCATCAGATATTACGCGTACATTCCCCGGTTCTGGGGCGTTTTCAAACGAGCAAAAGCAACTCTATGAACTGGTTTTAAATGCGCAATTAGCTGCCTTTGATGTCATCAAACCTGATAATACTATCAAGCAGGCCAGCGATGTGGCTATTGCTGTGATCACCCAAGGTTTGATTGATTTAGGTATATTAAAAGGGGAATTAACGGACAATATTGAACGCCAAACGTATCGACAATTTTATATGCATGGACTCAGTCATTGGTTGGGTCTAGATGTACACGATGTGGGTAATTACAAAATTGACGGCCAAGACCGCCCCCTAAAAACCGGCATGGTACTAACCGTTGAGCCTGGTATTTATATCGCACCTGATGCAGATGTTGATAGTAAATGGTGCGGCATAGGCATTCGTATTGAAGATAATTTATTGATAACCCAAAGTGGTCACGAAAATCTGACTTTAGCTGCACCAAAAACCATCAGCGATATTGAAGCACTGATGTCCAAAAAGAGCGGTTAACAGTATGCATGCATTTGATATTGTCATAGTGGGCGGAGGCACAGTGGGCTTGACCCAAGCCATTGCTTTAAAAAATAGTGGGCTGTCGGTTGCCGTTGTTGAAAGCCATGTCAGCGAGTCTATGCCAAGTGGCGCCCCCCAGTTGCGTGTAAGTGCGCTAACCCTAGCTTCAGAGAATGTTTTACAAAACTTAGGTGCATGGCAACATTTAGACCCTAACAGGCTATGCAGTTATGTGGATATGCAGGTTTGGGATCAAGACAGTTTTGGCAAGATCAATTTTTCTGCTGACCAAGTTCAAAAAAAGCAACTAGGGCACATTATTGAAAATCAAGCGATTAGGCATAGTTTATGGACGCAAGCCCAAAACTGTAGCCATATTGAATTACTTGCCCCTAAAAAAATTGAGCAGTTGGCTTTTGGTCAGCAAGAATGTTTTATTACCTTAGATGACGATAGCCAGTTAACTGCTCGATTAGTCATAGGCGCTGATGGCGCTAATTCGATAGTCAAAAAACAAGCAAATTTAGCGCAAACATTTTGGGATTATGATCAACATGCGATAGTCGCCACGGTTAAGACTGCTTTACCCCACAAGCACACCGCAAGGCAGATATTCACTCCCACCGGACCCTTAGCTTTTTTGCCTTTATGGGATGCACATCATTGCTCGATTGTTTGGTCACAAGATGAACCTAGAGCAACAGAATTGCTTAAACTATCTGATAACGATTTTAACAAAGCCCTGACTGCGGCATTTGATTGCACCTTAGGCATCTGTGAACTGGTGAGTGACAGGCAAAGTTTTCCACTGAAAATGTGCTACACACGTCAGTGGGTAGCCAACAGAGTGGCTATTATTGGCGATGCCGCGCACACCATCCACCCATTAGCTGGGCAGGGAGCCAATCTAGGTATACTCGATGCCGCTGCTTTGGCTGAACAAATTATTAAGTTGGTCGAGCAAGATAAGGATTTTGGTTTAGCTAAAAATTTACGACCTTTTGAGCGCTGGCGTAAAACTGAAGCAGTTAAAATGGTGGCCGCTATGGAGGGTTTTAAACGTTTATTTGCTGGAGATCAATCCGTTAAAAAATTAATCAGAGATACTGGCTTAAGTTTGGCTAATCGATCATCATTTACCAAACAAAAAATCATTCAACATGCTATGGGTCTTGAAGGTGAATTACCTGAACTAGCTAAAATGCGTGTAGATTAATACTTTTTATTTTAAAGTATCAACAGCCGTGATTTATATTTAAAAGGAACATTCAATGAATAAATTTTTTATTGTTAGCGTATTAACCTTAACACTTGTTGCTTGTGGTTCTTATCAAGCTCCGCCTTACGAAAAAGAAAAACGCCCAGAAGACAGAGGCGAATACTCGGGTGTTGAAGGCTCGATTCAAAAGCAAAAAGACCAAGCTTATATGGCTAATCAAGCCAACAAATTGAGATGCCAAGATTCGCGATTGGACCTGGTTGATGCCGAGGCAGAAGGAGATATCAACACGATACGCCAAGTTAAAGCCAGAGTTCAAAAAAATTGTGTAGTCGAAAAAAATTAGCCGGGACCTTGTGTTATGACCCCCGCTATTAACAGTGCTAAAAAGGCAAAGATCGAATATTTTCTTCACCAATATGAGCATGATAGTGGGAATGCTTCGTATGGACTGGAAGCTGCCGAAAAGCTGGCAGTGGCGCCCGAGCGAGTATTTAAAACCCTAGTGGTTAAACTGGACACTGCGGAGTTGGTGGTTGCGATACTGCCTGTTAATACTATGTTGAGTATGAAGAGTGTTGCTAAGGACTGTGGGGGCAGAAAGGCCGAAATGGCTGATAAAGCAGAAGTACAGCGCAGCACTGGTTATGTCTTAGGCGGTGTTAGTCCTCTAGGACAGAAAAAGTCTCTAAAGACCGTCATCGATCGTTCTGCCCAGGAGTATGCAACAATCTATGTGAGTGGAGGTCGAAGAGGCCTAGAAATTGAGTTAAATGCGTTAGACTTGCAAACTCTTACCCAGGCTACATTTGCGTCTATCTCGCAGCAACTATTCTTATAGGTTTTAATGAAAATTGAGGTGTTAATTCTGAATTATCAGGATCTCCAACATGCTCAAGATATGCTCTTTGTACTCGATAACTATGCTTGAGCTATTTGGTTATTCCCTCAGTTATTTTAGTGTGGCACTACTGTTCTTAGTGGCGTTTTTTATTGGGATGGCAAAAACCGGTGTGCATAACATATCGATGTTTGCGGTGCCTTTATTAGCCATTATGTTCGGCGGTAAAAGTTCAACAGGTCTTATGTTACCAATGTTGATTATGGCTGACCTGTTTGCAGTGAAGTATTATCATAGAGATGCCAATTGGGGATACTTGTTGAAACTATTTCCTTCTGCAGCGGTTGGCGTACTAGTGGGTACTTGGCTAGGCAATGAAATTGATGACCAAGTATTTAGAAGTGCTATGAGTGTTATTATTTTTGCTAGTTTAGTGATTATGCTGTGGATGGAAAAAGGCAACAAAGCAGCCATTCCTGATTACCTTTGGTTTGCTTTATTGATGGGACTGTTGGGTGGGATCACCACCATGATTGGCAATCTGGCAGGCTTGGTTATGGCAGTGTATTTACTCAGTATGCGTTTACCAAAAAATGAGTATATCGGTACAGCAGCGTGGTTTTTTCTGGCCATCAATCTGTTCAAAGTCCCTTTTCATGTCTTCAGTTGGCAAAGTATCGATGTGAACTCTTTTTTACTTAACCTTATATGTTTACCTTTTATTGCCTTAGGTGCTTGGTGTGGTATTTGGCTCGTTAAACGTATTCGAGAACAAAACTATCGCTGGATGGTGATTGGCATGACAGGCGTAGCGTCAATTTTAATGTTGTTTTAAGTTTATTTACGCTTGTTATCATTTATTTGAACTTTTGCTAAAACAGCTTTCGCTCCAGCCATAAGATACTCATGGATAACACCTAAAGCCCCCAAAGCCAGATTTCATCAAGGGATTTTACTGACTTTTTCTCAAATCGTTGTGTATTTTGTTGTTGTGCTATCTTTTGGCTGACGAGTCGATTTTGTACTTGTCTCCATTCTTGCCAATCTTGTTCCAGCCGATTTAGCTGCATTAAGAGCAATATCTGCTAGCTTATTTATATAGGCTAAGAACAGTAAATTGAGTCGAATACGTAATAATCCGTTACATAAATGTAAGATTTCACACAGTTGGGATATTAGAGGGACTTAGTGATGTTTGATATAAGATAAAATAGCATGGCCCCACTTATGATATTGGGCGGCATTAGGGTGCAGTAAGTCAGGCATAACTGATTCTAGTAATACGCCATTCTCAGTCAGAAATTGGTGGTTGATATCCAACCAATGTATTTGTTTACCATCGGCGAATGTTTTTATCAGCGCGGTGCTAGCATTCACTCGCTGACGCATGGGTTTATTGGTATTTCTACTTCGGGGGAATATCTCCATAAGCAGTATTTTACTTGTGGGTAACTGCAGCTGTATTTCATCTAATATTGTTTGAACACCTGTCGCTATGTATTCTGGTGCATCAAGTCTATGCCCAGCGTTATTAGTACCAATTAACAAAATTACCCATTGGGGAGATAAGCCTTTTACTGCACCGTTTTGCAAACGCCACAACAAGTGTTCAGTTCTGTCACCCGCAAAACCTAGATTTAATGCTCTGCGATGTGCAAAATGTTGTTGCCAATATTCCTCGCCTTCAACTTCCCAAGCATGGGTGATGGAGTCGCCAAGGAATAAGATGTCGATGGGTTCGCTGATTTCCTGTAACTCTGCGAGTTTTTGCTGGTGGCGCAATTGCCACCAGTCTTCAGTGCGCTTGGTTGGAATAACTGAAAGCGATTTCGACCTTTTCATTTCACTTCTTGAGTGATTATCCAATCATCTATCACGTCTTCAAGCACAGCCATAGGCAATGAACCTTGTCCAATGACAGTATCGTGAAAGCTACGAATATCGAACTTTTCACCTAATGTTTGTTCAGCCTTGGCTCGCAATTCACGTATTTTGATTTCACCCATTTTGTATGACAACGCTTGACCCGGCCATGAGATGTAGCGATCAATTTGGTTCTCTACTGATTTTTGGGGCAGCGCGGTATGTTGTGCTAAATAATCGATGGCTTGCTGGCGGCTCCAGCCAAAAGCATGAATGCCAGTGTCTACCACTAGACGCACGGCGCGCCACATTTCGTAACCTAAGCGGCCAAAGTCACTATAGGGGTCTTGGTAGAATCCTGCTTCCTTGCCTAAACGCTCTGAATATAAGCCCCAGCCTTCCCCAAAAGCTGAGTGACTTAGGGTGCGCCTAAATTCGGGTACATCTAATTCCATAGCAATGGCATTTTGTAAATGATGCCCAGGTACCGCTTCGTGTAGGCTGAGCGCTTCTAGGTTATACAGCGGTTGTTGTTTTGGTTCAGAGGTTAAAAAGTAAGTGCCCGGTGTGCGATTGTCTGGTGGCGGCATATAAAATGCGCCTCTAGAAGCTGAACCTTTTATGGTGAAGGTATTGCGGGGTAGGTGACCAAAGAATGTGGGTAATTTGCCATACATTTTCATGGCGATAAAGGCGGTTTTTTCGAGTACATCTTGTCTGTCTGCTGCATAAAACTGTGGGTCGGTCGCTAAAAACTGCAAGAATTCAGCGTAACTGCCTGTGAAGCCTACCTGATCAATAATTGCCTGCATTTCAACACGAATTCGTTTCACTTCGCTTAAACCCAAATCATGGATTTGTTGAGGGGTGGCATCGGTTGTGGTGTAGTAGTTGGCAGTGTAGGCGTAATAATCTGCACCACCTTTGGCACTGGCAATGCCAGGCTCTTTACGACAGTTAGGCATATAGTCGTTAACAAAAAAATCGTAAAAATTCTGATAGGCGGGG
>JAWUXT010000050.1:0-7129 GCA_034111205.1 Paraglaciecola sp. | reverse complement strand
CTTGGTTGCTGTAAATCTGCTAGAGCCAATTGTTGATCAAAGTGTGACGCCAAAGACATATCGTGACTAACAAATATAACCGTCGAAGATTCAGCTGAGTCTAATAATAACTGGATAAATTGTGCTCTGGTCTGAGTATCTTAGGCCGAGGGAGGTTCATCGGCAATAATCAACTCAGGTGAACCGTACAAGGCTCGTGCAACGGCTACTCTTTGCTGTTGACCAACACTCAGCTCAATTGCTTTTTGTTTGAGTATATGACGGTTTAATTCTAAGCGTTCAAATATTGAAGCTAATTCGCTTGAGTCTGCGGTCTTATTTACACTTCTAAAACGCTGGGCCAAACGTATATTTTGTTCTGCTGATAAATAAGGCAATAAATTAAACTGTTGAAAAATAATCCCAATATTATTCGCTCTGAACGTGTCTTTTTGTCTTTGGTTTAATTTGGCCGTGTCTTGACCTAAGACATGTATTTCACCAGTATAGCGGTTTTCTATACCAGAAATTAAGTTCAACAACGTAGACTTACCTTCCCCTGAACGTCCATATAAGAATACTTTTTTTCCTGACTCCACTTGCCAATGAGGTATATTTAGAGCAAATTGACTTTGTTTTGACCAAGTGAAAAATAGGTCTTGTATTGACAAACTATAAGGCATAAAAACAACATATCCATTAAACAAAGGTTTAGTTCAGAAACAGGAATTTTTTTCCAGTATAATTACCCAGCCATATGAGGCAACCTTTTAGTCGATAAAATATAAGCATATCCATGAATCAATTATCCAGTATTAATAAGCAAAACACACAAAGCTTCAATAAATTACAAAAACGCATCAGACATAACACCGGTAAAGCGCTAGCTGATTTTAATATGATTGAAGCTGGCGATAAAGTGATGGTCTGTTTATCTGGCGGCAAAGATAGTTACACTATGTTGGATATGTTGCTACATATGCAAAAAGTAGCGCCTATTTCTTTTAGTATTATTGCGGTTAATCTTGATCAGAAACAACCTGGATTTCCAGAGCATGTATTGCCTGAATACCTTACCCAGCTTGGTGTGGATTTTGAAGTGGTAGAAGAAGACACTTATTCCATCGTTATAGATAAAGTACCTGAAGGTAAAACTACCTGTGCACTTTGCTCAAGGCTGCGCCGAGGAATTTTATACAACACAGCTACGCGATTAAAAGCCACTAAAATTGCATTAGGACATCATAGAGATGATATGTTGGAGACTCTTTTTCTGAACATGTTTAACGGGGGGCAGCTAAAATCGATGCCACCTAAATTAGTCAGTGATGATGGCAAACAAATGGTTATCCGGCCATTAGCTTATTGCGCCGAACAGGATATTGCGGCCTATTCGCAACACCTTGAATTTCCGATCATTCCTTGCAACCTTTGTGGCTCCCAAGAAAACCTACAAAGAAAAGTCATCAAGGGCATGTTACAAGATTGGCAGCAGCGTTTTCCTGGCAGAATAGAATCCATGTCAAAAGCGTTACAAAATGTGGTTCCTTCGCATTTAGCTGATAATACTCAATTTGATTTTGTAGCTTTAAAAACCCAATCTACACCATTCGAAAACGGTGATATTGGTTTTGATCCTCCCGAATTGACCTCAGTCACTTCGGCTCAGTTTAAAGAAGTAACGTCACTCAACATAACCAACATTTAGGATTAAGAACATTTATTTATGAAAATAGGTATTGCATTAGGAAGCGGCGCTGCACGAGGATGGGCGCATATAGGCGTTATCCAAGCTCTAGAAGAAATGGGCATCGAGATAGATATAGTATCCGGGTGCTCTATCGGCTCTTATGTGGGAGCCGCTTATGCCTCTGGAAAACTGTCAGAGTTAGCCGAATGGGTTGAAAGCCTAACAGATTGGCAGGTGTTTGCTTTGATGGGAGTCGGTTTTCATAAAGGTGGCCTAGTGAGTGGGCTTAAAGTATTTCAAGCCCTAGAATATAATTTTAGTTTTGAAACCTTTGAAGAGTTAAATAAACCTTTTGCAGCTGTCGCCACAGACTTATACAGCGGCCGAGAGGTTAACTTTATGAGTGGTTCTGTTGTTCAAGCTGTTAAAGCATCATGTGCTATTCCTGGTTTGTTTCCACCACTTTTATTTGAAAATAGATGGCTTGTTGATGGAGGCGTAGTTAATCCTGTGCCAGTTAATATGTGCAGAATGTTAGGAGCTGACATTGTGATTGCAGTTAATCTAAGTGCAGACTTTAGACCTCAATCTTTGGTTGCCAATCCTATCGATCATGGAAATAACCAAAAAAAGACATCCGATTTTTTTAAACTTAGTCAGCAACAAATTCAACAATGGTTTAAGAAGGATGGAGACGTAACTACTAATGCAACTGAGCAAGACATAATTACAAACCAAGAATTTTTGACTGAAGAATGTTTAGAGATCCTCGAGCCTGCTGATGTGGAACAGCCAAAAACACTGGAGGTACCAAGCGACAATAATATCATTGTGCCTCCTGCCCCATCCATTATTAATGCTATGACAGGATCATTAGATATACTATCTGCAAGAGTGACCCGCTCTCGCCTGGCTGGCGATCCACCTGACATTCTAATTGAACCACAGCTTCGTGATTTCGGCATGATGGAGTTTTATCGAGCCAAAGAATTGATTGAGCATGGTCGTGCTAGTGTTCATAGAATTGCAGATCAAATTAAATATCAATTGGGTACAGACTAAATACGGATTAATTGAGTATAATTCATCCATAAAGTGCCAATTAATTGTGGATAATGTGCGATATATGCACTGTACAATTGACAGACTCTCAGCTGCTCTTTAAGGTAGATATCTAACAACAAAACAAGGATTGCCAACATGCCCATTCAAATTAGTTTCGAACTTTCTGACAGTGATTTAGACCATTTTCGTACCATGATGAAAGCCGCGATGGAAAAAGCCAGTGAATATCCACCGGCTGAAGTGTTACAGAAAGCACGTGCCGTTTGTGCAGAAATGGAACAGGCTAATTTGCCTGATTTTGTTAAACACAGAATGGAATCACTCGAAACTCTTATTTCAGCATTAGAAGACCCTGAATGGCAAATGCCTGAAGATGAAAAAAATGAAATTTTGACTTCTCTAGCCTACTTTAGCGAACCTGAAGATTTAGTGCCTGACAACATTCCTGGTTTAGGTTTTGTTGATGATGCCATTATGATCGAGTTAGTTATTCAAGAGTTGTCTCAAGATTTATCAGCATATAAACAATTTTGTAAATACAGAACAACTGAAGAAAACCGCAGAGGTGCTGAGGCTAATGTGAATCGTGATAGTTGGTTAGATAGTAAGAGAACCGAGTTGCGTTCAAGTATGCGACGTAGTCGCAATACAGGTGGAAGTAGACGTTTATTCTCAAGAATAATGTAACACTTAGGAACAATAGTTTGCGGGGCATATGAGTATATCCCGCATATCTATTACTTATTATTTTAGATTATTTTTCGACAATAGCAGTTATACGTAACGGTTTTGTAGGTAATTCTAAGATTTTGTGCTGCATCATCCATATCTTGCTCAGAGTTAATCCCCCCTTTTCATTAAGTAAGCGCTTTAAGGTTTCTGAAGAGCGAACCTCTTCATCAAAGTGAAACAGTAAACCTTCTGCTGAAGGCATCATAAAAGACAAAAAACCGCCCATTTCATCAAAAAAGGCCTGATATTGATGAAATAGCAATAACAATTCCTCTTGGGTATATTGGGTCTTTAAGAAACTCGGCAATGTTTCTAACTGCACTGACATGTCACATTGATTCGCCTGATCATCTAATTCTATAACCACCTTGGCCTTTGCCATTTTAAGAATTTTATCTGTGGGCACAGTGAAACGATTATTATTTTCCACCGTCAATGGCATTGTTTGTTTTTGCGTGACTATTTTTGCACTGCTGATGCGACAAAGACGCAGTTTAGCAATATGCTGAAATCCGAAAGCAAATCTTAATGCGTTTGTCTCTGGGTCATCCAGTTTTTTAACATGACTATAAAAACTCGAATACTCTACTTCTAAGGTCTCCGCAGAAGCATATGTACTTAAAATCATCAGCCCTAATATAAAAAATTTCAACCCGCTGTTCCCATGTGTTTTCTATTTACCCGCAACATACTCAACAATTCATCGATGTATTCTTGACCGCGCTCAGAATAACTTGATAGACCGACTGCGAGAGCTCTTGCAGTAACGGGCTTATCAGCCTCTCTAAGAGTTTGCCTTATTACACGTAAGTCTTTATATGCATAATGACGATTGATGTTACGAACATAGGTCATAACTGCATGTGATAAGTCCCTAAACTTTGCGACTTCGTGTACGGCCCCATCAGTACGTTGTTTAGGTACAAATCCACAGCCCTTTTTAAAACACCAAAGACCAAAAAAATTATAGCCCTTTTGTGCAAACCTAGAGGCACCCCAACCAGATTCATTCGCTGCCTGAACTAAAATGAGAGCCTCTGGTATTGTGTCAACTCTTCTGACTAATGTTTCTAGGGTTTGCTCTACAGATAGAGGTTTATCACTGCTAAATTGATATTTTTTTGCTAACTTATTAAACACTTCTTGTTGATGCTTATTAAACTCTTGTTTTTGTAAGAATAACGCTTGCAGAGCAAACACCATTTCACGCTCTTTTAATACTATCTCATTTTGTCTTTTAATTTCAGGTTGTAAATAAGCAAAAAACGCCTTTTTTTTTTCGATAACATCAGCATAATCAGAAAAATTTGGTACTGCTTTCCTACTGTTATCTAATGGGGCGATGTGTAAACCATTCAGACTAATAATGTCTTCCGCAACATCTTTAGTTTTAAATTGTTGTAGTAAAACAATCAATATTATTGTGCTGATTATAACAGCTAGGGTCACAACAGATATTTTAATAAAATTACGCATGAAATACCGCCTCATCAGGGTTCGATTGATTCTTAGCACTAAGCACTTTAACGCCAAATAACTCTCGATATAATATACCTTTCATATTAATGAAAAAGGGAATTATCCATATGTACGCAAAACCTAAGGACAAAGCGCCTAAAAACAGACAAAGATAATACACGATGTAAAATATCGAAAGTGGCATCCAATATTTGTGAAACACTTTCAAAGACTGGATCACAGATTGACTCGGTGCTAGCCTTTTTTCAATCAACAACATGATTGAAAAGCCTGTGGCAAGATTTATATAAAACAACACCGCCACACCTAACAACACACTAATTTGTGAACCAACAAACGACCCCACATCCGACATCGCAGCTAATAACAGGGCCAGCAAAATCACTAATATTGAGCCCATTACATTTTTTAGAATGGAGCTGAATTTTGGTTTAATACCTACGCTATGTGAAATTCCTAATAAAAACATGGTGGCTATTATCGGTGTAGTAACAATGATGCCCGCGACTTTTAGTGAAATCATCATACTTTGAGGCATAACACTTAAATCAGAGATGCCAAAAAATGATTGCAATACCCAGGCAAATACAATGGCGATAAAAAACAACAACAGCACACCATGTAAAACGGCAGTCTTAGTGTTTTTTGATAAATTCCATGCTTCTTCAGCAATCGCTTTTAGATCTAATTGGGTTTCACCCTTTAGCGACTTTTCGAGGCTGCCGCCCTGTATTTCATACTTTTTTTGTTGTTCCACTTATATTCCTACTTAACGATCTCTATTACGATACGAACGCGCACTATACAGGCATAACCAGCTTTATCGCCAACAAAATCAATACAACACCCATAACCCTATCAAACCAGTAACCTTTTTTACCAATAAATAGCGTCACTTTTTTTGAACTTAAAAACAATGACAACACACAAAACCAAATACCGGTAGCCACAGCCAAATATAAACCATACCCCAGCTTAATTAAATTCGGGGTATCTGGTGATACTGCTACGGCAAACACCGATAAAAAGAACAGGGTGGCTTTAGGATTTAGACCATTAGTTAAAAATCCCACCATAAAGGCTTTCTTATCTGAGATAATTTGAATAACTTTCTCTACCTCTACATTATTTATGTTTTTAGGCGCAGGACTACTTACTGCTCCCCAACCTAAATAAAGTAAATATGCAGCAGCTACATAACTAAAAACTTGAAAAAGCACAGGTGTAGTTTTTATTAAAATCCCGATACCTAATAACGAATAACCAACATGGATGAGGATGCCAACACCAACCCCAATACTAGTAATAATGGCGGCTCTACGTCCAAAACTGACACTGTGTTTTAACACAATGGCAAAGTCTGGCCCCGGACTAGCGACAGCCAGCAAGTGCACGCTAGCGATGGTCAAAAACTCTAACCAATATTGTTGTACATGTTCAATCAAAGTTATTACCTTTTAGTAATGTATCCACGAACTGAACGACCAATTGACTAGCCGGTCCATAGTGATTTTCAGAAAATTCATTCTGTCCTGAGCTTGGCTCTAGATTTAACTCTACGCTGTAAGCACCATATTGGTTAGCCTGACTGACAAAACTGGCCGCGGGGTAAACCGTGCCTGAGGTGCCAATAGAAATAAATATATCGGCAGCATACAAAAGCGTCTCAATTTGTTGCATATATTTTGGCATTTCACCAAACCATACGATATCTGGCCGCATTCTGCTTGATGGATGACAGCAATCACACTGCTTAGTGTGATCTAGATCGGTAAATATAGCGCTACACCTATCCGAGGTTAAACATTTAGCGGATAACAAACTGCCGTGCATATGAAGCACATTTTTGTTACCTGCTCTTTGATGTAAATCATCTACATTTTGGGTGATCAGGGTAAAATTATCTGCTAATGCATTTTCTAATTTTGCTAGTGCTAGGTGCGCTTTATTCGGTTGCACTTCTGGACTGAGTAACTGGCGCCGTCTTTGATTGTAGAATCGATAGACTAACTCTGCATTACGTTCAAATCCTTCAGGAGTAGCCACATCTTCAATACTATGCTCTTCCCATAAGCCATTATTATCTCTAAATGTTTTCAATCCAGATTCAGCCGAAATACCGGCACCTGTCAACACCACTACTTTCAGTTGATTAATTTTAGAAGGAGGTAGATTAGTTAACAT
>JAWUXT010000049.1:0-18549 GCA_034111205.1 Paraglaciecola sp. | reverse complement strand
TGAAAATCAGGATTAACTGCACCAGCTATACCCATCATTACCACTCGGTCTATAGGGAAATAATCCAATGCCATCTGCATAGTCATAGCCGCATTGGGCACACTTATACCTGTAGTAAATATCACTAAAGGCTCTCCTTTATAAGAACCCAGTTGGTATTTGACCCCCTTGATAGTCAGTGTTTGATCGATTTGAGCATCCGCCAGTTGACCGAATGCTTCATCAATAGCTTTAATTTCTGGGGCGTAGGCGGCAACAATCGCGGTCCATTTATTTTTATCTGAAAATTCTTTTGGCCCATAAGCACTATTATCTTTTGCAAAAGTATTGTGGGTAATTAACAAGAGGCTAAAAATAACAAATAAATGGATACTAACTTTTTTCAACATAGTGACTTTCTCGTGTATGAAATGTGCTTATGCCCCTTAAGAGTGCAAAGCAATAGTAGAAACTTGGCTAAGTCGTCATTATCTAACGTTAACTGCACCAGCTTAGAGAGCTTGTTGTCTCCGGCGCCAAGGATGGAAAATTCATGCCAATTATATATGCGCAATGGTATAGGGCCTATTTATTTTTCAAGTCCTACATCATTATAATCTGTTGTGGACTGAGGTTGAACCTTTCGTCTATAACCGAGGTTAACGTTTGTAGGGTATTTCTAATGGAGTATTGGTTTTCCATTTAGAATAACGAAACTTTAACGGCGAAGCCCTGTATAATTAACCAGAGCTCAGCTTATTAAGCAAACTTAGATACGGAATCGAATCTCAAATGAAAATCAAATCAAATCAAAGGCAACCGTTACAGCGAACTTCGATTTAAAAATTGGCGATGAGGTTGTTTCTCTTTGCGCAACGGTTCCCGACAGTAAGGTATCAGCTGTTGAGCTGATACCGGTTTATCAGTTACTTACTAACCAGATTGTCTCCCACTCAATAGAACAAAGCGTAAAAGCAGGAAAAAATATCAGCTGTAAGGATGGCTGTGCATCTTGCTGCTCCCAGCCTGTTCCCGTTACCGAGCTTGAAGCGCTGCATTTAGCCAATGTTGTTAAGCGTATGCCCGAGTCTCGCCAATCACGGATCCGCCAGCGCTTCGCTGACTCGCAGGCTGCATTAGCCGCTGCTGGATTAGAGGAGTCTTTGAAAGAGATTACAAACCTAGATAAGGAAAGCCGCAGGGACATAGGGGTAAAGTACTTTTCATTGGGCCTCAATTGCCCCTTTCTCGAAAATAAAAGTTGCAGTATTTATTTGGACCGACCTCTCGAATGTCGCGAATATCTCGTAACCTCTGAGCCTAAGCATTGCGAACAGCTCAATGCTAAAGAAATAAAGCACATCACCTCTAAGCTTAGATTAACTCCCGCGTTGACCAAACAAAGCCAGGAATGTTTCGGCGAAAAATCACCGGGCTGGATGCTTATGTTGTATTGCCTTGATTGGGCGAAATCAGACAAAACAAGGCTGAGAAAAAAATCAGCCAAACTATGGCTACAAGAATTTGTAAGTCTGGGAACAAATCGAAAGCTCTAACATTCACAAACAGCTGCAAATTGAACCTAGAAGTTAAACAGGTTTTTGCCTTTCAAAGGTTTATTTACCGATCAAGCGCAAAAATTCATTGCGGGTGGCATCAGATGTGCGCATAGAGCCCAACATCACTGAAGTGATCATAGAAGAATTCTGCTTTTGAACACCGCGCATCATCATACACATGTGTTTACCTTCCATAATTACCCCGACACCTTTAGCTCCAGTCACTTTCTGCACGGCATCGGCGATTTGTTTGGTTAATCCTTCTTGGATTTGTAAACGCCTAGAATACATATCAACAATGCGGGCAAACTTTGATAACCCCAACACTTTACCATTAGGTAGGTACGCAATATGACAACGTCCGATAAAAGGTAAAATATGATGTTCACATAATGAGTAGAACTCGATGTCTTGTATAATGACCATTTCATCTGTGTCTGCTTCGAAAATTGCCCCATTTACCACGCCATCTAAATCTTTTTCATAACCATCAGTTAGAAATTGCATTGCTTTGGCCGCGCGTTTGGGCGTATCTACTAATCCACCACGACTAACGTCTTCCCCTAAGATTGAAAGAATATCTGAGTAGTGGCCGGCTAATTTATCTGACATGTAATTTGACTCTTCGAAAAGTGATATTAATGAGTATGATTATTTGGTACTGAGGTAACCCATAATTAGATTCCCCGATCATAACATTTTCTGAGGATAGGGTTAAATACCAGCGCCATATTTATGTCAGTTGGACGCTCAAATGATTTAAGCTTTTTTGCTGAAGAGTTAGGCGGATTTCTAACATATAATGATCAAGGGCATATTTAGCTTATTGATAATCTTAAGATGCGGGATGCCGTTTATATTCTTCAAATGCTGCGTTAGTCTGATCAGCTAAATACTTGAGGCGTTTGTGATTGACATCCATATCGATTTTAATGAGTTTTATTAGAGTATAGGTTTTATCAAAAGTTTAGAAATGTTTTACAATCGCTAGAACAATTATAGCTAAAACAATTAAAACTGGGGCTTCATTTAAAAAGCGGTAAAAGCGAGAAGAATGAGTATTTTCATCTTTAGCAAATTTTCGTACTAATACAAACAAGTAGCCGTGATAAACATATAAAACAGTGACTAAAGTCAATTTAAAATGTAGCCATTTAGACGCAACAAACCATTCTTTGCCATACAAACTGATTAACCACACTCCAAATACTAAGGTCAATAAGGCAAAAGGTGTAACAAAATACCAGAGTCGCTTTTCCATTATTTTGAACTGATCTTTCACTGCCTGAACATCTGTCTGTGCGTGATAGACCATCAGTCTAGGCAAATAAAACAAGCCTGACATCCAAGCAACCATAAAAAATACGTGTAGTGCTTTTATCCAAAGTAACGTCATTGTGCTTCCTAGTAACTTGCTTTATGTAGGTGGTGTCTTAGTGTTTCCCAAGTAATAATACCTAATATTTCTTCTGTGGTTGAAAATATATACACCGCACCATTTCTGTTAACTTCAAGTAAGCTATACACTTCAGCTAACGTAGCTTGAAAATTGACCCCTTGCATTGGAATAAAGTTTAAGCGTATTGCTGCAGCGTCTTTTCCTTTGTCATATCCAACTAATGAATATGTAGCAGTCCCTTGTGTATCAACTGAATTTTGGACTATGGCGCTATGATGTTCATTATCTAAGGTGCTTATTAACTGTTCGTTGTTGTTATTATCCTCACTACCTTCATTATTTTTCTTGAGAAGTTTAAAGTCCTTGTTCATGACCGCTAATACGCCAGTCTTTTGCAGCGATTCCATAACGGAGGAAATGGTATAAGGTAACTTTTGATAATCTAATTGCTGAGTGAAAATAGAGCTATTACCTAAAAACTGTGTAGAAGTGACATACGCAGGCACTATCACCAGGATCGTTGGGAGAATCATCTCTGGGCTATAGGATAATTCCATTACTGCTGATAATGCAGCTAATGGTGCATGAATAACGGCTGTCATCAGCCCCGCCATTCCCAACAATGAAAAACTGCCATTTAAGTCACTGACATCATCTAAGAAAAACCCCAGTGGAAAAGCAAGTACAACACCACTTAGCATCCCTATAACAAACACTGGGCCTATTATGCCTCCAGGGATACCTAGACCAATCGCAAAGATAGTTAATAAAAACTTTGCCGCGACCACTCCGATTAGTAACTGGATATTTTCATTTTGTGCAATTAAAACGTGTGCAGAATGAAAGTGTGCACCTAACGCATCAGGTAATATATATCCTACTGTGCCGGTAATGAGCCCCGCAATTAATAAGCGACGAACCATATTGATTCGGCTAAAGCCGCTGATGACTAGCATCAATGTTTTATTAAACAATGATGCTAGGCAACCTAGTAAGATACCAAAGATGATCAAGTATATGTAAATCCAGCGGCTGAATTCGTTGAATTGAATAAAAGACAATTCTTGTGCTTCGCCAAAAACAATACGGGTTAATACTGTGCCGCAAGCTGCAGCCAGCATAACGGGAATAAAAATATGGATTTTGTATTCTCGCAACACGACTTCCATAACAAAAATTACAGCTGCAAAAGGTGTGTTGAATGAAGCTGAAATACCGGCTGCAATTCCACATCCAGATAAAATGCGAATACTGTTATGTGGAAACTTCAACCATTGGCCCAAAAAGCTGCTGCCGAATGCACCTAAATGCACAGATGGCCCTTCTCGGCCTACCGAAAAGCCACAAACTAAAGCTAAAGTACCCCCAAAGAACTGGTTAATAGCTGTTCTAAAAGGAATATGCCCGTAGTAGTGCTTGATTCTATGGATAACAAAAGGGATCCCCATTCGATAGTGTTTAAACCCTGTCAAATAAGCGATGAGCACAATAGCTATGGCGCCTATGCAAGGAAGAAGAAAACGCATGAGTGGATCTAAAGCCCCGAAATCATTTACCTCGGGTAAAAATAACCTTTGCAGCCATTCAACGCTTAAACGAAATAAAATAATCAAAGACGCGGCGCAAATTCCACCCACAATACCAATGATGCAAAGCTGAATAGATGTACGTGGAGTGGCAAGTTCTTGTCTAAAAGTGTTGAGGTTCACAATTACAAATTGACTGATAACTGAGATTATATTTAGCTTATCACAAGCCACTGTATTTTATAGAGTTAATCTGTTTCGTAGATTTATCAAACTGAATGTTTGATAAATCAATCGACTATTTTAAAAGACTAAATGATAATATTCGACCAACGAAGCAAAGCTTACCGCTTTAAAAAGGGCATAAATTGATTATTTCTGATCTCAAGAATAAATTTGGCGCATTTCAATTTTATTTGATTCTAATAGTGATGATTGCGGTCACTGTGTATCTAGGTTTTTTCTGGGGTAATGCGAATTACACCCAACAACAAATGACAATATCCACACATGAAAAAAGTATCTATAACCTTAAGTTGGAAAATGAAAAGCTGGTAAAAAATTTAAACATCCTAGGGGTTGAACTCGAAGTTGCAAAGCTGACTCAACAGCAACATTTTATTGAAATTGGAAAAAGCCTTGATGTTGAAAAAGACTTACGCACTCAACTTGCTTTTTATCAACAAGTGATGGCACCAGAACTGAATGAACAAGGTTTTCTGATTGAGGGGTTTAATCTAGAGCCCGCATTGAGTGATAATTCTTTTCGATTCGAATTAGTCTTGATGCAACAGAATAAAACCAAGAATACCCTCAAGGGAAATTTAAAGGTTACTTTGGTAGGCAGTGAAAATGGTAAAGCTAAGCAATACACCTTGGATTCTATGCTGTCCGATCAAGAGCAAAAAAGTTTGACCTTTAGTTTTAAATATTTTCAGGTGATTGCTGGAGAAATAAGGTTACCAGAAGGTTTTCAACCAGAGCAAGTATCTGTGCATGCTGATATATTCCAGTTTAAACGCAAGAAAGGCGAGTTAACTACTGTATTCGATTGGGTCATTAACCCCAACTAGGCTAAGCAGAACTAAATCTGAATTAATTAGTCTTAGTGAATACTTGACCATATTAGTCAGGTACTAGATAATTCGCCCAATTAGAGTTATCCCATTTTTTACCGAGGCAAGTTATGACAGTGCAAATCGCGTTACCTATTGAATTTTCTGATGCTGCCGCTAGAAAAGTAAAAACTTTGGTGGAAGAAGAAGAAAATCCAAATCTTAAACTACGTGTGTATGTGACCGGTGGAGGCTGTTCTGGCTTCCAATATGGATTTACCTTTGATGAAAAGGTCAATGAAGGTGACACCACAATTGATAAAAACGAAGTGACTTTAGTGGTTGATCCTATGAGCCTACAATATTTAGTAGGCGGAGAAGTTGATTACACTGAAGGATTAGAAGGTTCTCGCTTTTTAGTGACAAACCCTAACGCAACGACCACATGTGGTTGTGGTGCTTCATTTACCGTCTAGTGTGAGTTTAACAGTACCTGAAACATAAAAAGCCAGTTTTTACACAACTGGCTTTTTATTATAACGTTTCATAATTAGCTATCTGTGCGTTCAAATATTAGTACTTTCAAATATTTTATCGGCAGAAGCGGCAACAAAACCTTGGTATAATTTTCCAGTCGGCATATTGTAACGCTGAGCGAATTCATAAAAACAGCTAGGTACTAACTTCTTGCCATTAGTGAACTGCACTTCTATTTTGTCTGCCATAGTCGACGACTGAGCCAATAAAACCTCTGGACCACCTTTGATTTCACCGCCTGAAGAATTAAGTATAAAACCTTCACTTTTTAATAGGGTATTTATTTGTGCCAGAGATTGGAAATGCCCCATGTGATTTAAGCTCACAGTAAAATGATTCGCTCTAAATCCCCAAACCGACATCCAGGCTGCATATTCAGAGTGTTCAGCTAAAACGTCATATTCTTGCGGACTGACTTGCCAATGTGTACCTGAATACAAGAAGTTGTCCTGCGCCGCCGCATCATTAGAAATGTTATCCGTCATTTTCAGAATAATCTGCTGCACATCAAAAGGCATGTCTTCAACCATCAGTTCACTAATAAATACTTTGGGATGAGTGTCATCTGTATGTTCAAAGTGTTTAGCACGTAGCTTTTTTTCTACAAACTCATATTGGCCTTGCTCGGTGTAACCTAGTGCTAGGAAATGTGCTGCAAGTTTATCTAAGTTAATTTTTTCTATATCAAAAGTACGCAGCGCAATATGGTCATTAACTAACTTAGACGTTTTACCTAAATGCTTAGACTCGTATCCTTCCAACAAGTCATGAACTTTTTTTGCCGAAGGTGTAATGGTTAGATAATCTTGCCATAAATGGCTAAACAAGCTATCAATTTTGTTATGCATAGCGCTAAAAATCTCGTTCTAAAATTAAATGCTTAATCCTGGACTTAAAGTACCAGGTAGTGTTGTTTTTTCTAATTCTACTGAAGCAACTGGGTAAGCACAGTAGTCAGCAGCATAGTAAGCACTTGCCCTATGATTGCCGCTATCGCCAATCCCACCAAAAGGTGCTGCACCACTGGCGCCAGTAATAGGCCTATTCCAGTTAACTATTCCAGCACGAATACGCTGATAAAAATGTTCGTAGTCTGCCTGATTATCGGCTAATAACCCTGCGGATAATCCAAAGCTAGTATTGTTGGCCTCATCTATGGCTTGGTCAAAATCAGTATAACGAATGACTTTGAGTAAAGGGCCAAAATGTTCTTCATCTGGCATATCCTTAATGATGTCAGTCACGTCAATAATACCTGGACTAACAAAACCAGACTCAATATCTAGATGCTTAAGCTCGACTAAGGATTTCGCCCCAAGAGTGAGCAACTGTTGTTGTGCTTTGACCATTAAAGACGCTGCATGTTGTGAAACCATCGCGCCCATAAAAGGCTGTGCTTCGGCATCATACATGCCTACTTGAATGTTGTTGGTTGCTTCAATCAATTTATTCATAATAACATCACCAGCCTCACCTTGTTGAATAAACAAACGGCGCGCGCAAGTACAACGTTGACCAGAAGTGACAAAGGCTGATTGGATAATATCGTGCACCACAGCTTTAGTATCCGCAGCATCTTTGACTATTAGCGGGTTATTTCCTCCCATTTCCAAGGCTAATATTTTTCCGGGATGCCCAGCAAACTGCTCGTGTAACAATCTACCAGTACGCGAACTACCTGTAAAAAACAGGCCATCTAATCCACTATGAGAGGCAAGTGCTTTACCTGTTTCTACTTCACCTTGAACCATGTTCAATACCCCAGCAGGTAAACCAGCTTGCTGCCATAGTTCTAAGGTTTTCTCTGCTACCAAAGGCGTAAGATCGCTTGGCTTAAATACAATAGTATTACCCGCTAATAGTGCAGGAACGATATGTCCATTGGGTAAATGTCCTGGGAAGTTGTATGGACCAAATACCGCGACTACGCCATGGGGTTTGTGGCGAATAAATGCTTTACCTAACGGCATAGCATTTTCTACTGTCCCGGTTCGCTCATGGTAAGCTTTTTCTGACAAGGCAATTTTACCTATCATAGCGCCTACTTCAGTCGCCGTTTCCCATAATGGTTTACCTGTTTCTTGAGCTATACTTAAAGCAAGAGCTTGTTTATTTTGAGCGAGTAATTCTGCGAACTTTTTGACAAAAACCAAGCGCTCATCAAATCTAAGATTACTCCAAGAAACAAATGCAGAGCGAGCAGCCTTGACGGCTGAATTAACTTGTTCTTGAGAAGCCGATTTAGCCTGCCAAATGATGTTTTTCTTTGCAGGATCAATTGATTTTATGTCGTGACCTTCGCCAACTAACCAGTTGTCAGCGATAAAATGAGTGTGCGTATTCATGATTATGTCCTGAAATGAGTAGGTGCAAAGCGAACGTTGTCGCCATCACTTACACCGAGTGCATCGGCTGCTTGTTGACTAATAGTGGCATGTTCAGTATCGACATCGATAAGAAGTGTTGTGCATACTCCACGAAAGTCTTGAACATTAGTATTAATGACAAAAAATGTTGGTTGATTGTCATCAATTTTATCCGTCACTTTAATCTGCATTTTTCTACTAGCCTGCGCACTGCGAATATGTTTTAAATTAGCTTCAACGGTCGGACCCGCATCAAAAATATCTACGTAGCCTCTACAACTAAAGCCTTCTTGTTCTAGAAGTTGTAGTGCGGGTTTGGTTTTTTCATGTACTTGACCAATCACGGCTTGGGCTTGTTTGCTTAGCAAGTTTACATAAATGGGATATTTTGGCATAAGCTCAGCGATGAACTGTTTTTGACCAATCCCAGTGAGATAGTCAGCTGTAGGGAAGTCCATTGAAAAGAAATGTTCTTCTAACCATTGCCAGAAAGGTGATTGACCGTTTTCGTCATTTATTCCGCGCATTTCGGCGATGATAGTTTCAGCAAAACGGTTTCTGTGTTCCATCATAAACAAAAAACGAAACTTGGATAATAATCTACCGTTTAAGCCTTCTCTTGCACCTTGGCGTAAAAATAATGTGCATATTTCAGAAACACCTGTGTAGTCGTTACACAGGGTTAGTATATCGACATTATTATAAATTTTTAGCTCACGCGATGCATGCACCACCTTACTTAAATGGTAATGATAAAATGCATCGTCTAAACCTACACCGGCCACAATACCGCTAGTACCTACCACTTCTTGGGTGTCTTGGTCTTGCATCACAAACAGATAACTTTCATCTGCTGGCTCGGCTACATCTTTGGCAAAGGCTTGTACTGACTTTTCTATCTTACTTCTAAGTAAAACTTCGTTTACTGGCAACGACGTAAAACCTACCCCAGATTCTTGGGCAATTTCATTCAGTGACGAATAATCATCAGGATGGATTGGGCGAATAATTTTCATGTTCGCTTACTCACTTAAAGGAAACGTCGGCGCCAACTACTTTTGCCACGGCTCGTTCGAAACGTACCAGACCTTCTTGAATGTCTTCATCAGGTATAATAAGTGATGGAGCAAAACGCACTACATTAGCACCTGCAATCAAACACATTAAATGCTCTTCAGCAGCGGCAACTAAAAATTCTTTAGCGCGCCCCATAAATTTTTCATTTAATGCAGCACCCAATAAAAGGCCTTTACCACGAATTTCTGCGAAACAGTGGTATTGATTATTGATTGCTTCTAATCCCTTACGGAAAAGTTGTTCTTTATGTTTTACCCCATTTAATACTTCTGGTGTATTAACAATATCTAAGACTCTTTCGGCTATCGCACAGCCTAGTGGGTTACCACCATAAGTGCTGCCGTGAGTACCTATCTTTAAATGTTTGGCAATTTCTGTAGTGGTTAACATGGCGCCAATTGGGAAGCCGCCACCTAGCGCTTTAGCTGTTGTGAGAATATCTGGTACCACACTAAGCCCCATGTAAGCATAAAGATCGCCTGTACGACCGACACCGGATTGTACTTCATCAAAAATAAGTAGGGCGTTGTGTTTCTCACACAAAGCACGCACACCTTTGACAAAATCAATAGTAGGGCTGATTATGCCGCCTTCACCTTGCAATGGCTCCATCATAACGGCACAGGTTCTGTCAGATATTAATGCTTCAAAACTCGCTAAGTCATTATAATCGGTATGCTCGATAGCACCTGGTTTAGGGCCAAACCCATCTGAGTAAGCTGTTTGTCCACCCACTGTGACAGTAAAGAAGGTACGACCATGGAAGCCTTGTTTAAAAGAGATAATTTGATCTTTCTGCTCACCAAAGTGGTCAAGAGCAAAACGACGAGCTAGTTTTAATGCCGCTTCGTTTGCTTCAGCACCAGAATTGGCAAAGTATACTTTTTCACCAAAAGTGGCATCCGTTAGTTTTTTGGCTAAGCGTAGCGCGGGTTCATTGGTTAGTACGTTGCTTAAATGCCAAAGCTTTTGGCCTTGCTCTGTTAGCACAGAGACAAGTTCAGGATGGCAATGGCCTAATACGTTGACCGCTATGCCTCCAGCAAAATCGATGTATTCGGTACCTGCTTGATCCCACAAGCGAGAGCCTAATCCTTTTACCGGGATTATTGCCGCTGGGTTGTAGTTAGGAACCATTACTTCATTAAACAAGTCGCGAGTTACATTCATTCTATTGCCTTTCTAGTGTCAAATATTGGCTTAAAAAAGAGCGGTAGTATGGCAGAAGGTTTGACACATGTCTTTATGCATATTAAATGTAAAGCTGCGTTTTTAAAGGGATTCATCTAGTTTTGCATGAATAGTGAATAACTATTTAGTCGCTGATAATATAGTTTTTAGCTTCAGCGTCAAGCAACCTCAATAGCGCATACCAGTATTGGGGTATTTAATTATTTCAAAGGGATTGCATGATTATGCTCAAAATAATTAATCGTTATTGATACTTAAGTCAAGTGAGCGCATATCTGTTGTTTTAAGTAATTCTAAGGAGCCTTTAGGCATACGCAGGGTGCGTATGAAATCTTTAGACTGCTGTAAATCAATCAGCTTGTGCCCTTTTAACATACGATACTGAGCATAAGCCTTACCTTGTTTTAATACCAACGCTAGGGGCGATAGGTTTGCTGCAGGTTCATTATTTGCCACTTCAAACATTGCATTAGCGATCATGACTCTTTTCATCGCCATTTTATCAATTAATTTGGCACTAATCTTTAGTGCATGTGTATCGATTAGATGATTCAGAAATGGACCTGATGGAGTAATTCTGGTCAAAGCAGAGTGTTCTTCATGCTTTTGTGCATTTTGAGTTTCTAATAAGGCTTCTCGCAGCACGCTCTCGAAGAGTCTAAAGTATAACTTTGAAACCACTACTTTCCCCATCGTTTGTAGAATACCTAAGCAAAAAGCATGATCTTGATTGACACCCACCACAGAAGCTATTTGTTTGCACGAAATCGCTGTTGCTAAGGCTTCCTCCCAAATTCTTAGTTTTATTTGCGGGTAAGGGTCGGTTATTTGAGGCATCGAACGTTTGAAGGCCAGAGATGTGAGTAGCATCATTAAATTCTCTATACCAAAAAAATTCAGTCCCACTCGCATAGTTTCAACTAATACAACTTTGCCTTTGTTGTCAATGCGCTGGTATTTAGGTTGATTAACGAACTTCATTAAATCATTAAACAACCAGGGCAATTCGGTGGCAAGGGGCTCAATTTTTGTAATAGTGGCTGCTTTGATGCCAACCAAGTCGAGTAACTCAGGTAGTGCTCTGTCTATTCCTATTATTTTTGAATATATGTAGTCTGTATCTTCCAGACTCTCCTCAAGACGTTTTTTAACTTCTGTGTCTACTTGTTCGGCTATAGCGTTAAGGAAACTAAGGTCTGACTTAGTATTTAAATCTTTTTCTCGAATAGCTTGTTTCTCAACCAGGAGCAAGGCTCTGACTGTTTTGCTTTGCTCAATATCGATTACGTTTTGCACAGGTTTACCCTCATCGAGTAGACTTTGTTGTGCCACCTTTACATCTAAAAATAGCGCTTCAAAACGCTGCTTAACTAGGTCTTCCGAATTTGTCAATGTGCTCATTAATTACTATTTTCTTCTTTAATTACTGTTGATTAAGTCTTTGTATTACAACTATCAGTATGTTTTTATTTGTGCATAATGCTGTTACTGAGAATATACAAAAAATAACGTTTTATTAACAGTTATGCCAATGATTAATATACATTGTTATTACTCAATTTCTAAGCACTATTATTGTGCCATTGAAAGTTTGGTTTTAAGAAAATTACTGAGAATACAATGGCCGAATTCGGTTAGTAAAGATTCAGGGTGAAATTGCACACCAAAAATCGCTAGAGTGTTATGCTCAATAGCCATTACTTCTCTATGTTCTATCAAATCCTTGCATAAAAGGTGACTTTTGACGTCGCCGTTATCACTGCACCACGCAGTTACTCTAAAGTTGTCAGGGATACTAACTCTATCTATCACCAAAGAGTGATAACGCGTCGCAACGAATGGCACAGGCACATCTTTAAACAAAGCGGAATGATCATGGTAAATTTGTGATGTTTTTCCATGTTTTATTTGTTGAGCTTTAATGAGGTTGGCACCAAATACTTGACATATAGCTTGATGCCCTAAGCAGACACCTAATATAGGGATGAGACCAGCGAATGCCTTTATCGCTACTAGTGTTATGCCTGCACTATTAGGTGTACAAGGACCGGGCGAAAAAACCAAATAATCGGGGGATAAAGAACGTATGTCGTCACAACAGATTTTATCATTGCGCACAACTACTACCTCTTGTCCCAACTCTTCAAAATAACGAGCTAAGTTTTCAGTAAAAGAATCATAATTATCTATCAGCAGAAGCATTGTTGTAATTAACCGCTGATTGATTTAAGGGCGTTTAACAAAACCTACCGCATCATATGCTTTTTCCAGTGTGACTGCTGCACGTTGACTGGCTTTTTCTGAGCCTTCACGCATTATTCTGTTTAGTTCAGTTTGGTCATCCCGTAACGCGTGATACTTATCCTGAATGGGCTCAATTAATGCAACTATTGCATCGGCTACATCTGATTTTAAATGACCGTACATCTTATCTTCATAGCTAGGAACGAGTGTTTCGATTGAGGTCCCAGTAGCACATGACAATAAACTCAATAAATTGGATACTCCGGGTTTTTCTGTCGTATCAAAGTAAATGCGCGCTTGGTCGTCAGAGTCTGTCACCGCACGCTTAATCTTCTTGGTAATCTTTTTGGGGTCTTCCAATAGGCCGACAAAGTTGTTGACGTTATCGTCTGACTTAGACATCTTTTTTGTTGGCTCTTGTAAGCTCATCACTCGAGCGCCAAACTCAGGGATATAAGGTTCGGGTATGCTAAAAGTTTTGCCATATACGTTATTGAACCGTGTAGCGATATCTCGCGCCAGTTCTAGGTGTTGTTTTTGGTCATCACCTACAGGTACTTGATTGGCTTGATATATTAAAATATCTGCTGCCATCAATACCGGATAAGAATATAAACCACCGTTGATGTTAGAGCCATTTATTGCTGACTTATCTTTAAATTGAGTCATGCGATTAAGTTCACCCATTTGGGTATAACAATTCATCAACCAAGCCAATTGAGCATGTTCTGGTACGTGAGACTGCATAAAAACAGTGCTTTTGTTGGGATCAATGCCACAGGCTATATAAAGCGCCAGTCCATCTAAGCAGGCTTGATGTAATGCTTTGGGATCTTGTCTTACTGTGATTGCATGTAAATCAACCAACATATACAAACAGTCATAATCATCTTGCATATTGACCCACTGACGAAGTGCACCCATATAATTACCTATGGTGAGTTGGCCTGAAGGCTGGCAGCCGCTGAGTACAATTGGTTTTGTCATGTTAAATTTTCTGCTTCTAGATAATGTTGAAAGAATGATTTATGGAGCAACCATAGCAAGTTCAGAGCGCATATGGTTAATCACTGCTTCGTAGTCTGCTTCGCCAAAAATAGCCGAGCCTGCTACAAACATATCAGCTCCTGCTTCTGCAATGGCGCGAATATTATCGACTTTTACGCCGCCGTCAATTTCTAATCTAATATCGAAACCTGATTGATCAATTAATGTACGAGTTTGTTTTAGCTTATCTAAGCTGTTGGGAATAAAAGATTGACCTCCAAAGCCTGGGTTAACAGACATCAACAAAATATGATGCAACTTATGCATCACATGGTCGAGGTGCTGTAGGGGAGTGGCAGGGTTGAATACCAGTCCTGGTTTACAGCCAGAATCGATAATCAGCTGCAAACTTCTATCCACATGTTTTGAGGCTTCAGGGTGAAAGCTGATATAGCTTGCCCCAGCATCGGCAAACTGCTTTATCATATCGTCTACAGGTTGCACCATTAGGTGAACATCGATATCCGCCGTTACACCATGTTTGCGTAATGCTTTACAAACCAACGGTCCAATTGTCAAATTTGGCACATAATGATTATCCATCACGTCAAAGTGCACAACGTCTGCGCCAGCAGCAAGCACGTTATCGACTTCCTCACCGAGCTTGGTAAAGTTGGAGGATAATATTGAAGGCGCGATTAAATATGGTTTCATTACTTCCCTTGTTAGCAAAAGCCGATACTTTACAGAAAAATCCAAATAGACAAAAGCACCTTCTTTGCACCAATAATGACATTCTGTGCCTTTATGGTGCACAGTGTGTGACTGGTAGTGACAGAACTATAATATTAATAATCTCTAACATTATGAAATGATCAATCAAAACAAATGGATAAGCTCTTTTTAATCGGTACTATTCTGTTTGCTGCATTTAGGCATTAGATTTGCGTTGTATCGGGATAATAATTAAAAAATATGTCAGATCACTTAGTTAAATTACTGAAAATATTAAAATATTAAAAAATTAAACCGGAGTACACACATGAAAATATTAAAAATTACCGCTATCGCCACTGCTGTTTTAGCAGCATCTAGTTTTAGTCAAATGGCAACTGCTGAAGTGACTGCGAACGTTGCAGCTACTAGTAACTACTTATGGCGTGGCCTTGAGCAAACAGGTGGTGATGCTGCTGTTTCTGGTGGTATTGATTATGCTGGTGAGTCAGGTTTTTATGCTGGTACATGGGCATCAAACGCTTCATGGGGTGACATGAAAACCGAATTAGATCTTTATCTAGGTTTCGGTGGCGACATCAGCGAGGGTGTTTCTTACGATGTTGGTTTTATTTATTATGCATACCCTGATTCAGTTTCTGGTGATGCTGACTTCTCTGAAATCTATGGCAGCATTTCTGTTAGTGGTTTCACTTTGGGTTTAGCCGTATTAGCTGATGGTGAAGGTGCAGATGCTGGTGATACAGTCTATGTTAATCTTGACTACGGTATTGCTTTAGAAAGTGGTGCAGAAATTGGTTTGCACATTGGTGATTATAGTGGTGATTGGTTAGCTGCTGACTCAACAGATATTGGAGCTTCAGTAAGCAAAGATGGTTTCACCTTTGGTGTTTCAAAACTTATAAATGATGACAACGGCGCTGGTACTGACGATGCTAAATTCTACGTCGCTTACTCTGTAGACTTTACTTTATAGTTTAGTTTTTTAGCAAAGTAAAAGTAAAAAGGCCAATGAATTAAAGTTTATTGGCCTTTCTTGTACCTGAAAGTTAACGATAAAGTGCCTAACATATGAGTTGAAGTGCAGTGGTTGCTAGTTTAATTACAGGTATAATGTCACAAAGTATTTCAACGCAGATAACACAATGAATAGCAAGTCAACATCGTTATTTACTCTAGCTGGAGTAACATTTACTGGTTTAGCGACCATTGCTATCTTGACTATTTCTCAGGTTTCATCAGACAATAGAGATGTATTCTGTGAAAATATAGATACGGTCACTCTTGATCATGACCTACCTGTTAGCCATCCTGTGAATAGATGCGCTGGCTATCAGTCTCCAGGTGTAAGTTGGTCACAATGGTTTACAGGGCGTTCAAGCTCATACCAGTTCCACTTTATTGATTTACTTGAGCTGTTATCACGCTCGGGCAGTAGCGAAGCAAAAAAGCCAACCACAACTAATTGATTTCACCTTAAATTTGATTTAATTATTCAACCTATTTTAAATGTATTAATTGTCGTTATTTAGCCTGAAAGAGGGCCAATAGTTCCGCCACTTTTAATCTAGCACTACCATTTTGACTAATAAAACGACTGACTTGAAGTTTAGTCATATCGGCATCTCGATAAATATCCCTAGTAAATTCAGTATCGTGATTACTGACCAATACTGGAATATTGCGTTTGTAACCTGTACGACGTGCCAATGATGCTAGTTTAATCTGGTTATCCAAAGTAAAGCCACCAGTAGCATAACTATTGAACATAGCTGTTTTGCTAATGGGCGCATAGGGTGGATCACAATATATTACCGAGCCCTTTCGTGCTCTGGCGAACACCTTCTCAAAAGAGTCACAGGTAAAAGTGGCTAGTTGAGATTTCTCTGCAAAATACACCAGCTCTTTTTCTGGAAAGTAGGGGGCTTTGTACCTGCCGAAAGGTACATTAAATTTTCCGCTCTTGTTATAACGGCATAACCCGTTGTAGCCGTGCCTGTTTAAGTAAAGGAAATACACCGCTCGCTCATAAATATCCTCACTGTCATTAAACTCTTGTCTCATCTGATAATAACGTTGTTCTTCGTTATAGGCCGAAGTGAACAACTTGGCACTGTCTGTTATGTAATCAGTAGTCTGGTGTTTTACGATATTGTATAAATTAATTAAATCGGGATTAATATCGTTGAGCAAATATTTAGAATAACTGGTATTGAGAAATACCGAGCCTGCGCCGACAAATGGCTCAATAAGTTTTTTAGCCTCTGGAAGTTTAGCGTTTATGTCTTCAATAAGGCTGTATTTTCCGCCTGCCCATTTCAAAAAGGCTCTATTTTTTTTGTTTTTTGTTACTGCCAATGTTTCAACCAAGTCGGAGCCGCTAATTTATCAGATCGAATTGTAACGGCACTAGGCAAAAACAACAAATAGCTTAAGGCACAGAGACACTTATTTCTTGTTTAATTTGCCCAATACTCTTAACAAAAGGGTTATTCCTCAGCATGGCATCTGACAAATTGAATATTTCTGCTCTGGCATCCTCTATTGAAGGAAAATTTCGGTTTTTTAGTAACACATACCAATCCCCACCATAACGTTGAGTTTTATATAACCACAGTTGTTGGCCTAGCTGCTCATCCCTAATGTAATCTTGCAAGATGCTAATATTAGCCATCGCCGCTATTTGGATCACAAAATGTGCATTAGGTAATGCCAGCAACATATCAGGATCAGGGTTAAGAAAATTGTCAGTTTGGACTTTTTCAACATTATCTAACCGTATTGCTTTCTGTTCGGCTATTGGTTCAATTTTAACCTTAACCTTATCTTCGACTTGATAGTCATTAACTGTGTCAGTTTGTACTTCTAAGTCCTTAACTAGAGACGGCTGTACTGGCTCCAAAGGCACCTTTGCCTGTACATCAACTTGTTTATCAATATTACTGGTTTGTAAAAGAATTTTTTTTGACTGCTCTTCAAGTTTAGCGCTAGCCGTGCTCCAATCAGTTACCAATTTATCTTTAGTGCTAACTTGTTTAACAATAGGGGCCTTGATTGGTGAGACTAGCTCTTTAATAGGTTGAGGTACTGATTGGGTAACCTTAGCAGAGGCTGGCTCGACTAATTCGATGGCATCAGTAGGTGTAATAGAGTGCTCTTGAATTGATAGCTGAGTCTTAATGTAGGACATTGTAGCGCTCACTTTTTCTGGATATTGCCAGCCCAACATTCCAGTAAAAATGGTTAAGAAAACCAATCCGAATAAAGTGGCTACCCACCATTTTTTATAAATAGGTTGGGTAACGTAAGGTTGGTAATGGCGCTCTTCTATGCGCTCAGCGAATTTTTTTCGTTTATCTTGAATAAACGATTCTAAATCAGAAAATTCATGAGTGTCTTCAGTGCCATCATACTGAATGTCAGTTTGGCTATTTAACATGATGGGCTGATCTTTGGACTTAGCTCCCAACCCTGCCTTGGCAGACTCTGCCCAATCAGAGAGACCCATTAGCAATACATTGAGATGTTGTTTGTTGCTGGCAAAGCGACTTTGTAAGACTAAATCCCACAGCTCTTTAACCAATTTATTTGGCAGTTTCTCCGCTTGAAAAACGCTTATCAAAATTGGACCATTATGATTATTCAGTGGTTCTAGTAACTGGTTCAGAGGTCGAGTAAAGTCTGCCGCTTGGCTTTGGCTAACGAGTTGACGAAACAACTTCTCTCTATAGATAACCAGAGGGGTTAATTCATTTGCAGTGAGCAAGGCCAAGTCAGCTTGTTCATTTTTATGGGCTAAAAAACTTTCTACAACCTGTGATTGCTGTTGTATTTTATCGCTGCAAACAAACACAAGTTGCGAAGAGTAACTAATTAGATAGTCTAATCGGTTGT
>JAWUXT010000048.1:0-23742 GCA_034111205.1 Paraglaciecola sp. | reverse complement strand
GCTCAATTTCTTTGTCGTCTAACAGACCCTCGCGGAGTTTTTTACGGAAAACTTGTCTGGTGCCTTTATCCTTGGGTGCTTCTTCTTCGCCAAAAGCCTTTTCAGGAGGCGGTAATAACGCATCTAATATACGTTCTTCTGCCGCTTCTTCAGCTCGGAATTTTACTTTAACTTTCGCTTGTTCCTTAGTCATTTTGACTGCGATGTCGGCTAAGTCACGAATGATCGTTTCAACTTCTTTACCTACATAACCGACCTCGGTAAATTTTGTGGCTTCGACCTTGATAAAAGGCGCATTAGCTAATTTGGCTAGACGACGGGCAATTTCGGTTTTTCCAACACCTGTAGGGCCAATCATCAGTATATTTTTAGGTGTAACCTCTTGGCGAAGCTCTGGTCCAAGCTGCATCCTGCGCCAGCGGTTTCGAAGGGCAATAGACACCGCACGTTTAGCATCTTGTTGACCGATAATATGACTGTCCAATTCGTGGACGATTTCTCTTGGGGTCATTTCTGACATAAATTAAACCTTTTAATCTGGGTAATCGGCTGACGGTAAATATAAACAACGCCAGTCAGGGAAGTGTCTTAGCCGTTGTGGTTAATAATCGATTGTTTCAATTGTTTGGCTATGATTGGTAAATACGCAAATATTGCCCGCTATGGTCAAACTTTTTTCGGCTATCTCTTTTGCTGATAATTCGGTGTTTTCTAATAAAGCCATGGCGGCTGATTGTGCAAAGTTGCCACCAGAGCCTATAGCAATTAAATCATTTTCTGGCTGCACTACGTCACCGTTTCCAGTAATAATAAATGATGCCGTTTCGTCTGCGACCGCCAAGATGGCTTCTAGTTTGCGTAACATGCGATCGCTGCGCCAGTCTTTGGCTAACTCAACAGCGGCACGGGTTAAGTTGCCTTGGTGCATTTCAAGTTTAGATTCAAAACGTTCAAACAAAGTAAACGCATCAGCAGTGCCGCCAGCAAAACCTGCCAACACTTTATTGTTATACAAGCGGCGCACTTTTTTTGCGTTGCCTTTCATCACGGTATTGCCAAGTGAAACTTGACCATCACCTGCAATTACGACTTGATTATTACGGCGTACAGATACGATTGTAGTCACGAAAATTCCTTCAATGTCCAAGGACAACACTATAGATACACAAAGTTTTACACTAAGGCTGTCAGGGTTAAGAGTGGGCTATTGTCTTCTTTTTCAGAGGAACGATGCCGGATGCAATAGATGTGGGGAGTATTCTATGTTTTTCAAGCCGCGAGCAGGCGCTCACGACTGTTAGAGCCCTGAGGCGGAATTTATTAGAGGTTCCAGTTCCAAATCTTACAGCCGTTAATTTTTGCACGCTGCAAAGTGTGGCGGTGTTTTTCGGCTAAGCGTTTGCTGTCATAAGGTCCAAGAATGACTCGGTACCACACTCCTGATGTACCTTTACTTGACCTTACTTGTGCTTCTAAACCTTGAAAGGCAATATTCGCTTTAAGTTCTTGAGCTTGTTCATTTTTTCTAAACGATCCACATTGGATTAAACGCCGAACCGTTGGTTTATCCTGTTCTTTTTGTTCTATTTTGACTGTAAATTCTGGCAAACTTTTAATAAACTCCCATTCTTCCTCTGGGATATCAGGCATTTTATCTTTTTCACTTTGGACTTGTTCGGTGCTTGCGGCATTGCTAGATTTATTTTCAGGCGCAGTACCTTTGATACTCCACAAAAAATAGCTAAACCCAGCCACCAATGAAAGGGTGATGACTATCCGAAGCCAAGGTAGCGAAGGTTTGGGTGAAGGTGGAGCTTGTTTTTTGCTGCGGCCACGAGCCACGTAATCTTTGTGCGCCATGCTATAAAAAGTACTGCGTAGAAATAAGGATCATTATTTTACCGCGGAACACAGGATCCTCAATCAGAATCTGTATTTTTATTGTATTCAACTGAAATCCTGTGGATCGATATCTAATGACCAGCGGATTTTATTGCCTAGTTTTAATGTTTCGATCTGTTTAATCTGCTGCCCAATGGCTTTTTGTAAGCTGCTACGCTGTGGGCTTTGTAACAACAATTGCATTCGATATTGGCCTTGTCGTTTTTCCATTAAAGCAGGAATAGGGCCCACACAATCCACACCGCTAGCAGCACTGAATAGTTGGGAGATTTGTTGTAAAAAATCAAAAGCATCGCGGGCATTTAATGCTTGTGCTTTAAACAATGCTTGAAAAGTATAGGGCGGTAAATTAGCATGTTGCCTCTCCAATAAAGCATATTGCGCGAAGTGTGCATAGCCATTATTTATCAAGTCTTGCAATAACGGATGACCTGGGTCGTGAGTTTGTAACCACATTTCACCGGGTTTTTCTGCACGCCCTGCACGACCTGCTAGTTGAGTAATCAGTTGCGCCAAATGTTCTGCTGCACGATAGTCTGCACTAAACAGCGCACCGTCAACATCAAGAATAAGCACCAGTGTGACATTGGGAAAGTGATGACCCTTAGATAAAATTTGGGTGCCAATTAGGATTTGATGCTCGTTGTTATTGATACTGTTGAGCATGTTATCAAGTTTGTTTTTGCCTCTAGCGCTATCACTGTCTATTCGAATACTGCTGTACTGTGAAAAATAATCTGCAAGGCCCTGTTCCAATTGTTCTGTACCCACTCCTATAGAGGTCAGTTCATTGGATTGACATTGTTGGCAACTCTTAGGAATTGATTTTGCGTTGCCGCAGTGGTGACACTGTAATTTGAATAACTGTTTATGCACGGTAAACGGTTTTTCACATCGCTTACAATGTTCAACAAAACCACATTGATGGCATACAAGGGCAGGAGCATAGCCCCTGCGGTTAATAAACAGCATCACCTGACTGCCTTGCTGTAAATGCTGCCCCATTCGCTCTAACATGCCTTGTGCCACACCAAACTGAAGAGGTTGCTGACGAATATCAAACACATGTTGAGTCGCAAGTGATGCATTACCTGCTCGCTCTTTTAACTTAAGATGATGATATTTACCGGCTAAAGCATTGTTTAGGGTTTCTAGGGCAGGTGTAGCTGAACCCAGAACCAGAGGGATGTTTTCTTCTCGGGCGCGGATTACCGCTAAATCTCGTGCGTGATAACGTAAGCCATCTTGCTGTTTATATGATGAGTCATGTTCTTCATCAACAATCAGTAAGCCAGGTTTAAGCATAGGTGTAAATATTGCTGAGCGGGTGCCTATAATAATGCCTAACTGTGCATTTGCACTTTGTTGCCATACTTGCAGACGTTCATTGTTGTTAAGCCCTGAGTGTAAAATTCCTACATCAATACCAAAGCGATATTTGAATCTATGCACAGTTTGCGGGGTAAGACCAATTTCGGGCACTAAAATCAGTATCTGTTTACCTTGTTTAAGCACCTGCTCGATTGCTTGTAAATACACTTCTGTTTTACCGCTACCAGTAATACCATCCAATAAAAAACAGCCATATTGGTCAAGCTTTGATTCAATACAACTTATGGCGATGGCTTGCTCAACATTGGCCATAGGTTTGTCTTGGATTATTAAATCTTGTGGCCATGTTGATGCGGTAGACGATGCTTTTTCAATGGGGATAATTAAATCCTTTTCGACTAAAGACTTAATTGCAGCCGCGCCAAAGTCAGCTTTGGCCTTAGACTTAATAATATCTTGGTTACGCAATGACTCTAATAACGAGCGCTGTTTGGGTGCACGCGACAAACTGTTTATATCTGCAGACTGACCAGCGTCGCTTAAGGTCAAATATTGAATCGGTTTTGCCAAGCTTGACTCACCTTTTCTAAGCGCTACCGGGATTGCAGTTTGAACTACATCACCAATGGGGTGTTTATAATATTGAGCCAACCAGTTGCACAGTTTAATTAAGGTTGGATTAAAGATCGGTGTGTCATCTATTACAGTTTCAATGGATTTTAGTTTACTGATGTCCCAATCTGACTTTTCGCTTATTCCCCAAACCACACCTATTAACTTGCGAGGACCAAAAGAAACACGCACCCGAACACCTACGGGTAAAGCTGTACCTTCACATAGATAATCGAACAATTGACGCTTTGGAATAGGTAGCGCGACACTGATTATTGCCATTTTTATACTGCATAGCCTTTGATAGAAGAGGTGACTTGGGTATAATATCAACAAAACCCTTGATCGCCCAAGCCCGTTACATTAATATGCGCGCCACTTTGCGGCAAGCCACAAAGCTTTTTTAATTTAATTTTCGTATGGTGTTCAACTTCGGGTTGAATAGCGATGCGGCCTGACGAAGAGGTAACCCATGAAACAAGATATCCATCCTGATTATCAAGAAATGACTGCAAACTGTTCTTGCGGAAATATTATCAAAGTTCGTTCTACTTTGAAAAAAGACCTTAACTTAGACGTATGTTCTTCTTGCCATCCATTCTATACTGGTAAGCAGCGTAACGTCGACACTGGTGGTCGTGTTGATAAATTCAACAAACGTTTTGCTGGTCTTAAGAAAAGCTAACTCTTTTTTTAGTCTGACAATACTTAAAAAGGCGCTTATCTAGCGTCTTTTTTGTGCCTATTTTTTAGTGAAAATTAACGCCACCACCATGTTTTGCCAGCCCTTAGTAGGCTTCAGCTATTTACTTTTTGGGGAAATCATAAAGTATCAATTTTAATTATATTAGATATATGAAAATAGCAATCTGATCGGGTATGTGGATTGATACAGGCTGTGTTACATTTATTCGAAGAATGTTGATCAAAACTCTGTCTGATGAAATTTTTTAAAAGGACATCACCTAATCAGAGTAACAATTAACGTTTAAATTTACTGTAAACATTTTTTAATTCCAAAAGGACTGACTACACCATGTCTGATTTTCGCCAACAAGCGCTTGATTACCATTCCAAACCTACACCGGGGAAAATCAGCATTGCGCTTAGTAAGCCTGCCGAAAGTGTTACCGACTTAGCGCTAGCATACAGCCCTGGTGTGGCTGAGCCCGTTCGAGAGATCGCAGCCGACCCCGATGCAGCTTATAAATACACTGGCAAAGGAAATTTAGTTGCGGTTATTTCAAACGGCACAGCTATTTTAGGTTTAGGTAATTTAGGTCCTCTCGCCTCAAAACCTGTCATGGAAGGTAAAGCCTTATTATTTAAGCGCTTTGCCAATATTGATTCCATTGATATCGAAGTGAAACATACAACAACTGAAGAATTTATTAATACGGTTGCGAGTATTGCAGATACTTTCGGTGGGATTAATCTTGAAGATATAAAAGCCCCAGAGTGTTTCGAAATTGAGCAGGAATTAATTAAGCGTTGTTCTATACCTGTTTTTCATGATGATCAACATGGTACTGCTATAGTCACCGCAGCAGGCATGTTGAATGCTTTGGAAATTCAGGGCAAAACTATTAGCGATTCCACGATCGTGTGTTTAGGTGCCGGTGCTGCAGCTACTGCTTGCATGGAGTTATTAGTCAAATGTGGTGCTAAACGTGAACGTATTTACATGCTGGATAGAAAAGGCGTTATCCATACTCGCCGTGATGACCTTACCAGCCACAAAAAGTTATTTGCAAACAACACCGATAAGCGAACTTTAGAGGATGCCCTCGATTGTGCTGATATTTTTGTTGGAGTATCTGGGCCTAACTTATTGCCACCAGAGGCGCTGAAATTAATGGCTCCTAATCCGGTCGTTTTTGCTTGCTCTAATCCTGATCCTGAAATTAAACCTGAGTTAGCCCACGAAGTACGTGACGACTTAATTATGGCAACTGGACGTTCTGATTATCCAAATCAAGTGAATAACGTACTGTGTTTTCCGTTTATTTTTCGCGGCGCATTAGATGTACGTGCCTCTCAAATTAATGATGAGATGAAAATTGCTGCGGTAGACGCTATCCGGAATATTGCTAAAGAAGAAGTATCAAAAGAAGTATTGGCTGCCAGTAATATAGACAGTCTTAGTTTTGGTAAGGACTATATTATCCCTAAGCCCATGGATCCTCGACTCTTAAAGCGTGTGGCTCTGGCAGTTGCACAAGCAGCCATAGATTCCGGTGTGGCTGCATTTAAACAGCTGCCCCCAGGTTATATGCAAGACTAGAATCGGTATCTTGGCATACACATGACCTTGTTGAGGTCATGTGTATCTTGTTTCTGCAATAACAACAGCCCAAATAGTATCTCTTTGATTGCTATTTTTAAACACTAAGACTATTACGGTAACTTACTTGCACGGCAGTCAAGCTTCATCAAGGCACACACCATTATTCGTACTCAGAATGACTTTTTGGGTAGAATATGTTTATAAACTGCTAATCAATAACGACCTATAAACACTATAGTAAATGAGTTAACTCTTTCATTATGGCAACATTTTATTTTTTCTTTATACATTTTTTTTATGCCTTATGTGCCAGCTATAAATATCAAAAACGATGCAGCTTTCCTCGATTGAACTATTAGTAGAGCAAGATATTGGACGCATAATAATCCTGAGGTTATTATTATTCCTTTAGCAGCGAATCGGGCGCAGCAAGAAGCAGTGTTGGGCGGCACCGATAGTGAAATTATGCGAATCTGGAGTTATGGTATTGATAGTCCCGATATGATCCGTGTGCACACCGCCTACTACTATTTGCAAACAGGCGCATTCATTGTCAAAGATTCTGATGTGGTAATCTGAAATATAACCGATCTTGCCCATTATCGGCTGGCTAGAGTGAGAGAGGTTAAACATACTAATAGCATTACCGCAGCTTGACCGGTTAATTACTGAAGTAAGTGGTTAGGTTTTGAATAGCCAATAGGTAGCTTTAGCTCAGATGCACTTAGAATAATTCAAACAGATAGCCATTTTGATACCAGGAAAAAATATTATGTCAGCTGTAAACTCAATCCATCATATTAATTTTGTCGTGCATGAGCTGCAACCTCAGATTGAATATTTGCGAACCCTGTTACAATCTGAGCCTATAATCGAAGACTTACCCACCAGGAAAGTTAAAACCGCTCGGTTTTGTTTATCAGGTGTTTGGATTGTCCTTGTGCAACCATTGTCGACTGAAAGTGAGGTTGCTCAAATTTTGGCCGAACGTGGGGAAGGAATGTTTTTATTGTCTTTGAATGTAGACTCCTTAGACGAGTCTTTAGAAAAGTTATCTAAGCAGGGTATTTATTCAGATAACAAAGGTAAACGTCAGGGATTAGATAATTGGACAATTCAAGATCTTGATTGCCCCAATGCATTAGGTCCGATTTTACAACTCTGCCAACTGATTTCAAAATAACAAATCTCTTTATTATTTATTCAATATGAAATATTGTTTTTCAAGTTGAAATAAAAAACCATCTAAAAACCCTTGGTTCGTTTGATTAAAAATTTTAAAACTAGCATTTAGCGTCATTAAAAATGGGCTATCAACTATAAATTGATGAAAATGGCATAACTAATGCTATCTGAAGCTATCTTTTATTCAACTTGAAAGTTGGCTCGTTATTTTGCATCAGCTTTTGTTCACTTTTATACAACCTCTAGTTGTCAGTCCTCCGGATCTGGATAGAGCATTGTGAATAAAGTGAATACAAAACCCCAAGCAGTGAGGATTTTAATCTTTGGTCATAAAGAATTTAGTCAGCTGATGACAAGCGTCTTGCCCGAATTTGGGGGGCAGGCTAAATTTAAATTATTCGATGCCATAGTCGGCAGTGTATCGGAAATAGATGAGCATATTAGTAGTTTTTTACCCGATGTAATTGTCAGTGCTGGCTCTAATGCAGCCTACTTGAAGTCAGCCTTAGATTTACCTGTTGTATCCTTAGATTGCAGTGTCACAGATATTATTTCAGCATTAAAACGTGCTGCCCAAGTGGCTCGCAAAATAGTGATGATTAATTTTTCTGAAGCGTCACCTGTTGTGCCCGTGTTAGAAGCGGCATTGAATGTCACGGTGCAAGAGGAAATTTATACCACTGCCGAACAAGCCCGTGAATTATTTCAGTTAACACGTCAGCAGCCCAATATTGCTTATGTCGGGGCTAGTTTGGTGTGCGGTTTAGCTACCCAACATGGTATCCCTTCTTTTTTGTTATACAGTGCGGACTCCTGTCGCCAAACTATTGCTAGTGCCATTCGAATAGCCAATGAACAGTTAGTGACGAATCAAGGTGCTGCGTTAACTAATTGGTTGTTGAAACAGTCAAAAACACCGATTTTTATGACCGACGAAGATGGTCAGTCCATTATTTTTAATCAAGCTGCTAGGCATGATTTAGGTGTGGAAAACGACAACTGTTCAGATTTGGAAAACCTCATTCACTCCGAAGAAATAACCCGTCCCACAGACGGCGAGTGTCGTATTCAAGGTATTGACTGGTGGTTCCATCAAGATTGTGTGATGACAAAAGGCAAACCCCTTTATATTTACCAGTTATATAGAAAAAAACCCAAACCAGAGAAAGTGAAAACTTCTTCTCGCCATGAATTAGTCTTTGAATCATCTGCGATACAAAAAGTGATGCAGCAGGTTAGGGCATTTTCTTCATCACCAAGTAATGTCTTGATTTATGGTGAATCTGGGACAGGTAAGGAGCTCATTGCACGTTCGGTACATGAAGCTAGTCCATTTTTAGAAGGCCACTTTGTCGCCCTTAACTGCTCATCAATTCCAACTGAATTGTTCGAAGGAGAACTTTTTGGACATCGAGACGGTGCCTATACTGGAGCCAAACGAGGTGGCAGAAAAGGACTCATCGAAGAGGCGCAGGATGGGGTGTTATTTCTTGATGAAATCAGTGAGCTTGCACTTGATCAACAATCAAAGTTACTGCGGTTTTTGCAAGAGCGTCATTATCGACCTTTAGGCTCTAATGAAGAAAAACCTGCCAATTTAAAAGTGGTCGCTGCATCCAATAAAGAACTTAAACAGCTAGTCGTAGAAGGCAAGTTTCGGGAAGATTTATTTTTTAGACTCAATGTATTTAATATCCATATTCCACCTCTACGCGAACGACCTGAAGATGTTTCTAGTATCGCAGAGCAGAAACTTCTTCGCTTTATCACCACTTATCAATCGCAGTTTACGGTTGACGAAGTACTCACTGAAATCCTAGATGATTTAGTGGGTTATTCTTGGCCGGGCAACGTACGTGAACTAGAAAATGTTCTTGAACGGATTATTGCATCTATACAGATGACAGAAGACCTTTCAACTATTAAACAAATATTGCGTGATATTTCCCCTGAACTATTTTTAGAAACCACATTTAGTATTGGCCAAGGGTTGGTCAGAAAAAAAGAGTTGGAACTGGTGGTGGGGGCAATGCATAGATTCCAAGGTAATAAGCAACAGGTAGCCGACTACCTTGGGTTGAGTCAAACAACCTTATGGCGAAGACTAAAACACATAAATCTAAAATAAAATTATTGGAGAAAACACAATGATAACACTCCGTAAAAGCGTACTTGCAAGCAGTATATTGGTTGCTCTGTCCGCCAGTAGTTTAGTAGGAATAAATCAAGCGGTTGCCCAAGAGGTAACCGAGCAAGCAGATGATTTTGAAATCATCAGTATTTCACGTAAACGACCAGAAAGTCTGCAGGAAGTACCTATTGCCGTCACTGCTATCTCTGAAAAGATGATTGAAAGTGCTGGCATCGAACGTCCTGGCGACTTCATTGGGCTTATCCCTAACGTGACTATGGTTGATGCAGCAAACGTGGGTGATACGCAAGTGACCATTCGCGGCATAGTATCGACCCGTGATGCTGAGGGTACTTTTGCCTATGTGGTAGATGGTGTGTTGATGACTAACCCAAACAGTTTCAATGAAGAATTATTAGATGTATCACAAATCGAAGTGCTTAAAGGCCCACAAGGTGCGTTGTATGGTCGAAATGCTGTGTCGGGTGCGATAATAGTCACCACTAAAATGCCAGCAGATGAACTAGAGGGCAGGGTCACCTTAGGCGTAGGAAATAACAATAGCCAAAGAATAAATGGTGTGATCAGTGGCCCATTATCAGAAAACGTTCGTGGTCGCTTAACCGCTAGTTATAAAACCACAGATGGTTTTTATGAAAATACTTTTACTGGTGCAGATGATTCAGTTGATTATCTTGAAGACACTAATATCCGCGGTCGTTTGATTTGGGATGCTAGCGATGATTTAACCTTAGATTTTCGTGCCAGCATGGGCAAGGTCGAGGGTGGTGCAATCAACTATAACGCTGTGTTTGCGTTACCTTCATTTGTGGCTAATGGATTTGATCCCGCTTTTAACAAAGACGTGAATGATGTCGATATTAAATTTGCTTTTAATGTACCAGGCGTCAATAAACAAGACACCACTGAGTTATCTTTAAAAGCTGACTGGGATCTAGATGGTATGGATGTCACCGCCGTTTTAGCTTACAACGATTTAGAAGAAGACCTACTGTCTGATGGGACCAGTGCCACCTTCTATGGTTATGAATTGACCCCTCAGTGTCAAACCGACCGCGCTAGCCTAAACAATACACCCGGTGCATTAGGTGGGGCAGATAGAACTGACTTATTCGGTGATTTTTTTGCACCTTTTGGCGTATTTCCTCCTGGCGTAGAGTTCACTGGGGTTTACGGACCCTTTACACCCTTATCGTGCGATGGTTATCAGTATCAAGAGCGAAGCCAGTCTGATATTAGTGGTGAATTACGTTTTACCTCAGACGATAACGATGCAGACTTAAGATGGATTGGTGGCGTCTATTTTGCCGAGATCGAACGTGATGTAGTCGTTGCTTATGGTGCCGATACGGGGCAAGGTTTCTTGAGCCAAGCTTATGTGCCACCCACTGGCCCTAATCCAACTGATTTACTATTCTCTGACACCTTTGATACCTCAGTAATGTCTGCATTTGGTCAGCTTGAATATGATTTGAGTGAGCAATGGGAATTAGCTGTAGCGCTTCGTTATGACTACGAAGATAGAGAAGTAAATAATAACGTACCCAATGTGACTGCCTCTGGACTGAATGTGAACACTTATGTTAACGGTGTATTAGGCCCAATTAATCCAGCCTTTAACGCTAATCCAAATGGTATTCCGAATCGAAACCGCTCATTTAGCCAGTGGCAACCTAAAGTTACTTTAGGTTATGCGGCGAATGACAACCTTAATTGGTATGCCAGTTATGGTGTAGGTTTCAGAAGTGGTGGGTTTAACTCTATCGGCACAGAAGCGACATTAGACTTTTGGTTTAATGCCAATGGTAATGGAACACCTGGTGATGCGGTGAATGCACAGCTAATTGTTAAAGACGAGTATGAAAAGGAAGTCACAACTAATATCGAGCTTGGTTTCAAATCGAAGATGATGAACAACAAAGTGAAACTGAATGCGGCTGTGTTCTCAACCACTGTTGATGATAATCAATTCTTTGAATTTTTCGCGGGGCCATTTGGTCTATTGCGTGCTGTGACCACTATCGAAGAATTAGCTATTCAAGGTTTTGAATTAGATCTCAGTGCCCAAGTGACTGAAGACATCACAGTATTTGGTGGTATGGGTTTATTGGACAGTGAAATTAAAGAAAACCGCAATCGTCCACTTTCTGTGGGTAATAAGGCTCCCCAAGCCGCGGATGAAACGTTTACTTTTGGAGTAAGCTGGGATTACACACTGACTGCTGATGTATTTATGACTACTCGATTAGATTGGCAGTATGTAGGCGAAACTAACTTCCATACATTACAAGGTACAGGACCCGAAGAAACGGCACAAAGTTTACCCACTATTTGGGACTTTTTTGGCACTTTGGGCGGCGGTGTACCTCCCGGTCCACACCCCGTTAACTTTGACAACGCTAGTCGTGATGCCTACAGCACAGTTAACCTAAGAGTCAGCTTTGACGCCGAAAATTGGAACTTAGCTATATGGGCTAAAAACTTAACGGACGAGAAATATTTGCAAGAAGTTATTCCTACTCCTGAGTTTGGTGGTTCTTTCATCCAACCTTCAGCACGTGATTCTTACGGTATCGACTTTACATATCGCTTCTAGTTATTGGGAGCCGCAAGGCTCCTCTGTTTTTTATTGGAGAAATGTACAGTGACTAATAAGCCGTTATCGGGCACACGTATTCTTGATTTAACGCATATGTTATCTGGACCTTATTGCGGCATGATATTGGCCGATTTAGGAGCAGAGACCATAAAAGTTGAACCACTTAAGGGAGAGGGAACCCGCAAACTCTTAGCCACAGATCCAGAAAATTCTATTAATGGCATGGGGGCATATTTTATTACCCTTAATCGTAATAAACAAAGTGTTTGTATCGACCTGAAAACGGCCAAAGGCCTCGCATTATTTTATGACTTAGTGAAAATATCTGATGTGGTGATTAATAATTTTGGCGCAGGAGTGCCAACACGACTCAAAATTGATCATGCACATTTAAAAGAAGTGAATCCTCGTATTATCAGCTGTTCCATCACCGGTTTTGGTAACGATGGTCCAGGTTTTAAACGTCCGGCTTTTGATCAAGTTGCCCAAGCTATGGGCGGTGGTATGTCCATTACTGGTGCCAATGCGGATCAGCAAGTGCGAGCGGGTATACCTATTGGTGATTTAGGTGGTGGAATGTTTGCTGTAATGGGCATTCAAGCGGCATTGCTGGAGCGGGAGAAAAGTGGCGAGGGGCAAGATGTGGATATTTCTATGCTGGATTGCCAAATATCGTTATTAAATTATATGGCAACCATGCATTTTATCTCAGGTAAGGATCCCTATCCAATTGGTAATTCACATTTTGTGCATGTGCCATACAACACATTCAGCACCAGCGATGGACAAATTGTTATCGCTGTTATCACCGATAATTTTTGGCAAAATCTGAAACAAGTGGTGCAAATTGATGGTTTAGATAAACCTGAATATGATACCCAACCAGGTCGTTTTAAAGATCAGCATTTTATTAATGCCACATTAAACGAAACACTATCAACCCAAAGCTCTAGCCACTGGTTGGCGTTGCTTGAAGCTGCGCGTATTCCTTGTGCTCCAGTGAATAAGTTTTCTCAAGCACTGAGTGATCCCCAAGTATTACATCGTAATATGGTAGTGGAGTTATCTGACCCGCAAGGGCACAAAACCAAAGGACCCGGTAACCCTATTAAATTTTCTAGAAGCAACGAAGAAAGTTTTAGTGCTGCGCCTGCTTTAGGTGAACACACTAACAAAGTATTACATGACTTATTAGGTATGAGTTCTGAGGATGTTGCCATTCTAAGGGCTGCAGAGGTGGTGAGTTAATGGCTGCAGATCATATAACAATTAACGATGTAGGCCCTCGAGATGGTTTACAAAATCAGCCTAAATTATTATCGAAAGAACAACGACTCAGTTTAATCAGTGCATTGGTAGATGCCAAAGTACCTGAGATAGAGGTGGGGGCTTTTGTTTCTCCTAAAGCAGTGCCAGCTATGGCCGGTACCGCTGAGTTATTTGCGGCACTTGAAAACAGCACAAGCTTATTTTCTGCCTTAATACCTAACATGAAGGGTTTTGAATTGGCGATGTCAGCACGTGTTCCGGTGATGTCATTAGTGGTTGCAGCATCAAATACCATGAATCTGAAGAATATTCGTATGTCCACAGAGGATAGTCTCAGAGTCAGCAAAGACGTATTAAACGTTGCTAGAGAACAGGGAGCAAATGTACAAGCTTATGTGGCCACCGCCTGGGCCTGTCCTTTTGAAGGAAAAATTGATGCAGATAGTGTGTTTAGTGTCACTGAAAAATTACTGCAAGCGGGTGCTTCAAATATCGTTATCGCAGATACCATTGGTGCTGCTAACCCTTTAGAGGTCAATCAGCTGATGGAAGCAATGGCTAGTCGTTTTGATCTTGCTCAGTTGTCCTGTCATTTTCATGACACCAGAGCCATGGGTCTCGCCAATGTTTATGCGGCGATAACAGCAGGAATTAGAAAATTTGATGCGTCCATCGCCGGATTAGGTGGCTGTCCATTTGCACCAGGTGCGAGTGGTAATGTGGCCACTGAAGATGTCGTTATGATGGTAGAACAAATGGGATTTTCTACGGGTATCGATATGGCACTGTTAATTAAAGCGGCAGACTTAGCCATCGAATTGACTGGTACTGCTACAGGTGGAAACGCCAAACCTTGGATTGAAAATTATTATCTTAATTAATCGGCATACTAAAAGTCGCCGGATATTGGAGTAAAACATGAGTTATAGATTAGGTGTTGATGTGGGCGGAACGTTCACTGACTTGTTACTTATTAACGAAATGAATGGGCAAACCCATACGGCTAAAGTGCCATCCACTCCCGAGGATTCCTCTATTGGGGTGTTAAATGGCATCGATAGAATTTGTCGAGAGTCAGGAATTGATCCTAAGGAAATTAGTCGTGTGATGCACGGTACCACAGTGGCCACCAATGCAGTCTTAACAGGAAAAGGCGCAAAAGTAGGTCTAGTGACGACTAAAGGTTACAAGCAGGTTTTACAAGTTGCTCGCTCGTTCTGCCCGGGTGGACTAGGCGGTTGGGTGAGTTTTGTGAAAAAACCCTTATTGGCCCCGCTGGAATTAACGATTGAAGCCGATGAGAGAATGGGCGCAAATGGTGAGACAGTGGATACCTTAGATGAAGCCGCACTTCGCGCTTCGTTAACCACCTTAAAAAACACCGGTCAAGTTGAAGCACTGACTATTTGTTTTATTAATGCCTACTTAAATGGTGCTCACGAACAGAGGGCTAAAGACGTCGCTGCAGAAATATTTACGGATATTCCTATTTCAATATCCAGTGATTTAGTCCCTGAAATGCAGGAATACGAACGTACAGAAACCACTGTTGTGAATAGTTATGTACGCCCAGAAGTAGCAAGATATGTAGAAAATTTAAATCGTTCTTTAATAGCCACTATGGGTGAAGACTTGCATCTTTCTATCTTGCGATCAGATGGGGGGCTAGCATCCGCCAGAGCATCAGCTGAAAGCCCGGTTAATCTTCTAATGTCTGGACCTGCAGGCGGCGTATCGGGTGCCATGCATTTTTGTAAAAAAGCCGGATTCAACGACATTTTGACTTTTGATATGGGCGGAACATCCACAGATGTCGCCTTGATCCAAAACGCCAAAGCAAGGGTCAGACGAGAAACCAGAGTCGGAGATGTCACAGTACGCGCGCCCTCGGTTGATGTGCGTACAGTGGGTGCTGGTGGCGGCTCATTAGCCTTTGTGCCTGAACTTACCAAAGCGTTACGTGTTGGACCTGAATCAGCCGGCGCTAAGCCCGGACCTGCAGCCTATATGAAAGGCGGCACTGAACCTACAGTGTGTGATGCGAATGTTGTATTAGGTTATTTGCCCTCTAATGTGCAACTCGGTGGTGCAATGGCGATAGATAAAGAGGCGGCAGTGGCGGCGGTCAAGAAAGTCGCTGATGCTATGGGTTTAACAATAGAAGAAGCTGCAGAAGGTATTATTAAAATTGTTAACGAAGCTATGTTTGGTGCGTTACGCTTGGTATCTGTAGAGCAAGGATTTGATCCAAGAGATTTTGCTCTGGTTGGTTTTGGTGGAGCGGGTCCATTACATGCCAATGCTCTGGGGATTTTGACTCAGGCTTGGCCTACTATTATTCCTCCGGGTCCTGGGGTGTTATGTGCTTATGGTGATGCGACTACTGTGGTGCGTGATGAAGCATCAAAAACCTTCGTTAAACTCCTTAAAGATGCCTCAGCAGTAGAGCTAGCAACAGTATTAGATGAGTTAAAACATAAAGCCAGTGCCACCTTGATCACCGATGGTATTGCGTTATGCGACCAAGAAGTGACTTATCAGGCAGACGTGCGATATACCGGCCAAGCATTTCAATTATCCATGGAATTTACATTAGCTGAATTAAAAGCTCAGGGTGTAGAGGTACTTAAATCTCAGTTCGACAAAGAACATACACAGCTCTTTACGTTTGCCCTAGAAGAAGGCCATGAGATTGTTATGGTGCGGGCTATCGCCACCGCCAGCAGCGGTGAGTTACCAACCATACCCAAAGACAATGCGGTTAACACCCTAGATGAATGTAAGTTGGCAGATAGTCAGATTTATTTCGAAGGACAATATCACCCTACACCTATTTACGATCGAAATAAGATGCAAACTGATTTGCAGATCCCGGGACCCGCCATTGTGAGTGAAATGGACTCCACCACCGTTATTTTACCTGGTTATCACGCTAAGGTTGATACAGTTGGTAATCTTCTTATTAATCCAGCGAAGTAATTGGAGATGACAATGAATAATAAAATTTTACAAACTAATACGTCACCTTTGAAAAGAGTCGAGGTGGACACAGTTACGGTAGACATTATTGAAAACGCCTTGAGTAATGCCCGAGAAGAAATGGATGCTGTATTGTTTAGAACAGCCATGAGCCCCGGAATTAGGGAGCAAGGTGATTGTTTTCCGATGATTGCTAATAAAGATGGCAAGATGGTTGTGGGCCAGTTTGGCTCATTTATTCATGGATTTTTAGAAGCATACACAGGGCAGTTAGAAGAAGGCGACGTCATATTAACTAACGACCCTTATATGACCAATGCTGCTGTGTCCCATCTGCCAGATTGGATTGTGCTCGTGCCTATTTTTAAAGAAGGCCGGCATATCGCTTGGTCTGCTATGTTTGGCCATATGTCAGATAATGGTGGTATGGTGCCTGGCTCTATCCCCATTAAAGCAGAAAGTATCTTCCAAGAAGGGATCCGTATTCCTCCCACTAAGTTATATAAAAAAGGTGTATTGCAAAGTGATCTTCTCGATTTGATTTTGCACAATGTGCGCACCCCACAATGGAATAGATTTGATTTGAATGCCCTTGTGGCTGCTTGTAATACCGCGGCTAAAAGATGTATCGAATTTTCCGAACGATTTGGTGATGATATATTTTATTCCACCATGGAAATCATGCTAGAGCGAAACCATGTGGCAATGGAAGCCATTATTAATATGTTGGTGCCAGAAGAACCACGTACGTTTGTGGACTATGTCTGTGATGATGGCGTTGGCATGGGTCCTTATAAAATACAGTGTAAAATGTGGCGAGAAGGTAATCGTGCAATATTTGATTTTGAAGGTACCGATCCTCAAGCCAATAGCTCGATTAATTTTTACCTGAATGAAGACATGTTTAAGATGTTTTTTGGTTCATTTACTATCAATCTTGTGGATCCACAAATTGTGTTCAACGATGGTTTTTATGATCTAGTCGATGTGCATATACCCGCCGGTAGTTTGCTCAAACCTAATTTCCCCGCTGCGCTGTCAGGCCGGACCCATGCATTAGGGCGTATTTTTGATGTGATGGGAGGGCTTTTAGGACAAGGTGCCCCAGAAGCAATGAATGCGGCTGGATTTTCTGATTCACCTCACTTGTTTTATTCAGGTTATGATGACAAAGACGAATGGTTCCAATTGTTTCAAATTGGTTTTGGTGGCATACCAGGTCGCCCAGTAGGTGATGGACCGGATGGGCACTCTTTGTGGCCAGGATTTACGAATGTTCCCAACGAATTTATCGAAGCCTACTTCCCATTAAGGGTAGAAAAATACGAGACTATTACTGACTCTGGTGGCGCGGGTAAGCATCGTGGTGGTAATGGATTATCGGTAGCTTATCGTTTTCTTAACGATGGCAGTATCGCCATTCATGATGAAAGATGGTTGACTTACCCTTGGGGTGTAAACGGTGGTACACCAGGACAAAGGTCCACTAAAATATTAAAGCGTGCAGATGGTACACAACAAATCTTGCCAGCTAAATGTGATGGTGTTGAAGTGAAAACAGGTGACCTGTTGTACTTCAATACATGGGGTGGCGGTGGCTGGGGAGACCCATTCTTGCGCGATTGCGATAGTGTACTTGACGATGTAAATCGTGGTCTAGTGTCTATTGAAGGCGCAAAACGTTATGGCGTGGTGATAGTTGATGCTGTGGTTGATCAGCAACAAACTATTACATTACGAGCAGCCTTAACTGAGAAGCGCGGTGCAACACAGTTATTTGATTTTGGTGGCACTATTGAAGAAATAAAAGCTAGATGCCTTGAAGAAACGGGTTTGCCTGCACCAGAAACGCCTCGTTTTGTGAAGTCACGAGCTATGAAGTGAGATAAATAGACTATGTCAAAAACACCACAGGATCGTGATTTAGCTATTGGCACATTAAGTCTGGGCGTTTGCCCAGCACTTATTGTGGTTGATTTGTCTAATGGCTTTAGCGATCCCGCTAGCCCTCTTGGGGGATATTTTGACAGTCAAATCTCACAGATAAACGGGTTGTTAGATGCTTTCAGAGCTAAAAAATTGCCCGTATATTATACTTCGGTGGTATATCACGACGGGACCGCTGCTAGTGTGTTTCGTCGACGATTACCTGATTTAAATATCCTGCAAGCGTCTAGTGAGTGGGTAAAAATCAACAGTAAAATCAATAAAAAGCCAGATGAACTGATCATTGAAAAGCAATGGCCAAGTGCCTTTTTTAAAACGCGGTTAGTAACAGAGTTAGAAAAAAATACAGTGGACTCAATAGTGGTTGTGGGTTTAACAACGAGTGGCTGCGTTCGGGCAACTGTGGTGGATGGGCTGCAACATAACTACCCTGTTTTTGTGGTGCCTGAAGCATGTGGCGATAGAAATTTAAGTGCTCATCAGGCCAGTCTTCATGATATGCATGCCAAATATGCGGTGGTGATGCCCGCTAAAGACTTGTGTGCTCAGATTTTATCTTGATGATTGAGATGCTTTGCATAGAAAAACCATAAAACCCACTTACTATTGCCCTTAAATAGGATTGCTCCGTTCCTGATACTCCAATAAAAAATAACTCCCATAAAGCAGTGCTATCAAACTGGTTAAGATAGCTAAACTGAGACTTCAAGGATAAACATTCGTCTCCTTTATAAAGATTACATTCATGTTATGAGTGATAAATTATTAGTGCAGCTTTATTAAGTCCATCTACCTCAGATAGGTAAATGTAACAAAACCTCACAAAATACGACGAAATTTAGCGGATAAGCGCTCGATTATCGCTGTATTTACCTGTTTGAACGTTTCATCTCGTTTCACCGTGATTAACCCGTTTTGTCCCTCCAATATGAACATTCACTCTATTCTATGGGTGTACTTAAAATTAATCATAACAAACATAGAGAGACTTATTATGAAAAAAGTAATTATTAGCACTATCCTAACCGCAGGCATCCTTTTAGCTGGCAACGCACAAGCAAACTATATTGACCCAGTCACTGAAAGTAAATTAGTCAAAGTATGCGAAGCGATAAAAAGTGATAGGGTCATTAAGGTTAATATAGCAATACGTGATAGCGGCATAGGTATAAAACAAATTGCTAACGGCTTAGTCTGTAATGGTTTTGACCCTGTTAGTTTTGCTTTGATCAACCATGCGGAAAAAACGGCAAAATTCATGGCTAAAAGAAGCAATGTTAATGGTCAGGAATTTTTGGCTAAATTATAGGCTGCCAACATGCCGTTAGCTAAAGAGTGTGAGCTAAGCATGGGAGTCATGTCATCGTTGCTCAAAGACTTTCCACCGTAACCCAATTAGTTGACTTTGTTTCACAGTGAATACAAGCGAGTATTGACATTCTCACGAGTGTTACTTATTTTCTACTGAGATAAAGACCTTTGTAACAACCCTCTCTCCCTTAATAGATTTCAAACATGAAAGGCTGTTATATGAAAATCTAGTGTTTTTCCTTTTGGTATTAATTGAATATCATATAGCCGACTTCTATTTACACGCTAGTATAACTATGTAAAATTGAATTTTAAGGTTGAATACTCATAGTTGATATAATTAACCTTAAAATAAAAGTGTTAAGTGGTATTGCCTACACTTTTCTGATTTACGCTGGGTTAGCAACCTTTACGGTAAAATTAGAGTTATACGGGTAATATGGTTGACAGCAAAAGAGGTTATTAATGTGGAAGAATCTAAATTAAAAAATGAATCCAATGCTGACGGTGTTAATCAAGTTTCATCAACTGGGACGCGTAACCCGCAGAAACAAAAACGAGTGATTGTTGACTTTCCTGGATGGATGCTGGAATCTCTTGACAAGGAAGCTAATCGGGTTGGCGTTACTAGGCAATCTATTATCAAACTTTGGTTGGCTGAAAGGTTGGCTGGCGAAACTAAAAGCTTCAAAGAAAAGCGAAAGGTGAATATAGGTAATGGTTAACCCTATATATCCATAGGATGTGATAGATCCGGTGTCACTGGCGTTAGTTAAATCTGTACACCAAGTCTATACGTGAATTCAATCATAAATTGAATCATTACCTGACCTAAGTTTCTGATCGGGATGGTCCACTTTTTAGACACAACCATGATGGCAGCATAAACCATTTTCTTGGCTGAACCCTCGTTCGGGAAGCCCTTACCCTTTCAGCGTCTTTAGAATAATACTGTTGTTCGACTCTAACGCATTGGTGGTGTAAATCATTTTGTGTACGTCATCAGGGTAATTGAATAGGGTGTTGAAATTATCCCAATGATTTACTGATTTGCGGATATTGAACATCCTACGTGTCCCGTCTTAGAATAAATTGACGATTTTTTAAGCCAGCGATTTTCGCTGGCTTTTTATTATATGTACTTTGTTAGGTGTTTTCATATCTAAACTCAAATGTGGCTGCATCTCTTTGTAGATGCTTATCAATTCGCTTACCCAATAATTTTAGCTTGTTTGTGGGTAAATTCGCCATTTTCTCATAGCTCAAAAACACTTAATTTAAACTCTAATGTGTCATCTCGTTGTGAGCGTTGCATGAGACTTCCATAAAGAAATCTTCTTTATGGAAGCCTGTTTTAAGATGGGAAACACAGAAGCGTACTTAAAATCTTCCTCACGTTTGGCTCTTCTTTAGCAACTGTTGATAATCTTTTATTTGACAGTGAGCTATTCATATCAGAGATTTTTGTGCAGTACGTCCAAGACAATGTACCATAAATTGTTGCCTTTTTATCCAATTGGTGAACGGCTTCTCGTTGAAATCCATTGGGTATTTTTATTTATAATATTTTTACCTTGCTTTGGTTGCTAAATAAAAATGACTACAGATTGAGGGGAAGATACGTATTTGTCACAAATAAACGCAAGTTTTTATTGGAACAATAAAAAAGGTTCTTGATCTGGAATTGGAGCATCCATTTATTTGGGGCAGTTAGATTCGGTAACACAGCTATTATGCGCTTAAAAGATAAAGGAATATTTAACAGAAGGATAACGCCGGGTAGTTTTGTTGGCCACATAATTGGTTCAAGAACACCTATTTAGATATAAATTGAAGAGTAATTTTAATCACTTAGTATCTACAACGAGATCTTTATGATAGAGTCTTCGGAAATTGAAAGTGTGATCATATGACACTTATGTGGCATTCATATGACACCTTAATAATACTTTAAGTCGCATTTATGATTAGTTGCTTATTGATTACGTAGTTTCGTTGTTTAGCGTAAAAAGCCAGATAAGGTAGAAATATGCAAAAAATGAGCGGTGTAAGTGCTGTACTGCCTTCAGGGATAGTAAGTTTAATAGCTCTAACAATAGTGGCCTTTAGTGACTCTTTAATTGTTTTGGCAGTTGCCTTTAGTTTGGTAATTGCCGAATTTTATTTTGGTTATCTGCAGAAAAAAATGCTCGCTGCAACCAGTAAAAATAATGAAGCGCTCAGATTAGTTACATCTGAATTAGAAAATGATCTGCAAAAACTTAAAGGTTCAATTAACTCATTTGAGTCTATGGGTAAAGATTGTTTGCCAATCTTGTCCCACCAAATCGGTAATTGTATTGAAATATCCACGACCGAAATGAATGAACTCGCTGAACGATTTGTTGGTATGGTTAATGATATAAATAATATAGTGAATAAGCGCGATGATGTCGATGCACTATCCTCTGCGCAAATACAAGAACGATTAGATACTGTTTCCCAAACATTATCTCATCTACTCGATGTGAGAGTTAAATCCCAAGAGCAAATTTTCGAGCTTGCTAGTTTTACTGAAAGTTTGGAAAACATGGCCCGTGATGTAGGCGGCATAGCCTCTCAAACCAATCTTTTATCGCTAAACGCTGCTATTGAAGCCGCGAGGGCAGGTGAAAGTGGTCGCGGGTTTGCTGTAGTTGCTGATGAAGTGCGCAGCCTAGCCAATCGTTCAGGCCAAATAGCCGCTAATATTATTACTACTGTGAGTGATGTTAATGCTCAGTTTAATCATATAAAAGAGAGCTTTAGTATTGATAGTGAAAGCGGAAATAAACTGACTATTACTGCCAATGAAAATATTAAAACCGTTATTGCGCAATATAATGAGACCAAAGCGGCCCGTGATAATCATGCTCAAAACCTGGAAGAATTATCTTCAGGTGTTCGCAAGAAAATAGAAGATACGTTGGTGTCCCTTCAGTTTCAAGACCGAGTCTCACAAATTTTGGGTCATGTAAAAGGAAATCTATCACAGTTAACTGAGGATATTCCAAATCACGAAAATCTTAATATTCAAAATTTTTTAGAGCAAATGTCGGCTAACTATACCACTACAAGTGAACGTGAATTTCATCGTAAATTTTCACATGAAGTCGCTTATGACATTGATGAAGAAACGTCTAACGATAGCGAAGTTGTATTTTTTTAGAGGATAAATAAAACATGTCAAAAACCATACTGATTGTCGATGATTCAGCTTCAGTACGAAGCGTTGTCGGAATTGCATTACGAGGAGCCGGCTATGATGTTATCGAAGCTTGTGATGGCCAAAACGCTTTAGATAAGCTAACTGGAAACAAGGTTCATCTAATCGTAAGTGATGTCAATATGCCTATTATGGATGGCATTACCTTCGTCAAAGAGGTTAAAAAGCGACCAGAATATAAATTCACACCTATATGCATGTTAACCACTGAAGCCGGCCAAACAATGATGCAAGAAGGTAAAACTGCGGGTGCAAAAGCGTGGATTGTCAAACCTTTTCAGCCACCTAAATTATTAGATGTTGTATCGAAATTAATCTCATGAAAGTTCCATTAAACATGACACGCTTTATTAATTTAATAAAAAGATAAATAGGAAAACAGATGACGCTTAAAATAAGTCAAGACAGCAATGTTGAAGGGTTATGTAAGTTGACTATTGAAGACGATATGACCATTTATTCGATTAATGAGATTAAAAGCGCCATAAGTCACGAAATTGAACTTTATCAAAAATTTGAGCTTGATTTGAGGGGCGTTGAAGAAATTGATACCGCGGGTATTCAATTGATATTAGCGCTAAGGCGTGAGCTTATTTCAAAAAGCAAGGAGCTCAAGATTTCTGCAGTGAGTGACGTGGTCACTAAATTATTCAAAAGTTATAGTATTAATAGTCTATTTAATCTGGGAGATAACGTATGACCGATGAAGGATTACAAGTATTCTCAGATGAGGCAGAAGATTTACTACTGGTTGCTGAGAAAGCCTTACTGGGCTTAGATGATTTAAGTAATAAAGCGGAAACAGCAGAAGGGGTTAATGATTTATTTCGGACCTTTCATACTATTAAAGGTGCCGCAGGACTCTTTGGATTAGACAGTGTTGTTGAATTTACGCATGTGGTTGAAAGTGTATTAGGTGATAT
>JAWUXT010000047.1:0-7927 GCA_034111205.1 Paraglaciecola sp. | reverse complement strand
ACATAAACTTCGACACAGTTTTGCCACTCATGTTCTAGAATCAAGCTCAGATTTAAGGGGGGTGCAAGAGCTATTGGGCCATGCTAATTTATCTACAACCCAAGTATATACACACCTGAACTTTCAGCATCTCGCCCACGTATATGATGGTGCTCACCCTAGAGCCAAAAAATCTAAATAATTAGAACACTTAAAAAGAATAAATAGTCCTAAATGATTTATTATAAAAAACTTAAACCAATTCAAGCCATTACATTCGACTTGGATGACACCTTATATGAAAACACAAGTGTCATCATCAACGCCGAGCGTTCTTTACTTGAATTTATGCATAACCATTATCCTGCAACTAAACAGTTGGCCAAAAATTTCTGGCGCGCTCGACAAAAGACACATCTTTTAGCTAACCCATTATTAAAAAATGACATGGGTGAATTACGTCGATTATCTCTTGAGTCTGGTTTTATGGCGTTAGGTTTATCCGGTAACGAGCTAAAGACAGCTACCACAGAGTGTTTCGAACATTTCTATTTTCAAAGAAGCAATTTTACTTTAAACAGAAACATTCATTCTTTATTAGAAACACTATCGAATGACTTACCATTGATAGCCCTGACTAATGGCAACGTTAACCTTAAACAGATTGGACTTGAAAAGTATTTCAGCGCCTGCTTTAAAGCTAGTATGGAGTTGCCAATGAAGCCACACAAAGCCATGTTTGATGCAGCACAAACACACCTAAAAATTCCACACGAAAACATCTTACATGTAGGTGATAATTTGCCAAAAGACATATATGGTGCACTTAGAGCGGGATATCAAACAGCTTGGTATGCTGAGGATAGATGTATGCAGATGCGCAGTGAAAAAGCTCAAGTTTTACCTCATGTTCAACTGAGTAATTTAACTCAGTTATTAGTGCTTATCTGAAAAATATCCGTCATTTTAAAAGTGATAAAGGTTTAATCTTCTAAAATATTTTGTCGCATAGTTTCGCAAGGTTTCTGACAACTAGGCTTACCAACAATTTTAGCCGGGATACCGGCCACTGTGACATGCGCTGGCACATCATCTAACACCACACTACCAGCGCCTACTTTGGCCCCCTCACCTATAACGATATTACCTAAAATTTTAGCACCAGCACCTATCATGACTCCTTCGCGAATTTTTGGATGGCGATCACCGGCTTCATTTCCAGTACCGCCAAGCGTGACAGATTGCATAATAGACACATTATTATCAATCACCGCGGTTTCACCCACCACAATGCCAGTGGCATGATCGAACATCACGCCTTGACCAATTTTTGCCGCAGGGTGAATATCCACTGAAAAAGCTTCTGAGTTTCGACTTTGTATAAACAAAGCTAGATCCTTTCTACCCGCCATCCACAGTTGATGCGCTAACCTGTGCACTTGAATGGCTTGAAATCCCTTAAAGTTAAGTAATACGGTAAGAAATGAGTGCACCGCAGGATCCCGTTTAAACACAGCTTGAATGTCACGAATTGCCGCGTCAACGATCTCAGGATGTATTAAGTAACTCTGTTCAAACATTTCTCTTACAGATAATGCATTCATCACATCATCAGCTAGTTTGTTGGATAAAATAAAACTTAACGCTGTTTCGAAGTTACGATGAGCCAAAATACAGGTGTGCACATAGCTTGCCAGCAAAGGCTCGTTATTAACAAGTTGCTCTGCTTCGTCTTTTAACTGTTGCCAGAATTCAATACTCATATTCTCTCTGCTATTCAATTTAAGCAATTACTCTTATATATAGGGCTGAGTTTAGTGTATTTAAATACAGTGTTGCTGATATACTAGAAATATATTTTTCTAATATATTTTTTGTGTAATGGATGTATCTCGACTTCTTGACCAGTTAAACGACAAACAACGTGATGCAGTGGCCGCTCCTGCATCTGACATGCTTATCTTAGCGGGTGCAGGCAGCGGGAAAACTCGAGTTTTGGTGCATCGTATTGCATGGTTAATGGAAGTTGAGGGCATTGCCCCATATGGTATTTTAGCAGTAACGTTTACCAATAAAGCTGCCAAAGAAATGCGCGGCCGCATAGAGCAATTGCAAGGCAGCGCGCTAAATAGCATGTGGATTGGTACCTTTCATGGTATCGCGCATCGTCTGCTACGTGCTCATCATGCAGATGTTGGACTACCTCAAAACTTCACTATTTTAGACTCAGATGATCAATATCGATTGGTTAGGCGCGTACTTAAAAGTCTTAACCTAGACGAAAAACACTGGGCTCCCAAACACGTACAGTGGTATATCAACGGCAATAAAGACGAAGGGTTACGCCCTCAGCATATCGAAACCCATGGTGATGCCACGCAACAAAAAATGCGTGAAATTTATCAGACTTACCAACAGACATGCGATCGGGCTGGATTAGTTGATTTTGCTGAATTGTTACTCAGAGCCCACGAGCTGTGGTTAAACAATCCTTCAGTATTAGAACACTATCAAAAACGCTTTAGAGCGATTCTGGTGGACGAGTTTCAAGATACCAATAACATTCAATATGCTTGGTTACGGATACTTGCCGCCCCCAGTAACAATATGATTATTGTTGGCGACGATGATCAATCAATTTATGGTTGGCGTGGCGCAAATGTAGAAAACATCCAACATTTTTTACGAGACTTTAAAGGTGCGAAAACTATACGGCTGGAGCAAAATTATCGCTCTACTGGCAATATATTAAAAGCGGCCAATGCTGTAATTGATAATAACCAAGGCCGATTAGGCAAAAAATTATGGACCGAAGATAGCCCGGGAGAACTCATTTCTTTGTATGCGGGGTTTAATGAGTTAGATGAAGCTCGTTTTAACATTGCACGCATAAAAGAATGGCGAGACAACGGTAATGCCTTATCTGATTGTGCCATTTTATATCGCAATAATGCACAATCACGTGTTCTAGAAGAAGCATTGTTGCAAGAGTCTATCGCATACCGGATATATGGTGGCTTACGATTCTTTGAACGTCAGGAAATTCGTGATGCCCTTGGTTATTTACGTTTAATTAATCAGACGATTGATGACGCTGCCTTTGAACGAATAGTGAACACACCCACTCGTGGCCTTGGTGATAAAACCCTATCACAAATTCGCGAGCTTGCTCGCGATTCTGAGCTATCCATGTGGGATGCCAGTACCAGAATACTCGCTGAAAACCGCTTAACTGGCCGCGCATCTAATGCCCTCAGCTCTTTCACAAAATTAATTACACAACTCACTCAGGACACTGCAGCACTTCCTTTAGAGCAACATGCAGACTACGTTATTAAACATTCCGGCTTATTCGCCATGTACAAAGCAGAAAAAGGCGAAAAAGCTCAAGCTAGGATTGAAAACTTAGAAGAACTGGTCACCGCCTGTAAACAATTTGTGGTGCCAGAAGAAGCGGATAACATGGCACCTATGTCTGCTTTTTTAGCGCATGCGTCTCTTGAGGCTGGAGATAACCAAGCAGATAAACATCAAGACGCCGTTCAAATGATGACTATTCACACTGCAAAAGGACTTGAGTTTCCACTGGTTTTTATGGCTGGTGTTGAAGAAGGCATGTTCCCAAGCCAGATGAGTAACGAAGAGCCTGGTAAAATTGAAGAAGAACGCCGCCTTTGCTATGTAGGCATGACACGGGCTATGCAAAAGTTATATATTACTTACGCCGAAAACAGAAGGGTATATGGTCAGGACAAGTATCACACCCCGTCGCGTTTCATCAAAGAGATCCCTGCCGATTGTATCGAAGAAGTTCGTTTGCGGACCACTATATCTCGACCGGTTCAAAATAGATTTACTCCAGTTACGGGTCATACCGCTTTCGAATCAACAGGTTTTCAACTAGGGGAGAGAGTGTCCCATCCTAAATTTGCCGAAGGCACTGTATTGAATTATGAGGGCAGTGGCGAACATGCAAGAGTACAAATTAACTTCGATGAGTTTGGGAGTAAATGGTTGGTCATGTCATTTGCGAAATTAACAAAAGTTTAATTTTCCAAAGCCAGAAAAGGATTAATCTGCTAAATTAAATTTTTCTACTAGATTTTAACCCATGCAACGCAAAGTATTAATAGTCGAAGACAGCAAAACCAGTATGAACCTGATGCGAAGTCTTATAACCAAGGCTAAGTTGTGGCCTATTTGCACCACTAGTTTAGTAGAAGCCAAACATATTTTTTCTAGTTCCGCACCTGAAGAATACCTCTGTGCTGTAGTCGACTTTAATTTACCCGACGCGCCAAATGGTGAAGCGATCGACTTTGCTATTGAATCTTTTTTACCCACGATAGTGATAACTGGCAGCCTAGATGAGTCCACCAGAACTACTATTCTTAATAAAAGTGTGGTGGATTACATTCCTAAAGAAAATGCACAGGTCTATGAATACCTGACACGTTTACTAAGTCGATTGGATAAGAATAAGAAAGTAGGGGTGTTAGTAGTTGATGATTCTAGGGTCAGTAGACAATCTATGACCGCTCTACTTAGACGACATAATTTCATTACCTTTGAAGCGGCAAATGCTGAACAAGGCATGGAATCTTTGCGCAGCCATTCAAATATTAAGCTGGCGATTATTGATGAGAATATTCCAGTTATGTCTGGTATCCAGATGATTTCTGAGCTGCGTAAAACCTATTCCAAAGAAGACCTGGGCATTATTGGTATATCATCAGATACCACCAGTGGCTTATCTGCCAGATTCATTAAAAGTGGCGCAACTGATTATTTGCACAAACCCTATTGCCACGAAGAATTTTTCTGTCGTATTATGCAAAATGTTGAACGCTTAGAAAATATTGCAACTATTAGGCGTGTATCTAACTCTGATTATTTAACCGGTTTACCTAACAGGCGGCACTTTTTTACGCGAGTCGCTGCAAATCTAAAAGTCACCCCTAAATCACAAAGTCTAGCGATTATCGATATCGACCACTTCAAAAAAGTGAATGATACTTATGGACATGATTGTGGTGATTACACCTTGAAAGAACTGGCTAAGTTAGTGGCTGAATATTTTACAGATTACACTGCTGCTCGATTTGGGGGAGAAGAGTTTTGCGTGTATTTTTCGAATACCGCAGCCGAAAAAGTATTACAAATAATGGAAGGTTTCCGAAAGGCAATTGCGAATAAAGTACTGATTTTTGAAAAACAAAGCCTATCTTGCACCGTTAGTATAGGCCTAACCCATAAAAGCAAAGGTGGTATAAACGCTATGATACGTTTGGCAGATCAGCATCTGTATATCGCAAAAAATAATGGTAGAAATCAGGTAGTTGATGATTAAACTGTTCTTTGCAAGCGCTCGTACCTAACCCTAAATTTAGTTCTGAATAATCCGTTTCGAATTTTGGTAGACTCGCAATGAATCGTAAACATATATCAATAACCCTGACCACACACATACAAAAGTAACCACCCTTGTTGTATCTAACGGTTCTTGATAGATCATGACTGCTAGCAAGAACATTAGACTTGGACCTATGTATTGGAAAAAACCTAATGTGGTATAACGGATACGTCTAGCTGCAGCAGTAAAACACAGTAATGGAGCGGTAGTCACCACGCCGGCCAGCAACAACGTTATATTTAGGTTAAGACTATTTAATAACATGTTTCCGCTTGATGTATCCATGAAAAACCAATACAACAAAGCAAAGGGCAACATTATACAACTTTCAATCAATAAGCCGGGCATAGAGTCCACAGTCACTTTTTTGCGTAATAAACCATAAATACTGAAGCTAGTGGCTAAAACTAGGGCGACCCATGGGAGCTGACCATATGAAAATACTAGAAAAGCGACGCCTGCTAATGCGACAAAAACAGCCAATAGCTGCAACCTAGTTAAGCTTTCTTGCAAGAAGAAACGCGCTAGTAACACATTGAACAGAGGGTTGATAAAGTAACCTAAACTAGCATCGAGCATTTGATCGTTATTCACGGCCCAGATAAAGATTAGCCAATTTACCGCTAACAATAATCCACTGATTGACAAGGTTGCTATGACTTTTGGATCACGGATGGCTTTAAACACTTGGCTAAACTTTTTTCGAACAGCTAACAGTAAACATAGCACCACCACAGACCACACTATTCGGTGCATAACAATTTCAAGGGCAGGAACACTAGTTAATAATTTAAAATACATGGGCGCGATACCCCACATTGTATAAGCGGCTAGTGCAAAGATAACACCTGCTTTTACTGATTTATCGTTCAACTATTTGACCTAGCTTTGACAGAGCTTAATATGGCGTGGAGTGTGCTGTAAGCATTTCGTAAATGCAAACGAAAACCTAATTGAGATAAAGTGAACCATGAAAAAAAGCTGGGAGATATTTTGGCAATTTCTGTTGTTAGGTTGTGTCAGTTTTGGTGGCCCTGCAGCACACCTTGGATATTTTCAACGCACTTTTGTGCAAAAACTGGAATGGTTGTCTAACGATACCTACGCCAAATTAATATCTTTAAGTCAAATTTTGCCTGGTCCTGGCTCCAGCCAAGTTGGATTTGCCATAGGTTTACATAAAGGAGGACTAGCCGGAGGTGTTGCGGCTTTTGTTGGCTTTACCCTGCCGTCATTTTTATTGATGTATTGGCTCGCAGTGTCGGTGGATCTGGATAAGCCATCAAGCTGGCTACTTTCAGTCAGCAGCGGTCTAAAATTATTAGCTGTTGTTGTTGTGCTAGATGCAGTAATCACAATGTTTAGAAGTTTTTGCAACAGCCGCTTGTCTGTCTTAATAATGCTCCTCAGCGTGTTATTGCTCGTTATCTATCAATCATTCTATACACAAATATTTGTGTTACTTATAGCGATGTTAATAGGCATAGTCAGTAATAAAAGTCCAACCGAACGAGTTAATATATTCCAGCCACTAAAAAAAGTGTCTTGGCCACCCATGTTGCTATTTATCAGCATATTTGTACTCAGCCTAGGATTCAGTCAATATGATTCTGTTGTAGGTGTGTTCGCGACATTTTATAAAAACGGAAGTTTAGTTTTCGGTGGCGGACATGTAGTTTTGCCACTTTTGCAAACGAGTGTTGCTGATACACTGACAGAACAGCAGTTCCTTTTTGGCTATGCAGCTGCTCAGGGAGTACCTGGACCAATGTTCACTATGGCAACATTTATGGGTGCACAATGGTTAGAAAGCGAGCCATTCAGCGGAGCTATTATAGCAACACTGGCTATTTTCTTACCCGGATTCTTATTGATTTTAGCCATCAATCATAGCTGGCAAGCTCGAATCCAACACCCAACATTGGTTGGGGCATCTACAGGTATCAACGCTGCAGTAGTCGGTTTTCTTTGTTTTTCACTCTACGATCCTGTGTTTACTGGTGCAGTTCACAGTTATAATGACTTGGGTATAGTTATCATCGGATTTTTAATCCTAAAACTATTTCAGCCTCCTATTTTACTGCTGATAAGTGTTTTTATCTTACTTAGTTATATTTAAAAATATTTGCTTAAATCTATGCGCCTAACCACTATGTAGTTGCGGAATACTTATTGCGACCCGCTTGCTTAGCTTTATACAAATTGATGTCGGCCTTGTTGATCAAATCTATAGGAGTTGTCACGGCATTTTTACTCTGGGTTGGGCTAAAGGCAGAAATACCGACACTTATAGTCACAAATGGGTACGAAGCGTTTTTAGCAGCCGTAATACTTATGTTTTGCACATTTTGGATTAACTCTTGTGCCACCTGCTTAGCCCCTTTCGAATCAGTGACTCGAGACATCAAAATATTAGGCCGTGTGCATCTATTAATATAGTCTGCCGCGCCTACAGCTAAACATTCCTCTTCTTCGTCAAGACTTGGCTTATCAGCTAGAAATATCACAGGAATGTAGGCGGTAAGTTGACTGTTT
>JAWUXT010000046.1:0-15351 GCA_034111205.1 Paraglaciecola sp. | reverse complement strand
AAAAGGCTCAGCAAATACTCGCACTAGAAACTAAAATTGCTGAAGTGCAATGGCCTCGTGAAAAACGTCGCGATCGTGACCTTTCACTTAATCAAATAGAGCGTGAAAACTTAACTGACACTTATCCAGGGTTTGATTGGGATACTTATTTTGCCGAGACGGGTTATAAAATACCTCACCTAAATATATCCCAACCACAGCCTGTCAAAGACGTCATTAAAGTGGTAAGTGAGCAGCCCCTTGGAGTATGGAAAGATTATTTGATTTACCATACTGTTTCTAATCATGCGTCACTTTTGTCTGATGATGTTTTTACTGCTAACTTCGAGTTTTTCGGAAAAACTTTAAATGGTCAGCAAGAGCCGCGTCCACGTTGGAAGCGTGCTATCTCTGCTATGTCCGGTACTGAGTCACTTGGTTTTGCTATAGGTAAAACCTATGTAGAAAAACATTTTCCTGCTAGTTCAAAAGCACAAATGGCTGACTTAGTTAAAAATTTACGTCAAGCCCTTGGTGAACGTATAGAAGGTTTAGACTGGATGGGAGCCGACACTAAGGTGAATGCTCAAGCCAAGCTTGCGGCTTTTGTGCCTAAAATTGGTTATCCAGATGAATGGCAAAGCTTTGATGGCTTAGAAATAAAAGCTGACGACCTATTAGGTAATGTGGTGCGTTTGCGTGAGTTTTTCCGAGAAGACAGTACAGCCAAAGAGCTCGAAAAGACCGATCGTAACCGCTGGGGAATGGCTCCACAACGAGTGAATGCTTATTACAATAGCTCGTTTAACGAAATTGTGTTTCCAGCTGCCATTTTACAGCCTCCATTCTTTGATCCTAACGCCGACCCAGCTGTAAACTATGGTGGTATAGGTGCCGTCATTGGCCACGAAATGGGTCATGGTTTTGATGATCAAGGCTCTAAGTCTGATGCCAATGGTATTCAACAAAATTGGTGGACCGACCAAGACCGAGCAGCATTTGAAATTAAAGCCGATGCACTAGCATCACAGTACAGTGCTTATGAGCCCATCGAAGGTAATTTTGTCAATGGCCGCAACAGCCTGGGTGAAAACATTGGTGATGTGGGTGGACTTGCTATGGCTTATCACGCCTACAAACTCAGCTTGAATGGTAAAGAAGCACCAGTAATTGATGGTGTCACAGGTGACCAACGTTTCTTCTTAGCTTGGGCTCAGGTATGGCGTGAAAAACGCACTGAGCAAAGTATGTTGTCACAATTAAAAGGGGGGACTCATGCTCCGGGTCGTTACCGTGCATTGGCGCCGCGTAATCATGATGCTTGGTATGAAGCCTTTAACGTTCAACCTGAAGATGCGCTTTACTTAGCACCTGAAGACCGTGTACGTATTTGGTAATTAAGTTACCTGTCTAATAAAAAGGGCGCTAGATGCGCCCTTTATTGTTTTAAGCTTTTGACGGGTTAATTAAGTATTTTTCACCGGTCTTTTTAGCGTTGTATTTGAGCACCGTTTGCGGCTGTATAGCCTCTTCCAGGCTTAGCTCTTCGGTAAAAGAAGAAGCAAAGGTAGTATTTATTTCGTTTGCTACTTTTTTGTGTAACTCACCGACTTGAGCGGGGGCTAACTTACCCAAGAAGCGCATCAACAACCATCCGCCTATGCCCCATGTCATGCCATAAGCACGGTTAAGCACAGTGGGCGAAAAGTCTAAACCACCATAGATATACACTTGTTTGTTTGCTTCTGAGCCGTAGGTATTAAAACCCACCGCATCTTTACTGCCCACTGCTTCCATTGCAGTCAAAATATCGCTGACTAGATCGCCGCCACCAATAGCATCAAAGGCAAGGGTGGCACCTGTTTCTTCAATTGCTTTATATAAATCAGCTTTAAAGCTTGGACTTGAAGAATCGCAGATATATTTAGCACCAATCTCTTTTAAGATATCGGTCTGTTGTTGGTTACGCACAACATTAACTAAAGGTACGTCTTCAGCAAGGCAGATTTTATTCAGCATTTGACCCAATGCCGACGCTGCAGCGGTATGCACCAAACCAGAATGTCCTTCCATGCGCATCGTCTCGACCATACCCAATGCGGTGAGTGGATTAACAAAAGATGATGCGGCGTCTTTAGCTGTGGTGCCTTCGTTATGTACAATACATGCTTGCATCGGCACACAACAATACTCGCTATATACGGCACCTGATAATACACCTACTGTTTTACCCATTAATGCTTGTGCAGCAGGGTGATCGCCAGCTGCAACTACCACACCGGCACCTTCATTACCTATAGGTAACACTTGATCTAAACGTGACTTAATGCGCGGTAACATGCCTTTGTGCACAGGCGCAGTCATGATTTGACTGTCTGCATCATAAGTTGCTTCAGCTAAATTAGCTGGACCAAACATCGGCCACATATCTGATGGATTGATAGGAGCTGCTTCGATGCGAACAATAACTTCATGAGATTTAGGGGTTGGCACATCTCGTTCAATTAGGGATACTTTAAGTTGTGCGTCTGAAGTTATTTCGGTAAAAAGTTGTTTTGATGTGTTCACTGTTATTAATGCTCCTATTAAGGTAAAAATGACCAACAACTCAGCATGCTATTTAGAAGATGGCGCGTTGTTGATATGGTTTATTTAGTTATTCAGGTCTATGTTTTAAACTGTCTTATATCTTATCTTCAGAATATAGTATGGGTTCAACAGTAACGCATACCAAGATGTTGCAACATTTTATTAATGAACATATCTGGATAATTGATATGTATGGTAAGTGTAGGTTATGGCGTTAGATATTGACTATTGGCTTAAGCTCTGACGTAAAAAATAATAGATTATTATTTTTTGTAGGTTTTTGTCAGTAAAAAGAACAGAGATAAGTTATACGGATTGGTATAACTTATATTAGCCTGCCTATCTAACCTGATTAAAATTCATTGAGTTAAGTAACAATGCTTGAAACACTCTCGTCAATCTCTTCCAAAGTCCATTGGTTAAGACCTATGGTGGTATTTATAGGTTTAGCTTGCCTCGCTTTATTCTTCTCTTCTTTATTTAATATTGGATACTACATTGAAGAGGTTTACTTGATCCCCAGTTTGGCTGGTTTCATTTGGAGTTTGTTACTCTTTATTATGCTTAATGCCTTTATCAATATTCCTATTAAATCCGATAAGAAGGTTACCTTTTTTAGCAATATAAAATATTGGTTTGTGAGGTTAGGATACAGAATATTGACAGTCATTTTTTTGTTGATGACTGTCGCAGGATTGATTTTAAGCTTCAGATTATTCAGCGTTTGGTTTGCAAACTAATTTGAATGAATACACGTGATGCACAGATGACTTGATTGAAGTTTATATGGATACATAAAAAAGCCACTCAGAAAGTGGCTTAATCAAAACATGGCTCAATCAAAACATAACAACGAACTATGTTTAATAACTAGCGTTACCCGGTGTTCTTGGGAAGGCAATCACGTCACGCACATTCTGCATACCTGTCACGTAAGCCACTAAGCGTTCAAAACCTAATCCAAAGCCTGAGTGGGGCACAGTGCCGTATTTACGCAAGTCGCGATACCAACTGTAGTCTTCTGGGTCGAGATTCATTTCTGCTAAACGACGGTCGAACACGTCAAGACGCTCTTCACGTTGTGACCCACCGATGATTTCACCAATACCCGGTGCCAATACGTCCATAGCCGCTACCGTTTTGCCATCTTCATTAATGCGCATATAAAACGCTTTAATGTCTTTCGGGTAGTTTTGCATGATGATAGGTGCGCCAACATGTTCTTCCGCTAAGTAACGTTCATGCTCTGAGGACAAATCCACACCCCAGCTCACAGGAAACTCAAACTTTTTACCGCAGTTTTGCAAAATTTCAATGGCTTGTGTGTAGTCCATACGCACAAAATCTTGGTCTATGACTTTTTCTAAACGGGATATGGCTTCTTTATTAATACGTTCGGCAAAAAACGCCATATCATCTGGGCGCTCTTCTAGCACTGCTTTGAAAACGTATTTAAGCAAATCTTCTGATAGCTGGGCTATGTCTGCTAAATCAGCAAAGGCGACTTCAGGTTCGATCATCCAAAACTCGGCCAAATGACGACTAGTGTTGGAGTTTTCGGCTCTAAAAGTAGGGCCAAAGGTATAAATCTTTGACATGGCAGTGGCGTAAGTTTCACCATTTAATTGGCCTGATACGGTTAAAAAAGTTTCTTTGCCAAAAAAGTCTTGGCTGTAATCAACTTCGCCTGCTTCAGTCTTAGGGACATTTTGCATATCTAAAGTAGATACTCTAAACATCTCACCCGCGCCTTCGGTATCGCTTGCTGTCAATATTGGAGTACTTACCCAGCAATAACCCTGTTCATAGAAAAAACGATGAATGGCTTGAGATAAACAGTTACGCACACGTGTAACTGCGCCGCCTACGTTAGTTCGTGCACGTAAATGTGCATGTTCACGTAAATATTCTAGGCTGTGGCGTTTAGGTGCCATAGGATAAGTGTCTGGATTTTCTACCCAACCAATTATTTCAACTGTTGCAGCTTCAATTTCTAAGGATTGACCTTGACCCTGTGATTCCTTCAATGAGCCGGTCACCACAAGTGAACAACTGGTAGTCAGCTTTTGGATATCAGAGTAATTTTCAATGGAGCTCAATGCAATCACCTGAATAGGATCAAAACAGCTACCATCGTGTAACGCAATAAAAGATAAACCTGCTTTTGAATCACGGCGAGTACGAACCCACCCTTTAACTGTAACTTGGTCACCAACTGAATATTTACCGGCAAAAATATCTGCCACCGGGGCGTGCGCCATTTACTTCTCTCCAATTATTGGGATATTGATCCCGTCATCATTTAATATATAAACTGTTTTTCAAAGCATAGGCAAAAGAACAATCTGTAACCTCAAATCTACTGAATTTTGCTGGAAGCCATAATAAGGAGACAAAACAGAGACAAAAAACACTCTTGAAACTTTAGATTCGGCCGAAAACAAACTCAAATTGACAGCATTTTAACATGCAGTTTACTTGGCTAATCTTGCAAGGTATGTAATCTTACTCAGGTAGCGCCTAGACTCAAGAAAAATCGACAATTAAGCTAGTATTATTAAGTATATGAAAAACACAGCTCAAACATCAAAACTACACAAGAACAGAAGAAAGTTGCCAAGAGAACACGACATATTTTTTCAATGCATGGTGTTCATCAATGTTTTAGGTTGGTTTGTGTTTATTGGTGCGCTTTTAGTGTTTCATGACGCGCGGCCTGAATTTGTCTCCGGGGTGCAAGCATTTTGGGGTATAGAAGGGCGTCAAGAGTGGTCTAAAACGCTCACCATGTATTTAGTAGCTCTGTTGTCACTGTGTGTATTTATCAGTGTAACGGTATTAATCATGAAACACAGACGAAACCGCCGTGACAAGGATCATTTTGGTATTAATGGTTATGTTCTGATGGTGACTGCTGTATCGAGCTTAATTATTTTATATTTTGATTTTCAGCGCACCTTATTATAAGCGCACCTCATTATAAGCGCACCTAATTATAAAAGTTTTGAATCATTTAAGTCGCTTGGTAATTGTCCTCGGGTAGGTAGTAATTATTTATGCGACTACTTTTAAACCATTAAAATCTAAAAATGATCTGAAAGTGATGCACATGTTAGGCAATAGTTGATGATGTTCTTCAACAAGATGTTAAGCTCTTATTTTAATTGATGTTTTATCTTAATTTAGGTCTGTGTAATGCCCCATTGTATTATTGAATATTCTAAAGATTTAGAAAACAAGCTGTCGATTAAAGAGTTAGTGAGTTTGGTGCACGGCAGCGTATTTGCATCTGAATTATTCGAAGAGTCTTCGATCAAAACGCGAGCTATTGAATTTACGTATTATCAAACAGGCTTATCCGACTCACCTTTTATTCACATTACTTTAAAAATATTACAGGGTAGGGATCATCAACAGAAAAAAGACCTCACAAAATTAGTATCGGCTAAGGTCAGTGAGGTTTTACAGCCACCGATATCCCTGACTGTTGAAGTCAGGGATATCGAGAAAGTGAGTTACAAAAAGCGAGTGATGGAATGACACAGATTGAAAAACAGTGAACAGTGTTAGCACTGTTCACAATAATTACGCTTTACGTAATTTCTGTTTAAATATTTTGCCACTGTCTTCTCTAGGGAGTTTATGATGTATATCCAGTTTTCTAGGAAATTTGAAACGGGCTAGCTTGCCATCTAAAAATTCATGCATTTGCTCAAGTGTGATATTAGTTGTTGGTTGACATTGCACCGCAGCCACCACCATTTCGCCAAACTCAGGGTGTGGTGCGCCAAAAATAGCACAGTCGACTATGTCACCCATTTGAATTAATACCGACTCTATTTCTAGGGGGAATATGTTCGCTCCACCTGAAATAATCATGTCTTTTTGACGGTCATTAATGAACAAATAGCCATCGTTGTCTAAAAATCCTATGTCACCTACCGAAGTATAGTTTTGATAAGTATATTCGCTGCTATCGCCGTCAAAATTGGTGTAATCAAATTTACCAAACATAGGTAAGTCGACATAAATTAGTCCTGATTGGTGTGGGCCTAATTCTTGTTTGTTTTCATCCAGTATTTTGATGGTGCCACCTGCGACTACCTTTCCTACAGAGCCTGGTTTCTGTAACGCCTCAGAGGATGATATTAAGGTCATAAATCCAATTTCGCTGGCTCCATATGATTCATAAAATATTGGACCAAACCAGTCTATCATGCCGGTTTTAATATCTGCGGGGCAAGCTGAACCAGTGGAAAGGGCGTATTTTAGGGAGCTTAAATCATATTGTTCACGCACAGATTTTGGTAGCTTTAACAACCTAATCATCATGGTTGGCACTATATAAATATGAGTGATTTTATATTGGTCTATGGCGGCTAGAAAGTGTTCAGGATCAAACTTAGTCGAGATATAAATATCTACATCTGATGCAGCAAGGCTACACAGACTTAATGTATTGGGAGCGCTGTGATAAATAGGCGCAGCGACATAGAATCGGTCGTTTGCGGTTAATTGCATTAAGGATTTAGACAGCCCTTGGTACACTGCATATCTATCCGTAATGCTGTCTAGTGTCTGACGTTTAATCCCCTTTGGTCTGCCGGTACTACCCGAAGTATAAGCGAACATGCCTCTAAAAGGTTTGGGTTGTGTGCCGATTTCTTCGGCTGGTTGCAAGGCTAACTCAAGCTCTAAAGCGGTATCAGCTGTTCTGCTGCATGCGCTAACATCGAGGTGATAACTTTTTATAACTTCTGGTGGTGTAGGGAAGGTAGCAATCAATACTTCGGGTAGCTTTTGTTCATCAAACTGGTGAACTAAGTCTTTATGTGCAATGAGTACTTTTGCCCCAGAGTCTTCCATAATATGCTGAATCTCAGTCGCAACCGAATGCCAATTTAGAGGCACAAAGTAGCTGCCTAAGTATCGACAGGCTTGAATAACTTCTAGGTATTTAACATCATTACGCATTAATACAGCAATAGTATCGCCTTCCACCACGCCTTGTTTTTGTAATACAGTGGCTAGTTTTTTTGAGCTGCTTTCAAAGTCAGATCTATCTGTTAGGTTACCGTTTAAATACAAATTTCCGAGCATTTCTCACTCCATATTTAGGGTTGTTATAGTCTATCCTGTTACCGGTGAAATTTATAAATTGATGGCCTTAGTGGTTATGTACACATTCATACTAATATTAAATATTAGCATTACGACATCTTTTTTATGATTAACTAAAATAAACCTAACATATACAATTTGGCAAATTCCAATCCATAGCAGAAACTGGTTGAAGTGACTTCAGAACTGATCTTGCACTGGAAACTTATATGATTAAGTATAATATTGGTTTGTTAGTTGACTTAAAATAAAGGATTGAAAATGGATGAAAAATTTCGCCAGTTGATAGAGCTTGGTGCTGGAGAATTTGAACAGATAAATGCTTCAGTCATTGCCCACCTTGAAGGTACAAGGTGTCTTTTGAAGGCGTGGAACGCATCAGAAATATTGCAACAAGCTGGGTTATATCATGCCGCTTATAGTACCTCTGCTTTAAGACAGAACATATTTGAGTTATCACAAAGAGCAGAGGTGGCAGTTGTCATTGGAACTCATGTAGAAAATATCATATACCACTATTTTGCCTGTGACAGAGATACTTTTCATGCTCAATTTGGGCTTACCAATAATCCTATGTTTTATGACCGGATAACATCTGAACAATCAGCTATATCCTCAGAGTTGTTGCAACAATTATGTGAACTAACCGCCGCCAACGCAACCGATCTTGCTATCAATAATCCAGACTTTGTTACTAAGAATGGTACTAAGCTAGTGGACTTGTTTAGACGAATGCAAGGGGTTTTAAGCGACAGTGCTAAGCGAAAAATTGAATATGTTTTTGCATCCCCGTTTTAATGTTTACGTGTTTTTTTGGTTCTTGTCCTAGTTTGATATATGTCCATGCAGTCTTACCAGATAACATGCCAAGCGATACGGCAACGATTTCGTGCAAACACATCGAAGCAGAAAATATTAGGTACTTAGCTAGAACTGACTGCTTTTTAGCCAACTGACTTGACTGCACTGAAGGCGTTTTATCAAGAGTCAAAGTGATATTGTCAAATACGCTAAGAATTTTGAGAGGCTAGTCTATAATTAAAATTGCATGTAATTCTTTGATACTTTGTTATGGTAGAAAAATATTCTATTAAATTTCAATAAATTGATATTAAAAGTCATGGATAAATTAGATAGTGAAATACTTAGATTATTGCAAAAAGATGCCACCCAATCAGTGGCCGACATTGCAGAACAAATAGGTTTGAGCACCACACCTTGTTGGCGACGTATTCAGTCTCTAGAAAAACAAGGCATCATTGATAAACGTGTCGTTTTACTTAATCCTGAAAAAATTGGTTTAGGTATGACAGTGTTTGTGCAAGTTAAAGCGGCGAAGCATGACTCTGTTTGGCTAAAGACGTTTGCCGATCACGCTGCAAACATTGATCAAATTGTTGAATTTTATCGAATGAGTGGTGAATATGATTATATGCTCAAAGTAGTAGTCGCAGACATGCAAGCCTTTGATGTATTTTATAAGAGATTAGTAGACGGTGTAGATTTGTCTGATGTGACATCGAGTTTTGCGATGGAACAAATTAAGTATACTACTGCTCTGCCTCTATAAGCGTTTACAATCAGGCTTTCAAAACTAACCAAATAAAAAACGTGTCATCATAATAAGGTTCGTGTATGCATTGGTATTCCATTTTACCCCCCATTATTGCCATTATTATTGTATTTTGGCGCAAAGAAGTCATTTTAGCTTTGGTTGCAGCGATATTGTCTGCTGAGTGGTTACTCGCTTATCAAAATAAAACCGAAGTATTATTTACCGGCACAATTGGTTCAATCGAACGGGTGATTGAAATTGTGGTTTCGGCGAGTAATAGTCGTATTTTGTTATTTAGCCTATTAATTGGGGCCATGCTAGCTTATATGCGTTATTCAGGTGGAGTCACAGCCACAGTTGAACTGTTGATCAACAAAGGGGTGGCTAAAAGTAAAAAGCAGGTTGGTTTGCTCACAATGTTTACTGGTACTGTTGTGTTTATTGAATCCAATCTCAGCGTACTGGCCTCCGGTATTTTAGCCCGAGGTTTATTCGACAAATTTAAAATGAGCCGCGCTAGGTTGGCTTATGTTATCGATAGTACCAGTGCGCCTATTTGTATTCTTATTCTGCTTAATGGATGGGGAGCATTTATTTTAGCTCTGTTGAGTAACTATGAATTCGAACAAAGTGCAGTATCAATTTTATGGGGGACTATACCTCTTAATTTTTATGCGATTATTGCCTTAGTTTTAGTGTTATATACGATATTGGCCGACAAAGTTCATGGGCCAATGAAAGATGCCGAGCATGAGTTAGCCAAGCTGGACGGGGAGCAAGTTGCTGTTCAACCTACAAAAGCACGTTTTATGTTACTGCCTTTGGCCAGTATGATTTTGGCCATGATTGGCTTTATGTTGTGGACAGGAAACGGCGACTTGGCTAGCGGAGATGGTAGCAAATCTGTTCTTTACGCAACCGTGTTTGCCTGTTTTGTAGCCTATATCTTATTACTAAGTTCAAAACAATTCTCTCATAAAGAATTGGTTGATACGGGTTTTAAAGGTATGGGTGAAATATTACCTTTAGTGACGATAGTATTGTTTTCTTTGACACTAGGCGCGAGTTTAAAGGAACTCGGAACGGGGATTTTTGTGGCTGGTATGGTGGGGGATTATCTGCCTATTAGTTTGATTGTACCTGTATTGTTTTTAGCAGGGGGAATGATGTCATTTAGCACCGGCACTTCTTGGGGGACTTTTGCAATACTTATTCCGATTGGGGTCCCATTGATTCAAACACTAGGATTACCACCATCACTGGTAATAGCCGCTATTTTAGGAGGAGGTGTATTTGGTGATCATTGTTCACCTATCTCTGACACTACCGCTGTATCTTCTATCGCATCAGGGTGTGATTTATTGACCCATGTGCGCACACAAATGCCTTATGCGCTGTTTGGCGGCGTCTTGGCATTTCTTGGATATTTTATCGCCAGTTTAATAATGATCTAAACAATAAGGAAAAAATGATGCCTATCGGGACAACACCAAATAAATTTATTGGCCACGTTTTTCTATCGCTTATCAGTATGTGCCTATTTGCATGTACTGAGCAGGTTGACGAGGCACAACTCTTATCTACACCTACACACACAGTGAGGCAAGCTGCAGTAGCTATGCCTGATAGCTACAGTGCAGATGTAGCCAAAGATATTTTACAAAAAGGCGGTAACGCGGTCGATGCTGCCATTGCTGCGCAATTTGTTTTAGCCGTTACCCTACCAGAAGCCGGCAATATTGGCGGAGGTGGCTTTATGCTGGTTTACAAAGATAAAAAAAGTGATTTTATCGATTATCGCGAACAAGCACCTTTGTCTTCTCATAGGGATATGTATTTGGATGAGAATGGTGACGTCATCCCCTATCAGTCGGTCATCGGTATTTTAGCATCCGGGGTACCGGGAACTGTCGCAGGAATGTGGTTAGCCCACGAAAAATATGGCAGTTTACCTTGGAAAGAATTAGTTCAACCCGCTTTTGTTTTAGCAGAGCAGGGATTTAAGGTTCACCCCAAGCTTGCCCAATCTATTGAAAGGTATATTGCTAGACTAGAAAAACGTGGTTTTGACGTTAACTTCAAAGACTATTTTGCAGGCGCAAAAGCGGATCAGCTGTTTAAACAATTAGAATTGGCAGACACCTTAAAACGTATTCGTGATCAGGGACGAGACGGATTTTATAAAGGACAAACGGCAAAAATCATCAGTGATTTTATGCGCAAAGAAAAGGGCTTGATAACAGAACAAGATTTATTGTCTTATGAAGCTAAGTCTCGCACACCTATTAGTTCTAATTGGCGAGAATATCAATTACTTACATCGCCACCGCCCAGCTCTGGCGGTATAGCTATTATACAATGGCTAAAAATGTATGACTTGATAACCCGAGATCAACAGAAACTCACCCACAACTCTGTAGCATATTTGCATTTACTTGCAGAAATTGGCAAACGTGTATTTGCTGATCGAGCTGAATACCTTGGTGATCCTGACTTTGTAGAAGTACCTGTTGCAAGTTTAATTGGTGATGAATATATCGCGATGCGCAGCCAAACGATATTAAGAGATTCAATTTCCGTGACTGAATCGGTAAATCCTGGGCTAAAAGAAAGCGAACAAACTACGCATTTTTCAATTGTGGATAAATGGGGCAATGCCGTATCGAATACCACCACAATTAATCTTGGGTATGGCAGTGGCGTGGTAGTCGAGGGTGCAGGATTTTTATTAAACGATGAAATGGATGACTTTAGTTCTAAACCCGGAGTTGCCAACGTATTTGGCGCAGTAGGCGGCCAAGCTAACGAAATTCAACCGAAAAAGCGTATGTTATCTTCTATGACTCCAAGCATGGTGTTAAAAGACGGTGAAGTAAGCTTTGTGACCGGTTCACCTGGTGGAACCACGATTATAAGTTCGGTCTACCTGTCTATTTTAAATGCCTTAGAGTTTTCTATGAGTGCTGAAGATGTAGTCAATAAACCTAGGTTCCATCATCAACTATTACCCAAAGATGTAATTCGTTACCATGACGGAATTGATCCTGTTGTTATTTCTGAATTAGAACAAATGGGCTACATCATGAGTAACCACCATTTTGGAGATATGCAGGTTATCTTAAATCAAGACGGCAAGATTGATGCTGCTTCAGAAGGTAATGGGCGAGGCAAATCTATAGTGTTTTAAGGTCCTAATGTCTACTTATGAGGGTCTTGTGTCTAATGACAACTCAACAAGCTATTTATTACCCAGATAATATTTATTTTCAGCCTATTTTGAATTAAGTCACTTATTTTATCCGTTTCACACTAATTTGGCTGGATAAAAACACTGGTAACATTTATGGTTAGCGGATATGAAATATATGCAAAATAACCATTTACGCCCTATTTTTAAAGCCAAACTGTTTGGCTTTTTTGTTGTGGCCTATTCACAATGTGTTTTAGCCGACAATGTCGATGACTTTATTCAAAATATTCAAGTGGCTACCTATAATTGTCCTGATGATGAATTTATGCCGCAAGTGGACGAATATCTAAAGCAGAGCCATGTTTTACCAGAACAGCTTGTCAAGTTAAAAGTGCTCAAAGCTCATTGGTTAATCTGTGTTGGCAAAAATGATAAAGCGCAAGCCATGCTTGAAAACCTCCTATTAGATCCTGAGATAGACGAAAATTCTCAGAGTTATGCCAGTATGCATTATCAATTAGGTTTTATTTTTGATGTGCAGGAAAAACCTGAAAAATGTGATTATTATCGCCAGTCTGAACAACTGGCTAAAGGCAAATTTAGTGATGTTTATTTGAGCTCGCAACTAGGGCTTATCACTGTTTGTGATGGAGATAACCAAGATATAGGGGTTAAACTTGGGCGTTTGTTTGCCTTGCTTAAATCCTATTCTGAGGGCCGTGATTTAGAATCCATAGCGCATATTCATAATAACATTGGCTTGCTGTATGGCAATATAGGTCAGCGAACGCTTGCGGCTGAGCAGTATGAAAAAGCTTATGAAATTGGTTTAAATGTTTATGAAGAAAAAAACCAACTTGCACCATTGATCAGTTTAATTACGGCTTACACTGGCAGTGGTGATTACGAGAACGCTAACTTGATGATTGAGGAGTTGGGTAGGCGCAACTTAAAAGTGAATACACCCTTAACCAATAGTTGGTATCACTTTGCCCAAAGTCGTCAAGCTTATCGCACCGACGATTATGAGTCTTTGCGCAAGAGTTTGCGTAGTTGGAGGGTTTTCCTAGAGCAAATTTCTGACCCCACTATGCAGATGTTGTATGAGTGGTATGTTGCTGCCTTATGTTTACATGATGAAGATAGAATTTGTGTTAGTGATTTTTTACAAAAACAAAATGATCCGGCTTCAGCTATGCCAGCACGCCTGTCTAAACATTTGTATTACAATGCTTTCTTAGTGAAAGCTTATTTGTTTTTGGGGGATGTTGAAGCTGCGAAACTTAGTTTTGATGACTATTCTTCTATTTCGCTAGATAAGATTAAAAAACAACAGAACTCTGCACGTGTTCTGGGCGTGGCTAACCTGCAAAATGAGGTTATTGGCCTAGAAACGAGCTTAGCTGAATCTGAAGAGCAGCGTTTGCAGATTATTTTACTAGTGTTAATGACCACCCTAGGTTTAATCGGTGTGGGCTATTTAACTTGGGGTAGGGGGTATCTTCGTAAGTTAGCCACTGATCCTCTTACAGGGTTATCTAATGAACACTCTGTAGTCGCTAAAATTAAAAAAGTCAAAGTACCTATAGATGAAAAAGTAAACGCACTGGCGCTATTTGATGTGAGTAATTTTTCTGCTATCAATGCAGAGTATGGTTACAAGGCGGGCGAATTGGCTCTGCAACAAGTCGCTGAATGTTTAAAGCAGGTAACCAGAGAAAAAGACATTGTTGGCCGTGTTGGTGCAGATCAATTTATTGTTTGTTTAGTCAATATTGAAGATATGGTTGCCAAAGAGTTACTATCAAGAATTCAAAAAGCCCTAATCGATGTTAGCTTTAAAGTAGGTAACGGAGATAAGGTGGAGGTTCACTCCAATATGCATTTGTATAGCTCGGTCAACAGTCTTTCTGATGCCGATGATGTATTAGCTGAAATTCGCAGTGTATTGCCCAAGGCATGATATTTTTTTCACACCCAACATCTAGGGTTTTGTAGCTTCTTAACCATGAAACTGTTATTGCCCCTTAAATATTACGATGATGCTGGTCGAGTGAAGCCGGCTTTGGCTTTGTACATTTGTATCGCGTTTTTATCCAGAAGCCTGATGATATTGATTGGTTCAGTGTCGGTTCGAGAAAACAGTGACCAGTTGTTAGCACTGTTTTATCCTGAAAAGCGCTATCTGTATATTTGCCTCGCCATCGCATTTCCGGCTTTTTTGGCGCTACTGCTATTAGGATTTAGAGAAAAAATTTGGCATGCTAATAGGTGTTGGATGTTTTCATGTATCAAACCATTTTTAATTTTTTCTGTACTAGCTGATTTATGCTTACATGTCATGCTGGCTAACATTGAACATTGGCAATTCTCATGGCTAATTGCCATTACATTATTAACTGATTCATTAGTTTTTTACTTTTTAATCAAAGATAAACACACTCAAATGATGTTGTTGGACTGGAAAAAATTGATCCCGATATCCCCAAAAGTAAAACCATAGGCGTCAAATGTTGGGACTTTTTGTTTACTGTATATTGTTGGCTAGTGCTTGGTCGAAATAACTTCTGACACTTATTTGACTATCATTTACTAAACGTTGGTAACAAATACCAGCAAACGCATAAGTACTGCCTGCATAATTCAATACTACATAAGGTGCGCTAGGATCGGATTCATCGTAAGTCCAATTCCCCCCCACTTTACTGCGAAAAATCTCACCGACATAAGCACCGTAGATATTACAAATGGTGAATACTGCACTCTCTTCTAATGCTTGATCTTTATATCTGCCTAGCCAGCTTAAAATAACATCATCGACCACATCAATGCTTTGTTCAGAACCATCTAAGGTAATATTGAACTCTTGTTCGGTAGTGGTTATCGCGTTTTGCGAGCTGTCTATCATTAAATCTGT
>JAWUXT010000045.1:0-26108 GCA_034111205.1 Paraglaciecola sp. | reverse complement strand
CTTGATTAATAAGACTTTTAATTAATTAGGGGTACCCATAGACTTTTAATCAACGTAAGCGACTAATAAACCTACGTCCTTATGCTACCTATCAATCTGCTGCATAATTTACTCATCATAAACGTATGAGTAAAACAAAGTGTTCGTAATGAAAAATACAAACGAAGACGCTCAGTTTTGGCCAGTATGAATAAATCAGGGGTACCCAGAGTCTTATTAATCAAGTAACTTGACCCCCTATTTCCCTGAAATAAGGGATAGCAAATGCATTGCTTGAGTAGAGTTCGTGCTTTGAAGAGCTACACAGGAGGTCGAAAAAATGATGGTTTTCACCAAAATAGAAATTCTACAGCCCCGTTATATGTCTAGGAGCATCCAGTGACAGAATCTGAATTACTCGCAGCTGCTCATGAATTTGTATCCCGTATGGATGTAATATTGGAGTTCTGGATCAGTGGTACATTTGCTGTGTTGGTCGCGTTTTTCTTTGTTGGAAATCGAGCCACGAAGATGCTCAAATGGTTGAGTGTGTCTTTGTATTTCATTTTTAGTTGTTCAATGTTCTTTCGCTATTTTCAACTAGGTGCGATCTACACAACTATCAGAGCAGACCTAGAGAAACTAGGCTCGAATTATGTAATTGCAAGCGAAGGAAATATGGTCGCTGCTGCTCTGACAATTTTTCTACTTATAGCTGGGACGTTCATAACTGTGTACTTCATATTTCGCGCTGATAAGATTGTACAGAGCGACAGTAAAGACGACACATAATAAATAAGGATAGGTCGCGAGCTTTTTCCGCGACTTAATTCTATTGTTGGACAAGCCAGGGGCTCGCAGTCCGGTGTTGAAATTTTCTGCTTATATAGTAGATATATCGAAGGGCGGCTGCGGAGTAACAAGTCGTTGTTGTGGCTCCCCTTTTTATATACGAGTTTAACTAAGATCGCCATTATCACTTCTTAGCCATCTATTTTATTTCTCTTTTTAAGTCTTCTTTATACCTTCACCTCCTTGGTTGTTTTGACTCACTGTAGCGTGGGCGCATCCTGTGCCTAGGAGCAATCCATTGCTGTGTTAGTTCGCTTTAACGATAGCTGCATCGGCCATATTTGCGTGGCTTTTCGAGCGCGTTTAAGGCAAATAATTTGCAGTTTACCGTTGCAGTGCGGTCAACACTTTTGTGTTAGCTTCCGGATGGGCGGTGGCGATAATCTGACTTTGAGCATTAGCTGAAAACGTTGCAAAGTGCGTTTGGCGTTACCGTGTAAAAAGCCGTAATCTCTCACCCGTCGAATGCCCCACCTAAACTAGACACCCAATGTAACAGTGACGGTAATATACGTTTCGAACATACTGGTTAGAAGTATCTATCTATTTACTGTCGTTGCGTATCACAAACCATTCAAGCAGGACTTTTAACAGCTAGCTAGGTTTTGCCACGCTTCACATTTTAGCAAACCATTAAAAGACTGCTAGTATCCGTTATTATGGCAACTTGGATATCTAAAGTTTGACATAAATGATCACAGAATACGTATCATCTTGGCTCGCTATCAAGGACTGCTCGCTCCTGTGTGTGTATGGAGTCTGTTTAAGGTGTAAGATAGACTATTAAGCTTGTTTTTTAATCTGAATTGTCAATTAGTTGTCAGTTCAGTTCAGTTCTTTTGTTTGTGGATAATGACTGATACCAATTATTTATGTTGATTGGCATACCAAGTGTGATTCTTTAAGGATATTGAGATGGATATGACCGTTGAACAAAATGTTGGTTATCAAGCCATAACCTATGCCCAGCACAAGAGTATTCGCTTGAATGATGCCGACTATTGTTATTTGGAAGCCGGTGAAGGGCCGATGTTGCTGTTATTACACGGATACCCCGATAACGCTTATTCTTGGGAACAACAAATTCGATTTTTAAGTGCGGCAGGTTATCGAGTGATTGTGCCATTTTTAAGAGGTTATCAACCCACACACGTTGCCACTGGCAGTTTTTTCGACCGAGCTACGATAGCAAATGATATGTCAGTACTGATTGATAAGTTAAATGACTCAGCGCCGGTTTTACTGGTTGGTCAAGATTGGGGTGCAGCCATCAGTTATGGGATCATGGGGGCTTTTTCAGAAAAAGTCACTCGGGCCATGATCCTAGCCGTGCCACATACTTTGGAAATAAATCGGACCCTTAAACGTTCACCCAAACACTGTTTTAGATCTTTTCATTGGTTTTTGTTTCAATTGCCATGGTTGCCCGAGCTTATTATTCGTGGCTCAAGAGGTCGTTTTTTGTGTTTCCTGTGGAAGTTATGGTCGCCAAAATTTTCCGACCAAAAACATGTCGATCATATTATCAAAACTTTGCTTTGGGGGAATGGTGTAGAAGATACACTGGCTTACTACCGTGCTGCGGTCCAGGCTAAGTTTCGAGATCCCAGATTGTCGGGCTTGTTCGAACGATTGAACGATACTATTACTGTACCAACTAAAGTATTGTGCGGACAAAAAGACATGCGTAAAGAAATGCTGCCTAGAGCAGCCGATTGTTTCGACGAATCTGCTGATTACCAGTGGGAACTAGTTGGAGATGCTGGGCATTTTTTACATCGTGAAAAACCGGAAGTCATCAATCAGGCGATTCTACACTGGTTTAAGCAGTAAACCTGCTGTGACTAATTAAGAGTTGAGGTTCTATAATCAGGTAATATTTACTCTTGCGAATCGATAGTATCAGAGCTGTTGATATCGAGTTGACCTTTAACGATTAAGCTAACGGGACAATCATCATCGTAACATCGGTTTCACCGATGTTCATCTTAGGTGGCTCCGCTACTGCTTTTCCGCCTTTAAAGCTTCATGCGGTTAAGAACTATAGCAGCGACCGGCATTTTCTGGATTCTATTTTTTGCAGTTGACCATATTTACAGGATAAATATGGAACAGCTTTAGCTGGCCTTAAAGGTAAAGTGCATGCGGCAGCCGTGCTGGAAGCTCTTTATAAAAAAATACTTGGCTTGGTGGGATTCAAGTCAAAAACCTTCAAGACAATGGCGCAAAATGTATTTTTACTGCAATTAATTAAAAGCCCTGATTAACAGGGCTTTAAAAACATGCGTTAAGCTACTTTCTTAGCTCGTGGTTTTCTTTTAGATTTGTCTTTTTGTACACTTTGCACCAATTCACTTGGGTCAAAGTCGTCAACATTGATAGTGCGCAATCGACCTTTTTCTGTTTCTCTAAGCAGAGTCGCCTGTTCTTCGGTTATCACGCCCAATTCAAGCCCTTTATCTGCCACCTTATCTAACTCGGTAAAAGGCAAATATTGTTTAGCTGCCTTACATACTTTGTTATAAATAGGTTCGGCTGCGATAACATTTTCGAGGGTTTGTTCTAAATCCCCCATTAAACTGCCTTCTTCACGGGATAAGTATTGACCTGCACCTAAACGGCTGCGAGCTTCGCTTGGAGTCTGTAAAATTGCGGCGATGTCATGTTCTAATTGATCAGAAGGGCGCTTGTATTTTTTACCAAATGGCATGATGAGTAATTTAAGTGCTTTACCCATTATCATTGATGGAAAGTTATCGAGTAACTCTTCTAAAGCCACCTCTAACTTAAATAAACTGTCCTGCATAGCCCAGTGCATCAATGGTAAGTCGTCAGCTTTACGACCTTCATCATCAAAGCGCTTCAGTACACATGAGGTAAGATATAAATAGCTTAACACGTCACCTAAACGAGCCGATATGCGCTCGCGCCGTTTTAACTCCCCACCTAATACTGCCATAGTTACATCAGATAGAAAGGCCATATTAGAACTATAACGTTGCATAGACCGGTAGTAGCCAGCTGTTTCGTCAGTAAAGGGAGCATGAGTAAAACGCGCACCCGTCAAAGAGAACCATAAGCTTCGAAATAAGTTGCTAATAGCAAAGCCAATATGCCCAAATACAGCTTGGTCAAATTGTTCTAAACTTTCGTCAGGGTCAGGGTTGTTGGCCGCAAGTAACTCGGTCAACACATATGGATGACAGCGCATTGCCCCTTGTCCATAGATCATCATATTACGTGTCAGAATGTTGGCTCCCTCTACTGTAATAGCGATGGGTGCCCCTTGATAAGCTCGGCCCAAATAGTTGTTTTGTCCAAGCATAATGCCTTTGCCGCCATGCACATCCATGGCGTCATTGACTAGTTGACGCATTTTTTCTGTTAAATGGTACTTACAGATAGCAGATATGACAGAAGGCTTTTCACCTAAATCTACACCTTTGGTTGAGAAGGAAGTGACGGCGTCCATTAGATAGGCATTACCACCTATACGTCCCAACATCTCTTCAATACCTTCCATTTTACTGATAGGCATTTTAAATTGTCGACGAATACGAGCGTAAGCACCCGTTGCCAAAGCGATACTTTTTGCCCCACCTGCGGAGGCTGAAGGTAAAGTAATAACTCGGCCAACAGACAGGCATTCTACTAACATACGCCAGCCTTGGCCGATCATTTTGGTACCACCGATAATGTAATCTAAGGGTACAAAGATGTCCTGACCTTTAATCGGGCCATTTTGGAAAGGCACGTTCAAAGGGAAATGGCGGTTGCCTATTTCCATACCTGCAGTGTCTCTAGGCAATAAAGCACACGTAATACCCAATTCTTTTTCATCACCTAATAATCCATCTGGATCATACATTTTGAAAGCCAAGCCGATGACTGTAGCCACTGGAGCTAAGGTGATATACCGTTTATCGAAGGTAAGACGCATACCTAGAATTTCTTCACCATTCCATTGACCCATACATACTGTGCCGCTGTCAGGTAATGAGCCAGCATCTGAGCCAGCTTCTGGACCAGTTAGTGCGAAACAGGGTATTTCATCACCTACAGCTAACCTTGGCAAATAGTGGTTTTTTTGTTCTTCAGTTCCGTAATGCTGCAGTAACTCACCCGGTCCTAATGAATTAGGTACACCAACAGTGGTGGATAAAACTGAACTTACACTCGATAATTTTTGAAGTACACGGGATTGGCAATAAGCAGAAAAATCTAAGCCACCAAATTTTTTCTTGATGATCATAGCGAAGAATTTATGGTCTTTTAAGAACTGCCACACTTCTGGAGAAAGATCGGCGTTTTTGTGAGTGACTTCCCAGTCGTCACACATTTTACACACTTCTTCTACAGGACCGTCTATAAATGCTTGTTCTTCAGTAGTTAGTCTAGCTTGAGGAATGTTATGCAGTGTTTGCCAGTTCGGGTTACCACTAAATATTTCACCATCCCACCAAACAGTGCCTGCATCGATAGCATCTTTTTCTGTGCTCGACATTTCAGGCATGATTTTTTTATAAATTTTTAGTATGGGTTCACTGATGTATTGTTTGCGTACAGATTCGATATTCAAGGGGAGGGCGACTATTAAGAACGCAATCCAACTGAAATTACCAATAACGCCTAAAATACTGCCCAATATAAACACACAGAAAATGGCCACGGTGGCGTTAAACAATTTCATTCGAAAATAACTAACAGCGCCTAGCGTCGCTATCACATATAAAAGCCAAATTAGGATTTGCATAAATGCTCCCATTAATAGAGGTCAGACCATGGCTTTAACAGTATATTTTAGCCAAGTAAAAATCAAGTTTATGGATTAAATTATAGCTATGATTTAAATGGATAATTTAATTTATGCTGTATATATCGATTTAACGAATTTAGCAATATAAGTATAGATGGGTCGGTGTTGCAGAGATCAGTTTTTAACTTCTAACGGAGTATTTTCAGACTTAAAATATTTCAAACGCATTTCACCTTGTTCGTCACCGTCTTTGTATTGTTTTAGCTTAACTAATTGATAATTGAGTTGAGGTGAAAACCAAGCTATCGTCTCGCGTGAAGAGTTATTACGTTCAATCTTAACCTTGATACCTTCAATCATTCCGAACGGCAAATCGAGTTGTTCTTTGCCTACTACTTTCAACCCATAATGGCGATGTTCGCCTCTATTATTAATGATGTCGTAAACAAACTCACGCTTTCCTGATGCTAATTTCAACTGCACATCTAAGCGATAAAGTTGGTTGTCTAATTGCCCAGTCCACTCAATAGGCTGTGCTTGATTAATAGTGACTTTTGATTTTCCAGCATCAAATCGAATTTTGGTGCTTTTATCCGAACCTGTGCCACTGCGGCTGTATGCATAGGTATGGGGGTGCAATTGCGAATTGTCGAACGTAAAAAAGCTGGTCTCGGAACGTATGTCAGATAAAAAGAAAGCGGAGACCTTAGAGTAATAATCCAATCTATATAGATTGTCTTTATCGGCTTTTAGACTCAGCTTTGCTTTACCTAAACTTCTACCAAATCGATAAACGATGTATTCAGCTTCAAAGCCAACTAACTGTTCTGTTTCGGCATAAGCGGGCTTGTTCATGCCGAAAGTTAGCAAAACTAAGTTTACCGCTAAAAACGTCATCAATTTACCCAATTGCGTAGCCCTCTTCAGCTAATATCTGATTATCTAACACTGCTTTATTATCAACCATTTTAAGCCTATCTTCACAAAACCATTTGATTACAAGAGGGTACATTTGACGCTCCTGTTGTTGTACTCGGTCCGCTAACTCTTGGGCGTCTTGTTGCTCAAATATTGGCACTTTAGACTGTAACACTACCGGTCCACCATCTAACTCTGGTGTGACAAAATGCACCGATGCTCCATGTTCTTCATCGCCAGCATCAATCGCTCTTTGGTGTGTATGCAAACCTTTGTACTTGGGCAGCAAAGAGGGATGAATGTTCAACATTCTACCTTGATAATTTTCAACAAACACTGGTGTAAGAATACGCATAAAACCAGCTAATACAATGAGATTCGGATTGAACTCGTTTATACAACTCGCCATTTGAGTATCATAATCTTCTCTGCTAGCAAAACTTTTGTGATCGATATATATTGCCGGGATGCCAGCGTTTTCAGCACGAGTTAAGCCATAAGCTGTTTTTTGATTTGCAATAACAGCTACGATTTTAGCATTAATTTTTTGCTTTGAAATCTCATCGATAATCGCTTGCAAGTTTGAACCATTACCTGAAAGCAGAACAACGATGGACTTTTGTGACATTTGCGCGTTCTGTTCAGTCACTTAGTTGATCTCAACCTGTTGCTCGGCATCACTATTTTCTATATGACCAATTTGCCATGCGTTTTCGCCAAGTTTGTTTAATATTTCAACTGCCTGAGCTGCCTTTTCATTGGGTAATGCAATGATTAAGCCTACACCACAGTTAAAAGTACGGTACATTTCATGGGTTTTCACATTACCTTTTTCTTGTAACCAATTAAATATTGCAGGCCACTGCCAACTAGACCCATCGATCACAGCTTTGGTTCCCTTAGGTAAAACTCTAGGAATATTCTCCCAAAACCCACCACCAGTAATATGAGATATAGCATTTACCTGCATCTGTTCTAATAAAAACAATACATTCTTGACATAAATTCGGGTAGGCTCAAGTAAATGCTCTGATAAGGCTTTACCTTCTAATACTTCATTTGTATCACTGCCTGATACTTCTAAAATCTTCCGAATAAGGGAATAACCATTTGAGTGAGGCCCTGAAGAGGCTAGGGCAATCAGCGCATCGCCATGAGCAACGCGCGAGCCATCAATCACATCATCTGCTTCGACTACACCTACGCAAAATCCAGCTACATCATAATCTTCACCATGATACATACCGGGCATTTCAGCAGTTTCACCGCCTATTAGCGCGCAGCCTGATAATTCACAGCCTTTACCAATTCCAGTGACAACTTCAGCCGCTGTATCAATATTTAATTTTCCGGTGGCATAGTAGTCGAGAAAAAATAAAGGCTCTGCGCCTTGTACTATTAAGTCATTAACACACATTGCAACTAAATCTATGCCGATACCAGAGTGTTGTTTTAAATCCATTGCCAGTCTGAGTTTGGTACCTACACCGTCTGTACCTGATACTAAAAGTGGTTTTTTATATTTTTCTGGTAGTGAGCATAGAGCGCCAAAACCACCCAACCCGCCTCTGACTTCAGGTCTATGAGTTTTTTTTGCGACCGACTTAATTCTTTCGACTAGCTGGTTACCTGCATCAATATCAACTCCAGCGTCTTTGTAACTTAGTGATGAATTTTTATCGCTCACGTACTTTCCTCAAAATGGCCGCAAAAAAGAGCGCGGATTTTAGCAGCTTGCACAAATAATACCAACGACAGATATACTCAAATAACTCTAAATTTTCATATTAAGTTGGTTTGGACATATAGATTGATAAACAATTGATGAATTTTGTTCGCAAATAAAAGACAATACTCTATGAAATATTTTTCGAAGTATATTTTGAGGAGATTTGGCCCTGATGCCAATAAAAGTAAAGCCTTTGTTATTTGTGTTTTTTCTTGTCTGGCTAGTAAGTTGGCATAACGTTAATGCGGCGGTTATTGACGATTTGTATGATGCTAAGATCGCCGTAGATGATCAGACAGAGCGGACACAAAATAATGCTTTTAGCCTAGCCCTTAAACAAGTGCTTATTAAAGTACGAGGTAACAACGACTTACTCACTAATCAGAAAATTAAAAGTGCCATGACTAGGGCAACTCGTTTCGTCAGATCCTATAGTTATGATAAGCAAGAATCACAACTCTATTTAGTGATAAGTTTTGATCCCAAGCGAGTGGAGAGCGTTATTCGTAACGCGGGTTTCCCTGTTTGGGATAAAAGGCGTCCAGATTCTTTAATTTGGTTGGCTATCAAGTCGTCTGCTGATTCAGACAGAAAAATTGCTAGGCCAACTGAGTATTCGGAAATTTATCAACAACTGAGCACTCGCGCTGCTCAAAGAGGCATTTCTTTGATGTTTCCTCTGTGGGATCTTGATGATATACAAGGTTTGGGAATATATGACATCTGGGGTGGTTTTAGTTCGCAAATATCTCAAGCTAGTGAAAGGTACGCTGTTCCGTCTGTGCTTTCTGCGAGAATTTATTTGACTGATAATCAATCATCTGATGTCACTCAAAATAGAGTGATGACGAATGAAAATTCGGAATTTCAATGGTCTGCAGACTGGACAATGATTGAGGGAGGCGGTTTATTGGCTGGGCAAGTACAAGGTGATACCCCATTAATTATTGCAGAGGGTTTGATTGATGCACTGGCGGATCAGTTATCCTTAAAATATTCGATTGACTTGGCTCAAATAGATCGGGCAGATACTAAGGTTCAAATTGTCGTCAACAACATCGATACCCTTGCTTATTATAGTCTTGCTTTAAGGTCTTTAGAAAATATGAGTATTGTTAATGATGCTACCTTGATTAAGCAGCAAGGTTCACGTGCAACCTTTGAATTGGATTTGTTGGGTGACATTGACGATTTAACAAATGCTCTAAGCTTGGATAGTAAAATTAGGCCAGTAGTTGACGATTTTGGTCAGCCAATAGTTGGTTTGGAGTTCTTTTGGGTCAAGTAAGCAGTCAACTTTCATTGCCTATTGGCTTAAAAGATACCGAATCATTTGCTAGCTTTATCCCTGGTCAAAATGCACAAGCTTGCAGCTATCTAAAGCAGCTATTTGCTGAACCTGAATGCAAAAAGGTCAATAATTGGCTGACATATTTATTTTCTGATTCTGGGATGGGTAAAAGTCACTTGTTGTATGCAACTTGCCAACAAGCCGAATTAGCGGGTGAGACTTGCATCTACTTAAGTTTTAATGAAAAGACACATATGTCTCCAGATGTACTGGTCGGTCTTGAAAATTACCGTTTGATTTGCCTTGATGACATGCAAGAATTACAGGGTGAAAGTGATTGGCAAATAGCGGTGTTTGATTTAATCAACAGAGTGAAAGAACAGAGTAATAGTTGCTTAGTAATAACTGGGGACCAACCTCCTCAGCAATTATCCCTAGAGCTACCCGATTTGATATCTAGGCTGTCATGGGGCACTAATTTTCAACTCTATTCACTGACTGATCAGCAGCGACAGCAGGCATTGATAGTTAAAGCCCAACATAGGGGCTTAAATATGTCTAAAGATGTTGCAAGATATCTGGTTAATCATTGGCAGCGAGATATGCCAGCCTTGATAGCATCTTTAGATATTCTTGATGAGCAATCACTACAACAGCAGCGAAAGCTCACTATACCTTTTGTTAAAACTATTTTGACTCTTTAGTTTTGCTTCCTTCAAATGCCTGTTTTTCTTCTAGTAACTCTTCTTTTAATTTGCGAATACCCAATCCAAGTTCACGTCCTCTAATCCGGGCATAAAAACTGCAACCAGTAAATAATAGTGTACATAATATTATCTCAACTAGGGCATACAACCTCTCCCCTTCGACGGCATAAACTGCTGTCAAACCATGCAGCAAATAATACATCACAATAAAATTTGTCCATGCATAAGTATAGGGTTTACCTTCTAATAGTCCTTTAGCAGGTAATAAAATTGGCACTATCCAAAATAATAAGGTGAATAAAGTTGAGGTGGTTTTATCTATGGTTAAGAAAAAGTGCCAGACCACTAGCCAGATAATTAAAAGTAAATAGCTGGTTAAGGTTAATCGTCGAAAAAAAGTGCTGTTAAATGTCATGTTACTTATCTCGTATACTGGTTAATGGTCTAATTTCGCTGCTAGTACTGCCAGCCTTTTACCTTGTTCGATACACAATGTTTGTTCTTCATAAGAGAGTTTGTTTTTGCTATCGCCTTGTGCCAAATGTGTCACACCATAAGGGCTTCCGCCAGACAAAGTGGTGTGTAATTCAGGGTTGGAGTAAGGTAAACCGCACAGTATCATACCGTGATGGAACAAGGGGATCATCATAGTGAGTAACGTTGATTCTTGTCCCCCATGCATACTCGATGTAGAAGTGAAAACACAAGCTGGTTTATTTTCTAATGTACCCGCTAACCATTGAGCACTAGTATCATCTAAAAAATATTTTAAAGGTGCCGCCATATTGCCGAAACGTGTGGGGCTGCCAAGTGCTAATGCACAACAATCATCTAAGTCTTGCTTTACCACATAGGGATCGCCCGAGCTGGGTATTGAGTCTTGGATACGGGTGAAATTATTGCTTACTTCAGGCACACAACGCAAGCGTGCTTCAAGTCCTGATTTCTCAACGCCTAAGGCTATGCTGTTCGCCATAGCTTGAGTAGCCCCATGGCGACTGTAGTATAAAATTAGTACTATTTTACTCATAATATACTCAAAACTGATTCAGGTGGTCTGCCAATAGCGGCTTTATCATTGAATACAACAATAGGTCTTTCAATAAGTTTTGGTGAATTAAGCATTGCGCTTATCAGAGACTCCTCAGTTAACGTATTATCAGCTAAGTTTTGTTGTTTGTAAGCGTCTTCGCCTTTTCTGATTAGTTGTCTTGCTGAAGAAAAGCCTAATTGCTTAACAATAAGCTGCAACTCTTGGGCACTGATTGGTGTTTTTAAATATTCAATAATTTGCGGTTCAAAACCTTTTTCAAGCAATAATTGCAGAGTTTGACGGCTTTTAGAACATCTAGGATTGTGTAAAATTTTAAGATCAGTCATAAATTTATTTTCACTTCGAATGAGATATCGTATGTATACGGTGTATTCTACATTTTATTCTTTTTGTTACGAGAGTAACCCATATTTAGGGCATTAATATTTTGAAAAAATTCGTGGTTGTATTGACTGCTTTGTTAGCTCTGTTCGTCGGTTTGTGGACCCAGCAAAGCTTTAAAGTTGACTTCGTTAGTCTTGATGGACAGGAACACCGATGGAATAATTCACAGGGAAAGTGGAGAGTCGTCAACTATTTTGCTGAGTGGTGCGCACCGTGTTTGCGAGAAATGCCAGAGTTGAACCATTTTCACCAAGAATATAGTGATGACATAGATATTTTTGCTGTAAGTTTTGATCCTTTGAATAAAGACAAACTCATCACCCTTCAACAAAAATATAGTATTCAATTTCCTATTATAGAGCGGCTTAATACTATGCCGTGGATCAAGCCACCTAATAGTTTACCCACAACCTATATTCTAGATGCAGATGGCAAAGTGGTAAAACAATTAAAAGGCGAGCAAAGTGCGGAAAAGCTAATGCAAACTATCAATCTGTTAAAGACTTTGTAATCGCTCTTGCGCAATTCTAAATTGTTCTATTCGAGCTCTAATTCTTTGTTTCTCAATTTTTCGGTCACTAGCGTAATTGTAAGCAGTATGTAATTCATCTATTGCCCTTGGATAGGCTGCCAATAATGCATAAACTTCGGCTTTTGTTTGATGCATTTCGAGTTTTTGCTCGCTACTGCGATAAGCATCTGAAAGTAATTCATAGGCCAACATATTGTCTGGATTAATTAACAAATAATCTCTTAACAAAGATGTCGCTCTTTCAATGTTTCCGGATTTAATCAGCACATTCGCTAAGTTTAGGGTCAATACCCGGTTGAAAGGTGTGTGCACAATTTGTACTGATAATTTGTCTATCGCTTTTTGATGTTGATTCATTTCTATAGCAATATCGGTGTAAGTATCCAAATAAAATAAGTTACTTGGATTTTTTTCCAACAGAACATCTATTAGCTTAAGGGCGGGTTCAAACTCTTCATTGGCTAAGTAAGATAAAGCTAAACCATATTCAGCTGCTTGTTTAAAAATATAATTTTGTTTTTTTAATATATCAGAAAAGTATTCGATATTACGCTTAGGATTGGCATAGTAGCGCGCCAATATTCTGGTCTTAGCCAAGTGAAAGTTAATACTTTCAGGTATATCCCGTGGGCGAAATGATGCGGCTCGGGTTCTCGCATCGGCAATCCGTGATTCAGGTAAAGGGTGAGTGAGTAAAAATGCTAATGGTGTGGATTTAAGGCGGTTTTTTTCCGCTAATATACTGAAAAAACTGCTGGCGCCATTTGGGGCAAAGCCCGCCTCTGCGAGGATACTAATCCCCACTCTGTCTGCTTCTTGTTCGTTTTGTCTGGTGTAATTGATTGAAGATTGCGCCGAAGCTGCATTGCTCACTGAAAGTGCCGCCATGCCTGCTTCTGGATTCACCACTGCGACTAATATGCTACCCAGCAAACTGGCTATCTGCAAAGGTGACGATTTTTGTCGCGCTTCAATACTACGCGCTATATGTCTTTGGGTAACGTGACTGACTTCATGGGCTAATACCGAGGCTAACTCCGACTCATTTCTGGCGTTAAAAATAAGCCCGGTGTGAATACCAATATGTCCTCCAAAAAAAGCGAATGCATTGATGTCTGGGCTATTAAGAATGAAAAATTTGTAAGGGAATTTTACGTTGTCGGCCTGCGCAACTAAACGATTACCAATGTCTTGAATATATTCATCCAATAATGGGTCATTGATAATAGGCGCTTGCCCACGAAGTTGACGCATTAGTGCATCGCCAATCAATACCTCTTTATCTAAGCTGATAGCACTAGATGCCACCACGCCTATTTCAGGTAACACGTTTTTCTTATTTACTGCGCCAACTGACATGGTGCCTAATAAAAATATACTCAAGGCAGAAACAACGATGGTAGCAATAGGTTTTATCATAAATTACGTCTAATTTTAGTGTGTCTATATTACATGACAGTATTAATTATTAAATACTTGCGTGTGTTATGGATCAACAACCCGCCAATTAGTTCAATGTTAGCTGATTTAATAAGTTGGTTTTATTTCTTTTAATGGTTGCTCAACAGATAAAAATATTTCTTGGATTGACTGCCCACTATTTTCAACTATGTGCAATGATGTGCTCAATAAATCGATTAGCTGAATTACTAATATATGGGCATATTTAAGTAATTCCATATCTGCCTCGTCTCCACAACGTATTGTCAGGGCGATAAAGTCGCTTAATTTGGGGATACTGATTAAAGGACCTAAAATAGAAGGATTGAATTCTTTGAACGGTGAATCGACATCAAAAGGTTTAATCAGCGCTTGTGGTTGGTTGTTTACAACAGGAAAACAATGCAAATCAAAAGCGTAGTGATTACAGTGGTTTTTCAGCGCTATTGAGGGTTTACCTTGCTTACAATTGGCTAAACACCAGTTTTTTTTATTCAGTAAGTATTTTATATTATTATCAAAACCGTCGGTAAATGTGCCTTCTAATTCTAATAGTTTACTGGCTATTATTTGAAAATTATCAGGGACCTCTCCTAAATTGAGGGATTTTTTTAGTTGCAAGATAGCTTTTACGTTACCAAAACGACATGTCCAATCTAATTGCAAAAATAGCCTCTCTTTATTTGTGTAATATCAGTTAAGTTCTATTTTATCACGCAATGGTTGTGCAATAATGCTGACATCATATGGTTGAACTTCAACTATCATCAACAACTTATTGTTTGGTGATGCCTATTAATATACAAGGACAATAGATGTTAAACGTTTTTGAACGTTGGTATAAGCGAAAATTTTCAGATCCTGATTCAATGATGTTGTTATTGCTGTTACTCATCAGTTCGTTATTATTGGCAGTTTGGGGCGGAATTTTAATGCCTGTCTTGGTGGCTGCTGTCATTGCATACCTATTGGATTGGCCAGTGGCCCGGCTATGTAGGCTAGGCTTATCTCGTGGCTATACAACTGTGTTGGTGTTATTTGGTTTTATAAGCGTATCAATTCTGACTCTTGTGGGACTAGTACCCGTTGTTGTGCAGCAAAGTATTAATTTGATTAAAGAGATGCCGCAAATATGGGAAAAAGGTCAAGCGTGGTTATTAACGCTACCCGACACCTATCCAGATCTTGTACAGCTGACTCAAATTCAGGATGTGTTGGACGGAATCAATGAACGAGTAGTGGGGTTAGCTGAGCAATTGTTGTCTGCGTCATTTAGTTCTCTAGGCGGGTTTGGTGCTTTATTGATTTACATGATTTTAGTACCGTTAATGGTTTTCTTTATGGTCAAAGATAAAGAAATGTTGGTCTCTAATATCTCTTCACTATTGCCCAGCGAACGCCGTTTAATTAAACAAGTGGGTACTGAAATGAACCTGCAAATTGCTAACTATATTCGCGGTAAAGTCATCGAAATTGTCATTATTGGTACCGTGTCCGCAGTGACTTTTGCGTTTATGGACTTGCGTTATGCCTTGTTACTGGGGGTGTTAGTGGGCTTCTCAGTACTGATCCCTTATATAGGTGCCGCAGTGGTGACTATTCCTGTGGCGATAGTCGCCTTATTTCAATGGGGTTTGACACCTGACTTTTGGTACTTAATGATTGCTTACGGCATAATACAAGCCTTAGACGGTAACGCATTAGTCCCTATATTGTTCTCAGAAGCGGTGAGCTTACATCCGGTGTATATTATTATAGCGGTGTTATTTTTTGGTGGGTTATGGGGTTTTTGGGGGGTGTTCTTCGCTATTCCTTTAGCAACATTAGTCAAAGCTGTTGGCAATGCTTGGTCAAGTCCCAAGGAATTAGCGACTGAAACTTAGTTAAGGCGGAGCCGACATACATAATATCGGCTCCAACTTTTCATTATGTTTAACTCATTAAGCTCCTTTTACTTCTGCAGATATGCCAATACCACCTCGTGGTGATCTTTGGTTTTGAATTTATCAAATACATGTTCTATTTTGCCGTCTTCATTGATTAAAAATGTAATGCGATGAATACCGTCGTATTCTTTACCCATAAACTTTTTAAGACCCCAGACCCCAAAATCATCTGCTACTGCATGATCTTCATCCGACAAAAGTGTGAAGTTGAGCTTCTCTTTTTCAATAAATTTTGGGAGTCTTTTAACTGCATCAGGGCTTACACCTAAGACTTCAACGTTCAATGCCGCCAATGATGCTTGGCTATCCCGTAAACCTTGCGCCTGAGTTGTACAGCCAGGTGTCATGGCTTTGGGGTAAAAATAAATCAATATTTTTTTACCAGTAAAGTCGCTTAACGTAACCGTTTGGTTATCTTGATCTGGTAGAGAAAATTGCGGAGCAATATCGCCCGCTTTGAGCATTTGCATAATAATTACCTTAAGTTATTAATAAAAAGGAAAATACCAAGTTATCAGTGATTTTGTTTGATCGAAGCTTCTAAATTGAGTGGTTGCAAAAGTGCTTGAAGAGCATGTTCAATTTTATCAACTTCGAGTTCATGGGGGATAGATATCACCATTTTGCACTTCATCTTTTTGTCGTTTTCATTTGTATCTAAAAACTTTAGTCTAAATGCACTGACAGAGATCTTGTGTTGTTCGAAAAAATCGGTGATCTGGTCAATCAGACCAGGTGTACTCTCGCCATTTATAATGACATCCGCAAGGTGTTCAAGATTTTGTTTACAATGTTTTTTTGTGCGTTTCATCATCGACAATAAATTGTGCTTCTGACAAGTTTGCGGCAACAAACATTCGGCTTGGGTAATTGCACTTTGACTGCCTTCGATAATCATAGTGAGAGAAAAATCCTGCCCATAAACGGCTTGGCGACTATCTAAAATATTGCATCCTACTTCAGATACCGTGTCTGCCAATTTACTTAATACACCAAATTGGTTTGAACCTAATATGGTAATGATTAATTGTTGCGTCATTTTTAACCAATTCGTTGCTTTCAAATTGGCTATAACATACATGATTGTAGGTGGGTTGATCCAGTTTCAATTCTAATCCATAAAATGGGCTATTCAATGCTTGTTTTTAGGGGGCCAGATCTTTACCATTAGATGCTAATTTTTTGGGAGTATTCATGTTTACTGGCAGTATTGTGGCGCTAATTACGCCAATGTATGATAATGGGCAAATAGATTATTCGTCATTAGAGGCGCTAGTTGATTTTCATATTCGAAATGGATCTCATGGCATTGTGTCTGTTGGTACTACAGGTGAGTCTGCGACGTTGCCTTTTTCTGAACATATAGAAGTAGTTAGGCGAACTGTAGAATATGCTCAGGGGAAAATACCTATCATCGCTGGGAGTGGTGCTAACTCAACTTCAGAAGCCATTTTCTTGAGTGAACAGATGTCAGGTACTGGCATAAAAGGATTTTTAAGTGTTGTGCCTTATTACAATAAGCCACAACAAAAAGGTATGGTTGCGCACTTTAAAGCCATTGCTGATGCAACTGACTTACCCGTATTGTTATACAATGTGCCCAGCCGAACCGTAGCTGACATGTTGCCAGAGACGGTGGCAGAGTTAGCTACCCATCCTAAAATTGTCGGCTTGAAAGATGCCACAGGTGACATATCGCGCTTGAAGGCTACACAGAAACTTGTTTCAGACGATTTTTTGTTTTTAAGTGGTGATGACCTAACAGGTTGTGAGTTTCTTGCAAACGGTGGCCACGGAGTGATCTCTGTTACCGCTAATATTGTGCCTAAACAAATGGCTGATATGTGTAATGCTGCATTGGCGAAGGATTTCCAGTTGGCGGAAAAAATCGACAAACAAATTGCTGGCTTACATACCGCCTTGTTTGTCGAACCGAATCCTGTGTTACCAAAATGGGTTTTACACAAAATGGGGCTGACTAATTCAGCTTTTTTACGATTGCCTTTAGTTGAATCGGAACTAGCTAGCCAAAATCATATCGAACAAGTCATGCGCAGTTCTGGCGTATTATCCTAAGGAGATAGCATGACCAATAATTTTCAACTGTTTAGTGTATTAAAATGCACTGTGATAGCAGCCACTATTTTAACCGCTTGTAGTTCATTAGAAGAAAGAGAAGTTGCCAGTGGCTCATTTGATTACGTCAAAGAGCAACCTGGCCAAAAGATAAAGATTCCAGATGATGTGGACTCGCCTAAATTTAATGACGCTTATAAACTGCCAGATTTAGGTGAAGATGCACCGCAAACTGCTATGGGGAACAAATTAAGTGTGCTCTCACCTTCATTAGTATTGCCAGTTGTGGCGGGCTCTCATATAGAAGAGGGCTCAAAGGATGCAATCGTATGGTTTGATCAAGTGGATGACAGTCTTCCTCTAGATACAGCGATATGGAATTCCCTTATTAGATTTTTAGAAACCGACGGTATTGGTGTTGAGATGTTTGACAAAGACAATCAGCGCTTAATCACAGACTGGGTGACGTTAGATGAAAGCAAAGACGACAAATGGTACAGCTGGTCTAAATCAGAACGTACTGTCGGACAACGTTTTGAATTTACCTTAGATAAAAAACCTCATGGAAGAACGGCAGGGCTCAGTGTTGAATTAGTTGAATACAAGGAAAAACTAAATTCTCAAAGCACCGAGATCACCCAATCTAAGAACAAAAGACGTAACGAAGTCGATGTCCTAAATAGAGTAGTGAAAAACTATGAATTTGAAACAAAAGTAGCTGACGTCAAACGTTTTCGTCAAATTCGTGAAGGTTTACAGATGGACTTAGGATTTGATAGTGATGGTGAGCCCGCTTTTGTAGTCGACGCTGATTATGATATTACTTGGCCCAGACTGTTACTTGTATTGAGAAAGTTAGGCTTTGATGTGAAAGATTATGACAAGTCTAATGGTTTGTTGTTTGTTAAATACAATGGTGCTGAAGACGGTTGGTGGAGCAATATTTGGTCTGATGACAAAAGTGAGATGAACTTAGACACGGAAGAGTATCGTATTAAAGTGGCTAGTGTAGGCCAGAAAACTTCTGTCACATTATTGGACGACGAGAGCAAGCCCTTTGCAGTTAATAAACTAACCGATTTGTATCCCGCATTTTCAAAAACCATGTCGGCCGACGATCTAGACATATAGACTATTTACCTCTGGTTGTTAGCGCGGCTAGAGGTATTCTTTCTACAATAATCAGCATAAAAGCTTTGTACGTTCTTCACATTAAGGAGTTGGCATAGTATGTCGATCGCGGATTCAATTTTATCGATTAACAATGACCTGCCTATTCGAACCGAACTACCGGTGCATAGCGGTAAAGTACGCTCTGTTTATTGGTTAACTAAGCAAGACAGTTGTCGTTTAATTAAAGATAAGGCATATCCTGTGCCTCATGATACGCCATTGGCTATTATGATCATCAGCGACCGTATATCAGCGTTTGATTGTATTTGGCATGGTGCAGATGGCATGTTGGGTGTACCAGGTAAAGGTGCAGCTTTAAATGCCATTTCTAATCACTGGTTTAAGTTATTTAAACAACAAGGCCTAGCAGACAGCCATATACTCGATATCCCTCATCCTTTTGTGTGGATTGTCCAAAAAGCTAAACCTGTGATGATTGAAGCTATTTGTCGTCAATATATTACCGGTTCAATGTGGCGCGCTTATGGCAAAGGTGAAAGAGATTTTTGTGGTATCCAGCTTGAAGATGGTCTTAGCCAAGATTCTAAGTTAGCAAACTTACTTATGACGCCGTCCACAAAAGGTATTTTAAAGGGCATTCCTAATGTACCTGAAGCGGATGATGTAAATATCACCCGACAGAATATCCTTGATAACTATTCAGCATTTAATTTCCAAAATCAGAGTGACGTTTCTTTGTACGAAAAATTATTAACTGAAGGATTTTCACTAATTAGTGAGGCTTTGGCTGAGTTGGGGCAAGTGTTTGTAGATACTAAGTTTGAGTTTGGTTACGTCAAAGACTTAAATGGCAATAACCAACTGATTTACATGGACGAAGTAGGCACCCCAGATTCCTCACGAATTTGGGATGCACAGCAATATGCACAAGGTCATGTGTTAGAGAACTCCAAAGAGGGCTTTCGTCAATTATTGCTTAAGCATTTTCCAGATCCAGATGTTTTGTTGAACAAAGAGCGAATGCCTGAACGCCAAAAATTAGCTAAAGAGAATACGCTACCTGTTGCGGTATTAATGCAGGTTTCTAAGACTTATATTGATATCGCAGAAAAAATAACCGGAAAATCTCTAGTGTTGAGTGAAAATCCAAAGGCCGAAATCATTCAAATTCTGAAGAATAATTATCAATTAATTGATTGAGAAGTCATTTGTTTGAGAAACTCGAAACTAGTTTCTAGCCTATCTGTATTTCAATATTGCTTATTGGAATACAGCAACAAGGTAATATCTCATCATCGTCAATAAAGGCTAGTGGATCTGTAGTGTATTCTACCTTTCCGCATACTAGCTTACTTCTACAAGCACCACAAAAACCCTCACGGCAATGATATTGAATTTCAATTTCATGCTGCTCTATGGTTTCTAGTAGGGTATTTGGGGGGGCATGTTTGACAGTTTTATGATCTTGTATTGTCACCATAAAACTGTCGCTGTTTTTTTGCATTACTTTTATAAGTCAGCGTTTATAAGTCAAAATCACCAAAATCTTCGGCGCTGACTTCAGAATCGATTTGCCCCACTAAATAAGAACTGATCTCAGACTCTTGAGGTGCAACTTGAACGTTGTCAGAACTTAGGTAGTTGTTCATCCAAGGTAGTGGGTTATTTTTTATGTCAAACGGCTGACCTAAGCCTATTGCCGACATACGATGATTAGCAATAAATTCAACATATTGACAGAGTATTTCTTTGTTTAGCCCTATCATAGAACCATGTTGAAACAAAAATGCAGCCCATTCTTTTTCTTGCTCTACGGCATGCAGGAATATTTGTGTGGCTTCTTCCTTACATTCCTCAGCAATTTCAGCCATTTCTGGATCATCTTTGCCTTTAGCCCACAAATTCAAAACATGTTGTGTAGAGGTAAGGTGTAAGTTTTCATCACGAGCAATCAAGCGAATGATTTTAGAGTTACCTTCCATTAATTCACGCTCTGCGAACGCAAAGGTACAAGCAAAAGAGACATAAAAACGTATGGCTTCTAAGGCGTTAACTGAGTTCATACAGAGGTACAATTTTTTCTTAAGCACACGCATTGTGATGACATGAGTCTCACCTTTTATGGTGTGTGTGCCTTCACCCAAGGTTTGCCACAATTGGGTCGCAAAAATCAAATCATCATAATATTTTGAAATATCTGCCGCGCGCTTTTTGATTTCTTCATTTTCAACAATATCCTCAAAAATGCTACTGGGATCACCAAATAGATTTCGCAAAATATGCGTATATGAGCGAGAGTGAATGGTCTCGAAAAATGACCATGTTTCTACCCAAGTTTCCAACTCTGGAATAGAAATAATCGGCAAAAATGCGATATTAGGACTTCTACCCTGAATTGAATCAAGTAGCGTTTGATATTTTAGGTTAGAAATAAAGATATGTTTTTCTGAGTCGCTTAACTTTTGAAAATCGACTCTATCTTTACTTACATCAACTTCTTCAGGACGCCAAAAGAAGCTAATCTGTTTTTCAATCAACTTTTCAAAAATCGGGTGTTTTTGTTGGTCATAACGTGCCACATTGACTGGGTTACCAAAGAACATCGGTTCTGTCAGGGGGTTGTTATTTACTTGATTAAAAGTCGTATATTTCATTGATTATAGTTGCCATTAAAAATTTAAACCACTCAGAAAAGCTGCATAAGCAGCTTACTGAAATTTATATTTTACACGCGCCGCCTGCGCAATCGTCGTCTTCTTCTATTACCACTTCTTTTGGCACAAATTTTTGGCTAGACAACTCTTGTTGAGTCGGGTCATCTGCTCCATCACGAGTATTATGGTAATACAAGGTTTTGATGCCAAGTTTATAAGTGGTTAACAAGTCTTTGAGTAGTAACTTCATGGGAACTTTGCCGCCTTCATACTTATTCGGGTCGTAACTGGTGTTAGCAGAAATGGTCTGATCAACAAACTTCTGCATAATACCAGCGAGCTGAAGGTATCCATCATTTGATGGTAAGTCCCATAACAACTCGTATTTATCTTTGAGCCTTTCGTATTCAGGTACAACTTGTTTCAGCACTCCATCTTTACTGGACTTTATACTGATATGTCCTCGAGGAGGTTCAATTCCATTTGTAGCATTTGATATTTGCGACGATGTTTCTGAGGGCATCAAGGCCGATAAAGTACTGTTTCGTAAACCATATTGTTTAATGTCAGCTCTAAGTGAATCCCAATCACAGTGCAGTGGCTCGTCACATATTTTATCCAAATCCTTTTTATAAGTATCAGTTGGCATTAAACCTTGGAAATAAGTGGTTTCGTTAAATTTAGGGCAAGCACCTTTTTCTTTGGCTAAGTTACAAGACGCCCGCATTAAGTGATATTGCATCGCTTCGAAAGTTCTATGCACTAGGCCATTAGCACTACCGTCTGAGTATTTGACCCCATTCTTGGCTAGATAATAAGCAAAATTAATGACACCTATACCCAATGTGCGACGACCCATGGTGGCGTTTAACGCTGCTGGAACAGGGTAGTCTTGGTAATCAAGTAAATTATCTAATGCACGTACCGCCAAATCAGATAACTCAGCGAACTCGTCTACACTTTCAATTGCACCTAAGTTAAATGCTGACAAGGTACACAAAGCAATTTCGCCGTTTTCGTCATTCACATGTTGTAGAGGTTTCGTTGGTAAGGCTATCTCTAAACATAAATTGCTCTGACGAACTGGAGCCAATTTAGGATTAAATGGACTGTGAGTATTGCAGTGATCGACATTCTGCAAATAAATTCGCCCAGTACTGGCTCGCTCCTGCATGAATAAGCTAAACAACTCGATGGCTTTTATGTGTTTTTTACGAATGCTTTCATCTTTTTCGTACTGTACATATAAACGTTCGAATTCATCTTGGTCAGCAAAAAATGCGTCGTAAAGTCCAGGTGTGTCTGAAGGGCTAAACAATGTAATGTGCTGATCTTTGATCAAACGGGTATACATTAACTTATTAAATTGCACCCCATAGTCTAGGTGCCTAACCCGATTTTCTTCAACACCACGGTTATTTTTCAAAACCAAGAGTGATTCGACTTCTAAATGCCACAAGGGATAAAACAACGTTGCTGCACCACCACGGACACCGCCTTGTGAGCAACTTTTTACCGCAGTTTGGAAGTGTTTGTAAAAAGGGATACAACCAGTATGGAAGGCTTCGCCACCACGAATAGGGCTGCCTAATGCACGAATACGCCCTGCATTAACCCCAATGCCAGCACGTTGGCTGACATATTTTACTATAGCGCTGGCTGTGGCATTAATCGAGTCTAGACTGTCACCAGCTTCAATAAGTACACAAGAACTAAATTGACGGGTAGGGGTTCTAACACCTGCCATAATAGGCGTAGGTAACGAAATTTTAAACTTGGACGTGGCATCATAAAAACGCTTGATGTAGTCCATACGTGTGTCTTTTTCATAGTTAGCAAACAAACAAGCCGCGACTAATATATATAAAAACTGCGCACTTTCATAAATTTCGCCAGACACGCGGTTTTGAACGAGGTATTTACCTTCGAGTTGCTTAACGGCTGCGTAACTGAAATTCATATCACGCCAATGATCAAGGTATTCATCCAGTTCATCGAATTCGGCATCAGTATAATCTTTCAACAAGTGCTGATCGTACTTACCTTTATCAACCATACTTCTGACATGGTCTTTTAAAATAGGTGGCTCAAAACGGCCATAAGCTTTCTTACGTAAATGAAATATGGCCAATCGGGCGGCTAAATATTGGTAATCTGGGCAATCTGTGGAGATAAGATCAGCAGCAGAACGAATAAGTGTTTCGTGAATATCTGCAGTTTTAATTCCATCGTAGAACTGAATATGTGCTTTTATCTCTACTTGTGAAACGGAAACGTTATTTAATCCCTTAGCTGCCCATTCAATTACTTTATGGATTTTCTCCAAGTCAATAATCTCGCGTTCGCCAGTACGTTTGGTGACGTATAAATTGTTATTCATGTTTTCAGCCGTTACTTTATTATCTTAAGTCGTATAGATGACTTTTATTTAGCGCGAAAATGCGTCGTTAGAGTGGCTTACCACTATGCCCTCTAATGTTTGTTAATTTGATGGTTTATGTTTGACAACTTTTTGCTGCTCTTAAAATCTTTCGTTGATCATAATTTGTATGATTCAGTTAAGATCTCATAATTAACAGAACACAAGATAGTGAGGTTTTGGATGCAATGCAACCCAATATGTGGTGGTTTTGTGTGCGATCTTGGTGCAGCAAAATAAAGGTTAGTAGGGACTCACCTAAAAGCGCCTTTTGACTTTCGGTTAATCAAAAAGCAAGTACAAAATAACGATTTATTTTTATTAAATATTTTTTAATGTAAAAAAAATAGGATTTATATTTATCGATATATAGGGGTAAAAACAAGCAGTAGGCACTAGATGTCGTGTTTACCAGGAAAGTGGGGTTGTATTATTGACTTAAAAATAATCTAATAATTCGCTAGGGCTATGAATGCTAAGGTCCGCATTCCAACTGTTAGTTTGTTGTATATCTGAGATATAACCATATTGGGCAATCACACTGTGCATATTGGCTGCATTAGCCGCTTGAATATCACGCTCTGCATCACCTATGTACCAAGTATTAGGAGAATCGAGAGCAAGCTTTTCTTCGGCATGTAATAACGGCAAGGGGTGGGGCTTTCTTTCACTTAATGTATCACCACTAATAATCACCCCACAGTTTTGTAATAGAGGAAATGCAGTAACCAGCTGTAACGTTAAAAACTCTGGTTTGTTGGTAACTATGCCCCAAGGAATATTTTTTTGATTGAGTGCTAACAATAAGCTTTCAACACCCAAAAAGTAATCAGTGTCTACACAAATGTTGGTTTCGTAATAATCTAAAAATTGTTTCCGTAAAACAGCAAGATCATAATCTTTTAGCTCTTCCCCCAAACCTAATTCGAGCATACCTTTGGCCCCATCAGAAGCAATGTTACGATAGATTTCATAATCTACAGTTGGACGATCTAACTTTTTGAGAATTTGATTTAGTGCGTTTCCTAAGTCTCTGGCGGTATCGAGTAGTGTGCCATCAAGGTCAAATAATATTGCATTAGGTTTTTTTAACATTTAAGAATCACTATTTTGGCAATGGATAATATAGTTGACGTCAACATTTTGATTTGACAAATAATATTCTTGGCTAATCGGATTCATGTGCAAACCTATCATCCTTTGCACTATTAATTGAGTGTCATCTATCCAAGATATTAACTCTGAAGGTTTAATAAACTTGTCATGTTGGTGGGTGCCTTTAGGTACTAAACCCAATACATATTCTGCGCCCACAATAGCCATCAAGTAAGACGTAATATTTCTATTCAAAGTTGAAAAAAACACGTGTCCACCTGGCTTTACTAACCGATAACATGCCATGACTACAGAACTAGGATCTGGTACATGTTCTAACATTTCCATGCAAGTGACTACATCAAACTGTGCTGGGTGTTTATCGGAAAATTCTTCTGCTGTAGTCTGTTGGTAATCTACTGTTAAGCCTGATTCTAAACCATGTAACCGAGCTATTTCTAAAGGTGCTTCACCCATGTCGATGCCTGTTACTTGGGCACCATGACGGGCCATGCTCTCAGCCAGAATGCCACCCCCACAACCTACATCTAATACATTTTTATCTGATAAACCGCCACAATGTTGTTGGATATAATCTGTTCTTAAGGGATTGATTTGATGCAGAGGTTTGAACTCACCGGCAAGATCCCACCATCTTGAGGCTAACTCAGAGAATTTTTGTATTTCGTTATGGTCCACATTTTGTGTATTTTGCATATTGCACACTTGGCCTGATCATCATTATTACTTAAACTGAGGCCATCTTAATCTACTATTTGAGCAAATAAAATCGTAGATATATTAATTCTCTTGTTGATTGCTAACTATAGCTGCGACTTCTGGCTATTCATTTTAATTCGTAGGTGATAGAATCGAGCGGTTGAAAATAAAGATAAATTTGGGTGAAAACGTAAACCTGATTTAAAGTCCTAGCTTAAAATTGACCAAACGAATTTTACTTGATTAGTATTCTAATAATAACGACTAGGGACAAGGCTGTATATGACTGAACACGCCCATGAAATTCTTCCAATTAATATAGAAGAAGAACTTAAAAACTCTTATCTCGACTATGCGATGAGCGTTATTGTTGGCAGGGCGCTGCCTGATGTACGAGATGGCTTAAAGCCGGTTCACCGCCG
>JAWUXT010000044.1:0-11536 GCA_034111205.1 Paraglaciecola sp. | reverse complement strand
CAAAGGTGTAATGATTATGTTTCGTCACTTCATATTAAAAGCAGTCACTTTATCGACGCTTATATTTGGCTTAAATGCATGCAGTATGATGCCAAATATGATGCCCGATTTAAGTTGGCTTGGATTGCAGAATGATGAGCTTCCAAAGGTTAATAAAACTGATATGGTGGTTTCTCAACAAAGATTAACGAGTTCACAACCAGAAGAAACACCGAACGATCTGCGTCAAAATACTCTCGCTATTCAGAATTCTGTATCTAATGAAAAAATCAATAAACACCTCCAAGAATGGCAAGATATGAAGCCTGATATAGCCAGGTTAGCTGCATTAGAAGATGAGGTGAAAGAGTTAATTAAGCAGCTAAAAAGCATGACTGATCGTATTGCAGACCAAAATACTCTGATTATGCAAACGTCTTCAGTAAATGCCAGCGCTGCCGTTAAACAGCAAAAACCATCAATAAACGCTGAAAATATGTACGCTATACAACTTTTTTCTTTGACCGACAAAAAAATTATGCGTCGGACTTGGAATAAATTATCAACAAAACATCCCATTATTTTAGGGCAATTGTCGCCTATTTATGAAGAGGTCAGCATGCAGGGCAAAACGTTTTATCGCGTTAAAGCTGGTTTATTTGAAACCAAACGTGCCGCAATGAAATTATGTGGTAGTTTGAAGAATGCGAACACTAATTGTTTTTTGGCTAAATCCACAGGAATAGCGATGTTATAAGGCAAGGCTCATTAATAACATTGTTATCATTTGAGGTTTGTTAAATTCTTCTACTTCTCATCTTCTTAGTGCAAGATAGCCATGAAGATAATGATTATTGTAATAACCTAAAATCTGCGGTTTCAGCATAAAATCATACACACCTCTAAAATGAAAAAATACAGTTGGCTATTACTTCGCAACCTTAGCCTCGCTGTATTTTTTACATATCACGAGGTTAAATTTGTAGGTCTAAAATGAGTGATGTAATTGTATTAATAACCGGTGCAAATAGAGGTATCGGTTTTGAGCTAGCTAAGCAGTATCTTATAAATGGGCAGACAGTCATCGCTACTTGTAGAGATAAAAATAGGGCGACTGAGCTGATTTTATTAAAAAATAAATACTCTGACAAGCTGTTAATTGAATCAATGGATATTAGTTATCCTGAACAAATCGAGCGATTAGCAAATAAACTTATCGAGCAACATATAGAAATAGATTTAATCGTCAATAATGCTGGATATTTAGACCGAGATAATCACAGTATTCATAATATTAATTATGCAAATGCTGAAATGAGTTTTAAAGTGAATTCGCTTGGCCCATTATTTTTAACCCATTGTTTCTTACCTCTAATGAATAAAGCACGTTTATCTAAGATTGCTATCATCTCTTCTGTTATGGGATCATTGTCGCAACAACAAAGTGTGGCTTGGTATGGTTACCGAATGTCTAAAGCAGCAGCTAACATGCTGGCAGTGAACTTATCTGAGGAACTGGCAATAGATAACGTGGCTGTGGTTGCAATCCATCCTGGCTGGGTTCAAACCGATATGGGGGGGACCACAGCAAAAGAAAATGTTAATGATTCATCTCTTGGGATTATTAAAGTGATTGATAAATTATCTATTCGTAGCACAGGAACGTTTTATGATTTTAACGGTGAGGAATTAGCGTTTTAATAAATATATCAGGCTGATAAATGAGAACAACAATCTGTTGGATATTTTCGGTTTCGACATTTTAGACAATAATTATTTGGGTGTTATATGTATTGGGGAATATTAAGTTAAATCGACTTTTAGACGAATATTAGATTTGAAAGACTATTAATCAGATAGACACATTTCATAACTGACTAAACAATACCTCTAAACCCTTCAGCAGTTCTTGAGCGCTAAATCTATTTTGTCTACAATAGCGCACTTTTATTTAATTCAGGTCAACATTATGAACGATACTAAATCGCCGCCCGCTTTACCGGATCGCCTTTCGAGCAATTCTCGAAGCCCACATTATGTGGAAGAAATTTTCGAGCACAACGTTGGTATCCTATTTAATGGCAAAGAGCGCACCAATGTTGAGGAATATTGCATCAGTGAAGGTTGGGTGAAAATCCCTTCTCCTAAAGCGTTGGATCGTCGAGGACAACCGTTGTTGATTACTCTAAAAGGAACGGTTGAAGCCTTTTATAGTTAGTCATTTCAGACTGCGTGGGGGAGAGACACCTATAAGTGAATCTACAAGAATTAAAACAGCTGATAAGTGTGAGTGCCCGCTAATTTTATCCAATTTTTAGTTTGCCATTTAGACTTATAGCATGTCATCCCCCCGTAAAGAACTCCTTTAAATTGGTGTCTTATTTTGTCATAAGCCTTTTTTTTACCCCGCGACCTTTATAGATATTGTCGAATAACTCTTAATTTTTGAGCGGATTATAATGGAGGCCTAATTTGCTGGATTAGTCATGGTGAGTGCCTTTGGTGGAAAGAATGAAGCACTTTACACTGAGTTTTATTTTCTTTCATAATATGACGAGTATCGAATAGATATTTTCAATTTTGTAAATTGCGCTTTTATGATATAAACAAAGGCTAAATCTTTACGCATGTAAAAAGGGCGTTTCCCGAGTTCTTTTCATATGAAATAAGTTTTTCATAATCATGCTCAAAGACATGGACATCAAAGTAAGGTTTCAATAAATCTATTAACTCATCAAAACTGAACGCAACCATTTGATGTTCGTCATTCCACACTTGGGTTTCCTCAGTGTTTGTTTTCTCAATGCTGAGTTTAAGCGACTGTTTATCGCCATTGCCACGGTAATGCCAGCCAGAGCTAAAAGTGAACATGCTGTCGTCTTGTTTAGCGGTATGTTTTACAAATAGATTGTTGTCTATTTTTGTTTTATCGACCACGTTAAAACAGAAAATCCCATCTGTTTTTAAAGCTTGATAAACACTTGCGATACATTCCTTTAACTTATCAATGCCATCGTTGTAATGTATCGAGTACAAGAAACAAGTGATCAAATCGAATGGCTCAGACACATTAAATTCACTCATATTTTGCAAAGAGAAATGCGCTTCTGGACATCGAACTGTCGCTATATCTAACATCGGTTGATTAATATCCAGACCACTGCAGTGATAACCGAAATCAATAAAATGGCGGACATGTGGACCCGTTCCACAGCCTAAATCAAGATAGTTATTGCCGTTGTTACCGAGGAGTTGGTGTAATCTGCGAATGCAGTTACTTTGAGTTTGGTAGTCGATATCAACACACATTAAATCGTAATAGTCTGAAAGATCGGTATACAGTGCGTTGGCGGACATATTTGCCTAGTAGTCTTATCTAAAATCTATTGGGGGCGCATAATAAACTAAGTTGTAAATCTTGCGAAGTAGAAAAACTATATACAGAACCATTTGATTATTTTGCTGCGAGCATGCCTTTATGCGCCGCTTTTTATATTTAGAAATTTTTGCTTCAAGAGGCATCAGTACTTAAGTGATTAAACTTGCTCAAGAAAACTCGAACATAGGCGAAGATAAATATCACAAGCGCTTTGCTATTTCGGTGACATTGCCCGAAGGATATTCTGATAAGTACAAAAAAGCGTTACTTGCTGCAGCTAATACTTGTACTGTTAAAAAGGTGATACAAGCTATGCCAGAATTCGATATTCATATTGCTGTCTAGTGCACTTTAGTGATTTGGGGAGCCAGTCAATCGACTGCATTCAATAAAATCGCCTGGGTCACTTTAGCTTTAAGCTTAAAGTCCGTATGAATACTTCAGTAACGTCAGCACAATTGTTGAGTAACAAATCGATATTGGTAGTCCAAACTTAATAAAGTGTTTAAATTTATAGTTACTGGCGCTGAAGACCAATAGATTGGTTTGGTAGCCATAGGGTGAGATAAAGCTAGCACTAGCGGCAAAAGCTACAGCCAGTGCAAATGGCATAATTGGAACGCCTAGGGTTTGAACGAGTCCATAGGCTAGCGGGAACATTAGTGCGGCGGCTGCGTTGTTGGTGACCAGTTCGGTTAGTATTAGAGTGAGTAAATAAACCATTACAAGTGCCCATATTGGGCTGACACTGTTGGCCCATGGACCAATCAATTGCATAATCTGTTGTATCACACCTGATTTTTCTAGAGCAGTGGCAAGGCTTAGTGCGCCAACGATTACCACGATTAAATTAAGGGGGATATTTCGCTTGATCTCGTTATTGGTGGTTACTCTCGCTATTACCAATATGGCAATGAAAAATAGTAAGCCTGTCGCTAAATTTAATACTGAAGTCGCTGCCAAGGCTACGGTGAATAAAAAGCCTCCCAGCGTAATCCAATCCTGAGTACGACTCAGCTTTGTTTCCATCTTTTTTTCAGACAGAATAAAAAAATTTTTGGTGAGGTTATGCCTCTGCATAAAGTCTGGGCCTGTAGCGAGCAACAAAAAGTCACCAGATTGCAGCTTTATTTCGCCCAGTTTGCCAGATAATGATTCTCCGTCGCGTCTTATCGCCACTACTGCTGCATCAAATAATGCCCTAAAGCCTAACGCCTTTAATGTTTGACCGATAATTTGTGCGCGATTAGAAATGATCACTTCTGTGAGGTTTTCACGCTCTAAACCGTTAGACTCAGCAAAAAGTTTTAAGCCTTTAATATGGTCTAAGTTGCCAACATGTTGAATATTGCCAGAAAATATTAATTTGTCGCCAGACTGAATTACAACTTCAGGGGTAACGGGGCTGATTAGTTTTCCACCTCTCGCTATTTCAATCAAAAACAACTCGGGTAAATTCCTTAGGTGATTTTCTTCGACACTCTTACCAATTAACTCACAGTCTTCATCTACGTCAGCTTCAATAAAATAGCTATTATATTCAGAACTTTTATTGGCGATTTCTGGTAACAGTGGCGTCATCAAAAACATCAACAAACCGCAACTCAAACCTGCTACCAAACCATACAGTGTGAAATCCCAAAAATTGAAACCCGGATGACCATGTTCAATTAAGAAACTATCAACAATTAAGTTGGTAGAGGTACCAATCAGGGTCACGGTACCGCCCAATATAGCCGAATACGACAGTGGGATCAGTAGTCGAGAGGCATGGTGATATTGGTTTTGTTTCACCGGACCAATTAAACTTGCCACTATGGCGGTATTATTCAAAAGTGCAGAAGAGAAAAAGGTCAAACCAAATAGACGCCAGTAACTGGCATTAAAGCTTGCGGTGACTAACGTTCTACCTAAACGTTTGATTAATGATGTTTTATCTACTGCTGAACTGACGAGTAGTAGTAACACTAGAGTGATTAAACCTTGATTGGTGAAGTTGTTAATAACGTCACTAATCACTAGCTGTTGAGTAACAATCAATGCTAACAGTGAAGCTGCAAAGATCGAAGACGGGCGCTCGTTGGTGGTAACAAGCGCCAATATAGTACCGGCAAAAATGGCTAATACCAGATACTGATTAATATCCATATTGTCTTATTCTTTTCAAGTGTGACTAAGGATTACAGTTTTCTGATATCGGTCGCATTCCAATGAGGGAAATGTTTTCTGACTAAATCATTAAATTCTAATTCAAATTCAGAAAACTGACCTGCACTCGTATCTTCTGCAACGTCGATGATCATACCCGCACCCACTGTTCCATTCGTGACTCTATCAATAATGATAAAAGCACCTGTAGAGCGATTTTTGGTGTAAGGGTCACATGCAACAGGCTGCGTGAGTTTGATTTTACCCACGGCAATTTCATTTAACGCCAGACGCACTGTATTCTTGTGTTCCATCGAGTTCACATCAATTTGATATTCCACTTCGGTGACACTGCCGGGCACAAATTTGGTCGCAAATTTAAAGCCATATTGCTTATTAGGCATCATCGGCTCTTCATCCATCCACACTAAATTTGTTCTATAAGTGTTGCTGTGAAGAGGAAGGTTGTCGCTTTTGACTATCATGTCGCCACGAGAAATATCAATTTCGTCTTCGAGTGTGATGGTTGTGGTAAGAGGGGCATAAACTCTATCTTGCTCCCCTTCAAAATTAACCAGCGCTTTCACTCTAGATTGCTTACCTGAGGGCAGGGCAGTGATACGGTCGCCGGGCTTTATCTGACCAGACACCACAGTACCTGCAAAACCCCTGAAGTTTAGATTCGGGCGGTTAACGTATTGCACGGGAAAACGGAAATCATCAGCATTGATATCGTCATTAATTTCGACTTGCTCTAACATGGTCATCAACGTTTCACCTTGGTACCATGGTGTGTTTTCGCTGACGTTAACCACATTATCACCATCTAAAGCCGACAAAGGAATAAACTGAATGTCAGGGATCTCTAGTTGTTTAGAAAACTGCAGGTAGTCTGCTTTGATTTCTTCATAAACTGTTTCGCTGTAGTCTTTTAAGTCCATTTTGTTAACGGCCACAATAACGTGTTTGATGCCTAACAAAGAAACTAAGAATGAGTGGCGACGGGTTTGAGTTTTCACGCCTGCGCGAGCATCAATCAGGATAATGGCCACATCACAATTAGAGGCTCCTGTTACCATGTTGCGGGTGTACTGCTCATGCCCTGGGGTATCTGCAATGATAAATTTACGTTTATCGGTCGAGTAATAGCGGTATGCCACATCGATGGTAATGCCTTGCTCGCGTTCAGATTGCAAACCATCAACCAATAGGGCTAAATCAACCTTGTCTCCAGTTGTACCCATTTTTTTGCTGTCTTTGGTGATAGCGGCAAGTTGATCTTCAAAAATCATTTTGGAGTCATGTAATAAACGACCAATTAAGGTGCTTTTACCATCATCAACACTGCCGCAAGTTAAAAAGCGCAGCATGTCTTTCTTTTCATGTTGGTCTAGATAGCCCAATATATCGGACTGTAATAATGTGTTTTCGCTATTCATAATTAGCAGCTCACCAAAAAATAAGGATTTAAAACGGAATCTTTTTGATTGTATCTAAGAGGCTCAGCATCTGCTTTTAGGGCATTTGTTGCGTCTTCAATTATGGTGACCTTACCGCCAGCGGCTTCGACAACAGCTTGGGCAGCGCCAGTGTCCCATTCACAGGTAGGGCCTAAGCGCGGATAAAGATGCGCTGCACCTTCTGCAACAAGGCATAACTTAAGGGAGCTGCCCATAGCGACCAACTCAGTCTCACCTTCTAAAGTGTCTAGCAAGGCTTGTATCTCTGGGCTTTGATGAGAACGGCTACCGACTATCTTCCAGGTTTGGCCTTTGGTCCAAGCTTTGGGAGATATCTCGGCTTTGACACCTGCGGTTATTTTATAAGCACCTTGGCCTAAAACACCGACATAGGTTTGTTTCAAAACCGGCGCATACACCACACCAAATATCGGTACACCGTCTTTAATTAGTGCAATGTTTACCGTGAATTCACCGTTTTTCTTAATGAACTCTTTGGTGCCATCAAGTGGGTCAACTAACCAATAAGTGTTCCAACTGCTGCGCTCTTGCCATGAAATATTGGCAGACTCTTCAGACAGAATAGGAAAATCTGATACTTTACTTAAGCCTTCAACAATACAGTTGTGCGCGGCTAAATCAGCCTCAGTTAACGGGCTTTTATCTGATTTTTCATAGATGGCAAAATCGTTTTGATAGATATCCATGATTTTGTCACCTGCTAGGTGGCTTATATCGATGATATTTTGAATAAGTGGTTGTTTTAACATTAAGCCACAATCCCTTTTTGTTTAAGTAAATCAAAAAGTTGTTCGGCTGATTGTTCGGCAGTTTGCCCAGAAAACGCTAATGTGATTTCTGCGTTCTCAGGTGCCTCGTAAGGTGAGTCGATACCGGTAAAGTCTTTAATGTCACCTTGTCTGGCCTTTTGGTATAGGCCTTTGGGGTCACGCTTTTCACATTCTTCTATAGGCGTATCAACAAATATTTCGACAAATTCACCATCAGCTAATAAACGACGGCAAAAGTCTCTTTCAGTTTTGAACGGCGATATAAAGGCTGTCAGGACTATGATGCCTGCATCCACAAAAAGCTTAGACACTTCACCAATACGTCTGATGTTTTCGACTCTGTCTTTATCACTGAAGGTCAAATCCCCACATAAGCCATGACGCACATTATCGCCATCTAGCAAATAGGTATGTTTGCCATGTTCAGCTAATTTTTTTTCTAATAAATTAGCCACTGTAGATTTACCTGAACCACTTAAACCTGTTAGCCATAAGACACAAGATTTCTGTTTTTTTGCTTGTGCTCTGCGAGCCTTATCAACATCATGTTGATGCCATACAATGTTAGTCGCCATTAGAAATATCCTTCCATTTTTTTCTTCTCCATTGAACCTGAAGAATCATGGTCAATCACACGCCCTTGACGCTCAGATGTTTTGGTGAGTAACATCTCTTGAATCACTTCTGGCAAGGTCGCGGCTGAAGATTCAACAGCACCTGTAAGGGGATAACACCCTAGAGTCCTAAAACGTACTGAACGCATTTCAGGGGTCTCGCCTTCTTCCATCGGCATACGATCATCGTCAACCATAAAGAACACACCGTCGCGTTTAACTACTGGGCGAGGTTTGGCCAAATATAATGAAGGAATTTCGATGTTTTCCATGTAGATATATTGCCATATATCTAGTTCAGTCCAGTTGGACATAGGAAAGACCCGAATACTTTCGCCTTTATTAATTTGTGCGTTATAAATGTTCCATAATTCTGGACGTTGGTTTTTAGGATCCCACCTGTGGTTTTCATCACGAAATGAATAAACACGCTCTTTGGCCCGAGATTTTTCTTCATCGCGTCGTGCGCCACCAAACGCGGCATCAAATTTATAGTGATTCAATGCTTGTTTTAAGCCTTGAGTTTTCATTATATCGGTATGTTTAGAGCTACCATGGCTGAAGGGACCCACATTCATTTTCACGCCTTCCGGATTGATAAGTACCAGTAGGTTGAGATCATGCTTATTGGCTATTTCGTCACGAAATGCAATCATTTCTTGAAATTTCCAGGTGGTATCTACATGCAGTAATGGAAAGGGGATTTTGCCTGGAGCAAAGGCTTTTCGAGCTAGGTGTAATAACACTGAAGAATCTTTACCCACAGAATATAGCATCACTGGGTTGTCGAATTCAGCCGCCACTTCCCGGAAAATATGAATACTTTCTGCTTCGAGTTGTTTTAAATGGGTCACAGTAGGGATTGAGTTAGACATGGATTTCTCGCGCAAATTTGATTGTTTATATTAAATAAATCTAAGCATAGAACGATAACAAAATTCGACTCTACATTATATTCTTATTTGTACTATCACAGCACGATTTAAACTGGCGTTAATTCAGGAATAAATGGCTGTGATAGTCTCAATGATTAATCTAGTTGATCGAGGGTGTGCTGCACTTTATCGAAAGTATCCGTTACCAGTTGATCATCTTGCTTACCTAACAAGCTGAAAGTGACGATGGTCAAACTACATACAATAAACCCAGGCACTATCTCATACAGCCAGTCACTTAAGGCCATACCATTGATAGTTAGCGGTGCATAAATCCAGATTAAAACGGTAATCGCACCAGACAGCATGCCTAAAATAGCAGATAAGCGCGTCATCTTTTTCCAGAATAGACTGATTAATACAACTGGACCAAAGGCCGCTCCAAAACCAGCCCAAGCATTGCTGACTAAGTTCAATATTGTGCTGTCTCGATCATAAGCGAGGTAAATAGAAACCAAAGCGACCAATGCAACTGAGACTCTGCCTGCGGTGATCAACTCTTTTTGGCTGGCTTCTTTACGAAGAAATGCTTGATAGAAATCTCCGGTTAACGAGCTTGATGTGACCAATAATTGTGAAGAAATAGTACTCATAATGGCAGCCAAGATCGCTCCCAATAAGAAACCACTTATTAATGGATGAAACAGTATTTGTGATAGGTAAATAAAGATGGTCTCTGGATCTTGCATGTTACCTTGAGTTTTAGTGACATAAGCAAGGCCGAGTATGCCTGTTGCCAATGAACCCACAATAGATACTACCATCCAACTAATACCTATTTTTCGTGCTGTTTTGATGTCTTTTACAGAGCGGATCGCCATAAAACGCACAATAATATGTGGCTGACCAAAATAGCCCAAGCCCCAAGATAGCAGGGATATTATGCCTACCACTGACATTGCTTGACCTGTGGAAGCATCGAGAAATAGATTCAAAAAATCAGCATCATATGTAGCTAGTTGCGTTGCTGCACCGCTGAAACCTCCAAGATCAAAAAGCACAACGACTGGCACTAATACTAAGGACACAAACATAATACAGCCTTGCACAAAGTCGGTAATACTCACGGCCATAAATCCGCCGAGTAAGGTATAAGCAACCACAACACCGGCAGTTACATACAAGCCCATTTCATAACTTAAACCAAATGAAGACTCAAACAATTTACCTCCAGCGACGACGCCAGATGAAGTATACAAGGTGAAAAAAATCACAATTACAACAGAGGAAATTAGCCTCAAACTATGGCTGTTGTCATTGAAGCGGTTTGCAAAATAATCAGGAATAGTCAGAGCATTTTTCGCGAGCTCGGTATATACCCGGAGTCGCGGTGCAACCCATAAATAATTTAGATAAGCACCAATCACTAGGCCTACAGCAATCCACGCGCTGGAAATACCAGACACATACATTGCGCCAGGCAAGCCCATTAACATCCAACCACTCATGTCTGAAGCGCCAGCAGACAACGCAGTGACTTTGGGGCTTAAACTTCGACCACCCAACATATAACCTTCAACGTCAGTACTAGATTGCTTGAAAGAATATAAACCAATGCCAAGCATGACCAAAAAATATAGGCCAAGCGATACGTATGTGTAAGGTTCCATTGATACTTCCTTTGAAGTGAGGGAGATAAGTATATAATAAATTTATGTTATCATATGCGAACACCCTAAGACTAACTCGCACCTAATATCAAGTGGTTGTATGTATCACAAAACGTTTGAAGAACTGAGTAAAGATGAACTATATGCCTTGGCGAAACTGCGTCAGCAGGTATTTATTGTCGAACAAAATAGTATTTATAGCGATCTTGATGATTATGATCAAACTGCAATACATTATGTGGATTTTGATCTCCAAGAAAATTTAATCGCTTATGCCCGATATCGAAAAATCTTGCAGTTTGATGAGGTTAAGATAGAGCGTGTGGTATTGGCTTCACAGGCCCGCGGGCTTGGTTTGGGTAAGTCTTTGATTATCACTATGTTAACGGATATTCAGGGTGAATATCCGTTAGCGAAAATTACTTTGTCTTCACAGATTGATGCCAGTGAGTTTTATCAACGGTTAGGGTTTGTTGAATTTGGTGAGGCGTATGATGATGGGGGGATCATGCATGTTGGGATGGTTTACCAAGGTAGGTGAATTGTTTATGTTTAGTGGGCAGTGTTTTCCCGCGCTTTTCCCCTTTGGACGTTTGTTTATAATTTACATAGTAAGAAAG
>JAWUXT010000043.1:0-14545 GCA_034111205.1 Paraglaciecola sp. | reverse complement strand
TTTTTTTTGCTAAAATCGCGAACCAAAGTTGAATACGAGGTAACTATGAGTACAGATTTACGCGCATTGACATTAACCGTACCGCAAACGGGAAGTATCGAAACTTACGTTCAAGCAGTAAGCAGCATTAATATGCTTAGCGCTGAAGATGAGCGTGGATTAGCTGAACGTTTACAACAAGACGATGATTTACAAGCTGCCAGAAAGCTTATTATGTCTCACTTGCGTTTTGTTGTGCACATCGCAAAATCGTATTCTGGCTATGGTTTGCCACAAGCGGATCTAATTCAAGAAGGTAATATTGGTTTGATGAAAGCGGTTAAGCGCTTTGACCCAACAGTAGGTGTTCGCCTAGTTTCCTTTGCTGTGCATTGGATTAAGGCCGAAATACATGAATTTGTATTAAAGAATTGGAGGATCGTCAAAGTCGCGACCACCAAAGCTCAGCGTAAGTTGTTTTTCAATCTACGTAAGAACAAAAAGCGTCTGGGTTGGTTTACACATGCAGAAGTACAAAAGGTAGCAGAAACTTTAGGTGTAAGTACCAAAGAAGTATTGCAAATGGAAGCTCGTATGAGTAGCCATGATCAGCCTTTCGATTTATCTGCTGATGATGATGAAAGTGGTAGTTTTGCACCGGTACAATTTCTGGAAGATAAAACCACAGATGTAGAGTCTGATGTTATTAATGCTGACTGGGATTCGAACGCTTCGGGTAGATTATACGCGGCGTTGAAAACACTTGACGACCGTAGCCAGCATATTATCCAAACTCGGTGGTTGTCAGATGACAAAACGACATTACAAGACCTAGCTGATAAATACCAAGTGTCTGCGGAGCGTGTTCGTCAAATTGAAAAGAACGCGATGAAAAAGTTACAGACATCGATGGTAGCTTAATCACATTTTGCTAAATTTATAGCTACAAAAAAAGCGCGAATATCGCGCTTTTTTATTGTCTAAAAGAAAATCAGGTCTCAGTTTCTTTAGTGGGCAACACCCAAAATACACCAGAGAATTCAGCTACAGTATTATCACCGTCTAGGATAGCGACATTGAGCTTAAATTGGCATTTTTTGTTTTTAGCCAGAGGTTCAAACTTACCACTCAGTGACTCAATATTACACAACGCTCTGGGCTGCATAGTAATAGGTTTATGATAATGAATATTACCGTCACCTAACACAATATCCCCGTCTAGCCCTTTTTCTTTGAGCTGTAAAAATATCATACCCCAACCCGTCAATGTCGCCAGAGAAAAAATACTGCCAGCGAACATTGTGCCATGTAAATTAATGTTCTTATTCAAAGATGCCCGAGTCTCGAGAGTACGTCCGCTATATTGATGTATTTTGATCCCCATTTGTTCACTAATAGGGATTGTTTCATGCCAGGTACGTTGTAATAATTTGCACCATTTTGGATGCAGTAGAATACTACTTGGATCGATAAGTTTTTTCACCATTTGCTGACGTTGCTGCTCTCCTAGCTCTTTAATTGATCCCTTTTGTGCTTTAAACCCCAAGCTAGTAAACAAAGCAATCGAAGCCTGAGTGCTGTTAGTCACCATGCGCACCGCACCTTCAGTTCTGGCTACCGCCTCTAAAGAAGCCACTAACATTTTTGCTAATCCTTTGCCTTGGTAGTCTTTTTCAACCGCAACATGGCGCACTTGGGCTTCTTCTCCCGAATTCATATGTACTCGGCCAACGGCAATAACATCCCCGTCGGGGTTACGGATCATTCGATGTTGACTGACTTGTTCGTATTCATCCTTTTCAGAACCTTCAGGGTACTTCCATGGCTCCCTTAACATTTTCCAACGAAATGCAAAATACTCAGTAAAATCTTGTTCACTCGATGGCGTATCAATTTTATACATCTAATCAAGGCTCCCATGTATTTAGTTGGCTGAAGACGATTAACCCCAACATTAGCCAGCTATTAGAAACTATAAAACGAGTGGCAGCAAATTATACTTGTAGATGAAAAGTGACTGGACCGTCATTCAGTAATGAAACCTGCATATCTGCTCCAAACTCCCCAGTTTGACAAGGTATCTCGTTAGTTTGACAACATTCGATAAAGTATTGGTATAAGGCTTCGCCTAACTCTGCAGGCGCAGCACTGGAAAAACTGGGCCGATTACCCCTTTGTGTATCCGCGACTAAAGTGAACTGAGAAACAATTAGCAATTCCCCTTCCACTTGCTGCACATTGAGATTCATCTTGCCTTGTTGATCTGAAAAAATGCGGTAGTTCATGACTTTCTGACTCAGCTTTCGTGCCTTGATTTCATCATCGTTTTTTTCTACTCCCAACAACACTAAAATCCCTTGGCCAATTTCACCTACGGTATGCCCAGCCACTTGTACTTTAGCCTGCTTAACTCTTTGGATAAGCGCAATCATTGCTGCTCTAGCCAAAAGGCAGACATAGATTTACTGGCCGCACATAAGGCTTGAGTGATCAGTTTCTCACCCGCACTATGCCCTGATTCAGGTACGATATTGAGTTGACTATTTTGCCAGCGTTGACTTAATGAATAAGCAGCTTCAATTTTGCATACGCAGTCATACCGTCCATGAATAATAGTAACTGGCAGATGTTGTATTTTATCCACGCTCTGCAAAATATAATCTTCTGAAATAAAACATTGATGTTTTATGTAGTGGCATTCCAACAAAGCCAAACTAATAGCTCGATGCACATCTGAAACCAACTGCTCCTCATCGAACTGGCAATGTAAACGGCTTATTCGCGCTTCCCACAAACACCATGCCTTGATAGCCGCCATTTTCTGAACTTCATTATTACTATTGAATATTTGGTAGTAGGCATCGACGATAGAGACATTGCTAGGCCTTCCTTTTATTGGCGCTAAAAAGTCGTGGTGATATTCTGGAAAAAGCTGTGCAGCGCCACCTGATGGCTCTAGATACCAAGTATAATCTTGCTCTCTTGCTAGAAATACACCCCGTAAAATAAGCCCTATAACACTTTCAGGTTGCCTAATCGCCACTAATAAAGCCAACGTCGAGCCCCAAGAACCACCAAATAACACCCATTTTTTAATCTTAAGATGTTGCTGAATAACAAGTACATCGTTGACCAAAGAATGGCTATCATTATGTTCAAGTTTACCAAAAGGTATAGATTTTCCACACCCTCTTTGGTCATAACCAATTATCCAATATTTATCAGGATCAAAAAATCTCCGGTAATCTTTGCCTATTCCAGCTCCGGGACCTCCATGTAAATAAAGCACTGGGATGCCTCTAGGGTTTCCAGTTTGTTCAACATATAATGAATGTCCGTTCGATACGGCTAACATCTCAGATGTGAAGGCGTGAATTTCGGGGAACAGATGAATCATACGAATTTACATATCCTAATTGTTTATTTTTCAGTAATGCTATAATTTACTACTTAAGCAGATTAAAAGTTACTTTATTTTTACGGAGACAAAATATGTCAGGACAAGGTTCAGGTGGCAATGTATTAGCCGCAATATGTAGTTTTTTTATTCCCGGATTGGGTCAATTAGTACAAGGCAGAATTTTAGCAGCCATAATATTTTTTGTATTAGTCAGTGTAAATTATTCATTAGCCGCTACTGGAATTTTATTTTTCATGGCCATTTTTGGCTTTATTTTCCATCTATGGGCCATCATTAATGCAGCCCTTTATAAAGGCTGATTATGAATAAACTAATATTCGTATCATTGATCATTTTCTTAGCTGGATGCCAAAGCGCCTATTATGCTGCTTGGGAAAAGGTGGGTGTTGAAAAACGCGATATCTTAGTCGACAGGGTAGAAGATGCAAAAGAATCGCAAGAAGATGCTCAAAAACAATTTAGCTCCGCATTGGATGAGTTTAGCCAGTTAATTAGTTATAACGGTGGCGAACTGCAAGATATTTATAACCAACTCAAAGATCAGCTTGAAGCCAGTGAACAATCTGCGGCTTCGGTAACAAATAGAATTGATAAGGTGGAAAGTGTTGCTGAGGCGCTGTTTGATGAATGGGAAGAAGAGCTAGAAAAATATACCAACAACAATCTCAAACGCGAAAGTCAAAATAGATTAAGAGATACACAGCGCCGCTACAAGTCTTTGGTTAGCTCAATGAAAAAAGCTGAAAGTAAAATGGAACCGGTACTATCTGCGTTGCGAGACAACGTGTTGTATTTGAAACATAACCTTAACGCCAGCGCGGTAGGTGCTTTACAAGGCGAGTTCAATGGCATTAAGAAAGAAATCAACCAGCTCGTTTTAGAGATGAATAAAGCTATTTCCGAATCAAATAGCTTTATATCAAGTATGAAAAGTAAATAGAATGAATCAAAGTAAGTTTATGATGGCGAGCTTAGCTCGTCATCTTCATCTGCCTCGTCAGTAAACGTATCTTCTGATTGCTCATTTAGAAACACTTCCAACACATGAGTTACCTCAGCCCCCACTAAAACTACCATCCACGATAAATACACCCAAACAAATAGAATGGGTATTACCGCCAATGCACCATAAATCAGTTGATATGAAGGAAAACTCGTCACATACATCGCAAATAGCTTTTTGCTTGCTTCAAATAAAATAGCCCCCACCATTGCACCACACGCAGCATGTTTAGGGGATATTTTTTTATTTGGCACCAGCATGTAGACAATAAAAAAGGCGAGAACTGACGTCACAAAAGGTAACGTTTTGAGTAATATCGTTGTCAGACCTGGGGTGTACTCCTCAGCATAGTTAGCCAGCCCAATTAGGTAAGAGCTCATAATGACACTCGAGCCCATTAAAAGCGGTCCAAGCGTCAAAACCATCCAATAGATTGCAAAAGTGAAAATCAGCGGGCGTTCACTTTTTGACTGCCATATCGTATTCAACGTTTTATCAATATTGGATATCAACATCAAGGCCACAAACATCAATGACAAAATACCAATAGCGCCCATTCCTGATGCGTTACCCACAAACTCAGCCATATAAGTTTGCACTTGGTCGCCAGCAGTTGGCACAAAACTATCAAAAATTAACGTCTCTAAATCCTCTCTTGCCTCTGAAAAAGCCGGAAAAGCCGATAGAATCATAAAAAACACCATTATAAATGGCACGAGTGACAGCAGTGACACATAGGCTAAATGCCCAGCAGACACAGTTATTTTGTCTCGCTTACAATGAGCAGCAAATAACAACAAAAAATCTCTTGTTGTAATCACACTTTGTTGAAAGTTAGGAATTTGAATCGACTTAAACAACATTTTAGTAAAACAACCTCAGTAAACTAATAATGCTAGTCTGCTCTAACACCCAACATATGGCAAATAGCATAACTCAGTTCACTACGATTAAGCGTGTAAAAATGGAACTTTCTGACGCCTTCTTTAGCTAATACTTTGACCATATCCATAGCGATGTTAGCGCCCATCAAATTACGTGTGGTTTGATCGTCTTTATCTAAACCATCGTAAATTTTATGTAACCACTGTGGCACATGTACGTTGGTAAAACCGGCGAAACGTTGCAATGTTTGGTAATTGGTCACAGGCAATATTCCTGGCACGATATCTAAATCAATCCCTGCTGCTGCGGCGCGATCACGAAACCTTAAAAACACTTCAGCATCAAAGAAAAACTGGCTGATTGCTTCAGTCGCACCAGCGTCAGCTTTACGTTTTAAATTAAGTAAATCGAATTGGCTATTTGGCGCTTCAGGATGTTTCTCAGGATAAGCGGCGACGGCAATTTCGAAGTCTGCCACCTCTTTTAACAATGCCACTAAATCAGATGCGTAAGACTGAGGCTTTTCAACACCTTCAGGTAAATCACCACGCAATGCGACAATTTTTCTGATCCCACTTTGCCAATAGTCCTTGGCAATCTCAATGAGTTCTTCACGGGTTGCATCCACACAGGTCAAATGGGGAACAGCTTGAATACCTGTCTCAGCCTGAATACGTTTCACCACATCATGGGTTCTTTCTCGTTCACCACTATTCGCACCATAGGTCACTGACATATAAGACGGTTTTAGCGGCGCTAAACGCTCTACCGATTTCCACAACGTTTGTTCCATTGATTCGGTTTTAGGTGGAAAAAATTCAAACGATACATCAATCCCTTTCACCTCTGATAATGATTGATTTAATGCATCTATCCCTTGTGCGTAAGACGCCATGGGTAACTCCAAAGTATTTAGCCGTTTAGACGTCTAAAATAAACTTTGAACGTAAAGCCGTCAAGATGTTTAGCAGTCTATCATTGACCTTTTGCCCGTATTGTTTAGAATTTCAATGCATAAGAAAGACAAAAGATTGAAAAATGGCAAATTTAACAAAATGGAACGGTGAATATATTCATCCTTACGCAGAACATGGTAAAAAAAGTGAGATGGTGAAGAAAGTCACAGTATCGATACCACTCAAAGTATTAAAAGTACTCACCGACGAGCGGACTCGTCGTCAGGTAAATAATTTACGACATGCGACTAATTCTGAATTATTATGTGAGGCATTTTTACATGCTTTTACAGGTCAACCCTTACCAGATGATGGAGACTTAGAAAAAGACAATACCCAGCTTATTCCCAAAGAAGTCAGAAAACTGATGATGGAGATGAACTTATCAAAAGAAACAGATGAAGACTAAATGTTAAAAAGTAGACTCTAAACCAGCAGATTTCATTCACAAGCTGAGATTTTACGACTCTACCGCTATCCTAAACATAATCATATTTCCCACCTTTTTCTAAGGCCGCTTGATAAGCAGGTCTTGCATGAAATTTATTAACGAACTTATTAATATTTGGGAAGGTTTTAGTATTGCCTCTTGCCACTGCAGCTTCAAGTGGAAAACTCATTTGTATATCTGCACCTGATAGCTCTTCACCTGCAAACCAAGCGTTGTGCGCTAGATGACTTTCAATGAAATCCATATTTTTGGCAATAATCGGTCCGTAATAGGCTGCCATTAATTTATCCACAATCTTATTCGCAATTATTTTAACAAAGAATGGTTTGGCATTTGTCCTGACTCGATCTAGCACTAGTTTAGCCACTAAAGGCGGCATTAGCGTGCCTTCAGCAAAATGCAGCCAGTATGTATATTGCCTATGTATCTCGGTACCTCGTTGCGGATCAGTTAACTGCCCTGCAACTCCATTTTTGGAGTAAGTCCCGATTAAATATTCAATTATGGCACCTGATTCAGCCACCGTGATATCACCATCTGTAATTATCGGGGATTTACCCAAAGGGTGGATTAATGTCAGAGTGTTAGGCGCTAGATTGGTTTCACTATCTCTTTGATAAAGCTTCACTTCATATTCTAGTTCAAGCTCTTCTAGCAGCCACAATATACGTTGCGAACGGGAGTTATTTAAATGGTGGAGTACAATCATCGAGCCTTCCTTAATAACAAATTATGCAGGTTTATATGCCTAGACATTGTCTAAGACCACTTTAATATAAAAACTTGTATGTATGCGTACTTTTTATTAGTACTCTTTTCTAGCGTCTCAAACCTACCCGAACACCTGCATCTATAACTTGCTGCTTTACCCATTGCCACAATAGCGGGTTAGCCTTTTCGATAGATGCATTTTTAAGTAATATTTGGCTGACAGAAACATCGTGGTCAATCCAGCTTTGGCAGCCGTTATGTAAGTTTTGTATCACAGGCATTAATCTATCAATAGCCTTGGAGAATTGTGCTTCTGGGGTTTGGGCTTGCTCAAATTCAATCCAAAGTTTAAGAAAATATGCTGCTTGTTCAATTGGCAAAATAGCAAAAATTCTTTGTGCCGATACCAGTTCATTTTCATAGTCATCGTGATTAGCATCATAGGCGAATTTATCACCTGTATCGATTTCTACGATGTCATGTAATAACAACATAGTCACCACTGTTATCGGGTCTGGATTTTGAGCTGCATAAGGTAAAAGAGTTAAAGCTAGTAAAGCAATCTGCCAGCTATGTTCAGCGCTATTTTCATAACGTGTGAAGCCAACGGGCTTAATTTTACGCTCAACATTTTTTAATTTTTCTATTTCAACTATAAACCGGGTAATAGCTTGAAAATTTTCAGTCATTTATTACTCGCTAAGCTAAGGGCGGTGATCGTATTTAGGTGTATTGTGACTACACCTCGTTTATTTTCCTGTTGGATCTAAACTCGCATAATATGCAGATAGATTAGCAATGTCAGTATCACTTAAGCTGGATGCCATAGGCGACATCACCAAATTTTTACGGTCTCCATCACGAAAAGCTTTGATTTGTAAAACCAAATACTGCTCTTTTTGCCCAGCTAGGTTAGGATACATAGGGATCATAGAAATTCCTTTGTTACCATGACAGGCGGCACAAGTTGCAGATTTAGATTTACCCGCTGCAACATCTGCAGCAAGTAATGGTTGTGAAATTAGCCCGCCTGCAGCGAAAAGTATTATTAATATCTTATTCCGAATTTTTTTCATGTTTGAACCTTAGCGTTATACCCAAATGTATGAGTAGAGAATTAGTGTTATTAAATAAGCGTTACATATGAAGTTAGATTTCTCTTTTGCTAAAGAACTTACTGCACTGGGTAGTGAAGTCAAGCCAATTAAGTTGATAAATTCACGCTTAGCCGTTTTTAATCATAACCTTGCGACAGAATTAAACCTGCCAAGTGAATGGCAACACGAGAGCCATTTATTCAACGCTATATATGCTGAAAACGGTATATTAAATCGCCATTCTATGGCACAAAAATATGGCGGACATCAATTTGGACACTGGAACCCTGAATTAGGCGATGGCCGTGGACTCTTATTGGCAGAAGCCATAGATAACCAAAAGCAACGATGGGATTTACATCTCAAAGGAGCAGGCCCCACTCCCTATTCAAGATTTGCTGACGGGCGAGCGGTATTGCGCTCTACAATAAGGGAATACTTAGCCAGTGAAGCATTACATTATTTGGGCATTCCTACTTCACGAGCATTATGCTTAATTGTCAGTGATGAACCTGTATATCGTGAAAAACAAGAGCATGCTGCCAAGATGATCCGTATCTGCCAAAGTCACTTGCGTTTTGGACACTTCGAGTACTTTTATCACAGTAAACAACCTAAAAAACTACAAAACTTATTTGATTATTGTTTTAAATATCATTTCACCGAGTGCGCTCAGGCAGAATCCCCCTATTTAGCCATGCTTCAAAAAATTGTGCATGACACAGCCCTGTTAATCGCAAAATGGCAAGCCTTTGGCTTTAATCATGGTGTAATGAATACCGATAATATGTCTATTCATGGCATTACTTTCGATTACGGCCCCTATGCATTTCTAGATGATTTCGAGCCTGATTTTATCTGTAATCACTCCGATCCTCAAGGTCGGTATTCCTTTGATAGCCAACCTGGAATAGGGCTGTGGAACTTAAATGCATTAGCACAGACATTCACTCCACATCTAGAAATAGAACAAATAAAACAAGCACTTAGCAACTATGAGCCAACATTGCTAAAAGAGTATTCAACACTGATGCATAGTAAACTAGGTCTTTTGCCTGGAGCATTACACGGCGAAGCTAACTCACACGTCGTCAATACTTGGTTAGACATTTTAGCGGTTGAAAAAAAGGACTATTCTGCAACGTTTAGACAGCTGTGTGAGTTTGATATCCTCGGCGATAATCAAAGTTTACGTAATCAATTTATTAATCGTGAAAGATTTGATGAGTGGGCTAAACATTACACCTTAGTCTTAACGGAGCAAGGTATGAACTCAACACAAAGACAAACGCAGATGCGCCAAAACAATCCACATATTGTGTTGCGTAGTTATTTGGCCCAGGAAGTAATTGATCGGGCAGAGCAAGGTGATTTTGAGATGTTTCACCAGTTTATTGGGGCACTGAAAAAACCATATGAAAATATTCAGGAGTATCACAAATTTTCCGCCCCCCCACCCGTTTCGGGGAAAAATTTAGAAGTTTCTTGTAGTAGTTAGACATATTATCTTTGTATCAACTTAGATTTTTTTCAAAAGTAGTGGCATTAATATTCAATATACGCCAACGTATATGATGCTTCATATCTACAGGACAGCCATGAAATCACTCTACTCAATTGGTGTAATGTTATGTTTATTCAGTGCTTTTTGGCACTCAAAAAACATTGCATCAGAACAAGTAGTGATATCAAAACACGACTCCCATATAAATTTACTTAGTCAAATTGACTGGTTGGTCAAAGAAAAAAGCATGCAGTTGTCAGACATTCAAAATTTACAAGATTGGCAAACTGGCTATATTCCCAATCAAGTAGGCCAAGATAAAAGCTTGTGGGGGAGGTTCAACATTGTGTTTGATTATCCAGAAGAGGAACAGTATTTTTTGACAGTTGGCAATCCTCAACTGGATTATGTAGATGTTTTTTTACTGGATGAAAAAGAGCGTATCTTAGGTTCCTACTTAATGGGTGGTAATCGGGATTATTCAAAACGTCCTTTAAAACACAGATTATTCATTACCCCGATCAATGCAGATCAACAAACGGTAACGGTTTTTTTAAGAGTTAACGACGATGGCCCATTGGTTTTCCCTGTAGACCTAGACAAACAGTCATCATTGGTCGAAAGAGAACAATTGCTGTTAGCAATCATTGGTTTTATTAGTGGTGGGCTTGCTTTACTAGCCTGTTATTTCTTGATTACTTATATCTTTATGCGCAGCCCCGTGCGTTTTTGGTTTGCTCTTTCTAGTGCCGCATTTTTATTGTTGTTTTTAAATACCAAGGGCGTGTTGGGTCAAATAACGGGGATCACTACCTACATATCCAATCTCAGCTGTGCATTGCTTGGATTGTTGTTATTAACGTCTGCAAAAGTTACTTTTGCAATATTAGAAAAAGTCCCAACGGTCTGGCGCTATGCTTTATATAGCTTTGGATTTATTACTCTGGGCATGGCTTTTTCCTCAGATAGCGCACAGCAAATCACGTTTTCAGCGCTGATGTCGGCTCTATCAGGAGCACTTATCGGGGTACTCGCATTTTTCTATCATAAACCCGATAAAAAAATAGCTAACTTAGTCTGTTTGTTGGGGCTAGCCTTTATCGCCATAAGTGGCTTTGTCCAGGTAACGTTATTTCTATCTGGCATGCCATTAACGCAAAAAGCCTCTTTGATTTTTACGGTGTTTATCATGCTAGGCATTATGTTAATCGCACTCGCTATTGAAGCGCATGAGCGGGTATTAACATACCGTCACAACATGCAACAACAGTTAGCAATTAAAGATTTACAACACTTTTACGACTTATTTAGGAATTCCGCAGAAGGCTTATATACTTCCAGTCTGGACGGTCAACTCATCACTGTCAATCCTGCCATGTGCAGCCTGTTTGGTTACACAGACGAGACTGAGATGTTAAGGGAAGTAAGTAATGCCGATCAGTTTTATGCCAACCCTCAAGATCGTGCGATCATGCTGGGAGAGATACATAAGGGTGGTAAGGTCATTGGCAAAGAAATAAAAGGTGTGCGTAAAGATGGCAGTGAATTTTGGTTTTCAATCTCAGGGCAAATTAAGCAAGAACACGAGAAACAGTACCTGTTTGGTTCCATTTCAGATGTAACTGAGCGAAAGCAATCAAATATTAGTTTGGAATATTTGGCCACACACGATTCACTCACGGGGGTCTACAATAGGCGTGAATTTGAACGTCGACTGCAAAATGGTTTACTTAAAGCGCAAAATCAAAAAAGTGATTTAACGTTGCTTTACATGGACTTAGACCAATTTAAAGTAGTTAACGACACCTGCGGACACAAAGCGGGCGACTTGTTAATCAAACAACTATCACAAAAATTTGATGCGGTAGTGATGGAAAAAGGTATTTTGGCAAGACTCGGCGGTGATGAATTTGGTGTATTGCTTGAAGGCGATAATGCACAAATGGCTTACTTACTGGCCAACAAATTACTCAATGCAGTGCAAGAATTTCGTTTCATATGGGAAAATCGAATCTTCACTTTAGGTATCAGTATTGGCCAAGTGCCTTGGCAACCGAATATTTATTCGCCAGAGCAATTATTAAGCATGGCCGATTCAGCCTGTTATTTAGCCAAAGAGCGTGGCCGTAACCAAATACATACTTATTCGGTTGAAGATGAACACATGCAGCGCTATGAGTCTGAAATGTCTTGGGTGTCACATATCAAACATGCTCTGGAAAATGATAGCTTTGAGCTGTATTACCAGCATTATCAAGCGCTGAGCAAACGTGTAGAAGGACATCACTATGAAATATTACTTAGAATGCGCGATCAGGAAGGTAACATTGTCCCTCCCAGTACCTTTTTACCCGCTGCAGAACGTTACAACCTCACGGCACAAATAGACCGTTGGGTAGTTGAGAATTACTTTCGTTGGTTGGGGGATAACCCCCAGCATAAAGTAGAACTAAGCCGAGTAAGTATGAATTTAAGTGGTCATTCATTAGCAGATAAAGAGCTTAAACTATTTGTTTTGAATGCTTTTGAAAAGTACAAAGTTCCTTACAAAAAAGTATGCTTCGAAATTACTGAAAGCATGGCCATTTTAAAGATGGATGAAACCTTAGAGTTTATTAATACCTTCCACAAATTGGGCTGCTTGTTTGCTCTAGATGATTTTGGTAGTGGATTTTCTTCTTATAGCTATTTAAAAAACCTGCCCGTTGATCAGGTCAAAATAGATGGTGGTTTTGTAAAAGACATACTGGTTGACCCTGTAGACATGGCTATGGTTAATTCAATTAAAGATGTGGCTAAAGCAATGGGAATGGAGACCGTGGCCGAGTTTGTTGAATCAACTGAAATAATGGTGGAGTTAGGAAAAATGGGGGTTGATTTTGCCCAAGGGTATGGCGTTGCTAAACCTCATGCACTGGTTGACTTTACTAAACATAGATAAATGTAAGCTATTGTAAAAGATTGAATCATGCCCATATAATCAAATCAATTTAAAGAAGCGTGTACCTAAACACCGGTGTTTGCGTACTAGTAAATGGGCAAATCGCCTGCAACTTCCCTTTAATTAAGTACGTTTTACAAAATATGAAGCCTAAATTAGACCAATATCAATATGTTAGTTCGGCCAAGTTACCCACTCACTGGGGTAAATTTCGCATCCATGGTTTTATTGATAATAAACTAACGCAAGAACATATCGCTCTTTCATACGGAGAATGGGATCCAGACGATGTGGTACTTATTCGTATTCATTCCGAGTGTTTGACCGGTGATGCATTGTTCAGTACGCGCTGTGATTGTGGTGCTCAACTTGAAAAAGCGTTAGAAAATATTGTACAGCAAGGCAAAGGAGTATTATTGTATTTGCGTCAGGAAGGCAGGGGCATAGGTTTGCTCAACAAAATCCGTGCCTATCAATTACAAGATGAAGGTATGGATACTGTCGAAGCAAATGAGCACTTGGGCTTTGATGCTGATATTAGGGATTATGGTATTTGTAAATTGATGTTAGATAAATTGAACATTAAAAACGTCAACCTCATGACTAACAACCCTAAGAAAAGTTTAGCCTTAACCAACATGGGCATTAACGTGGCACAACGCACTCCCATTGATCACGGAATAACCGATGACAATCGAAATTACATTCGCACTAAAACGGAAAAGTTAGGTCATCAGTTCGATAAAAATCTACTCAAATAACACCTCTTCAGTGAATATTCAGCCATGGTTAAGGCTGACAATCGTATAACCTAATCCACAGTTTTAAATGTTGCCTATACTTTGGGGAACAGTGGATTTTTCCATTACGGAAGGAAAGGGTTATGCGAAATCAAACCAAGTACCTATACATCTATTTATGTGTTCTATGCCTATTGATAGCCAGCGTTGTGCAACTTGCTCAAGCACAAGAAGAAGTCAGTTCAGAAATCTCTGAAGCTGCGGTGCTTGATCAAGCACAACTCGATCAAATATTAGCGCCAATTGCCCTTTATCCTGACACTTTACTGTCACACATTTTAGTTGCATCAACCTACCCTTTAGAAGTGATCCAAGCCGCTCGTTGGCGTTCGGCTAATGCAGACTTAGATGAACAACAAGCTCTAAATGCAGTGGAAGATAAAGATTGGGATCCTAGCGTCCAAGCCTTGGTGCCGTTTAATGAATTATTACAGAAGCTCAGTGAAGACTTGGATTGGTTACAATCTTTAGGTAGCGCGTTCTTAGTGAATGAACAGCAGATATTAACAAGTGTCCAAAATTTACGGCGCAAAGCCTATGAGCAAGGTAACTTGACTGCTAATGACTATGTCAATATACAACAAGAACAAGGTGAAATAGTCATAGAAACCGTGCGTAAAGAAGTAGTCTATGTACCCTACTACGATACGCGCGTAGTTTATGGAAATTGGTGGTGGCAAGACCATCAGCCTTACTATTGGCACAGACCAAGTCATAGCATTTTTAATGCTGGTTTTTATTGGAGCACAGGATTTTACATTCGCCCCAGTTTTTATTTTGGTGGTTTTCATTGGCGT
>JAWUXT010000042.1:0-28540 GCA_034111205.1 Paraglaciecola sp. | reverse complement strand
TGGTTAGCGCCTGTTCCCTATAGAGGTAAACCGAATCAACCGGGTTTTGTAAGGGAAGTAGGTGAGTTTATTGCTGAGTTGAGAGGGATAAGTGTGGAAGAGTTGGCTAAAATAACCACTAAAAACTTCTATGACTTGTTTGCGATCGAGCGCTCAGTCTGAATATGTCTATCAGAGATGGCGTTTTATAGTGTAACGATGCAAGTTATTTGCTTTGAAAATGTAAGTGCATGCGGATTCAATTGGTCTTTTTAAACTAACGTCCACAACATTTTTTATACTTTTTACCGCTGCTGCATAAGCATTGACTGTTTCGTTCTTGGAAGAGTTCACCTGAGTCCTTTTTTATAATTCCATCAGCATATAACCATGTTCCCGCTTCAAAAACAAAGTCTGATATTTCATGCATTACATAATAAGAATTATGTATTTGATAGAAGGCCTTAAATTCTACCTGAGCTGTATTTGCTTGAGAATTGTGTGCTATGACTTGCAGGGATAACCACTGAGTATCCTGGGCACTGTCTGCTAATTCACTTATCGTTAATTTTGAACGCTGGGCTAATATGTAGGTTTTTAAGATGTACTGATAATTTTTTGAACAATAAGCTGAAAAACGCGAGCGCATTAATATTTCAGCATTTTTTGCAGATACTTTGCCATCAATAACCGGCTGACAACATTCTTCAAATGTAAGTTCGTTACCGCAAGTGCAGTGTTTAATAATCGTTGCCAAAATTAAATAACCTAATCAAATAAATAAATCTATTAATTTGGCAAGCCTAGGCGATTAAAGTAAACATAGTCAAGAGGTCATCAAAGTTGTTTATTAAACTTTGACGATAACTTTAGCAATTACCAAGGGCCTTTTACTACGTTATCTTGTTGGTCGTTGTAGGGAATCAAGTTAACCAGCGATACTTTATAATCAATACACAGTTGTTTTAGACGCTTAAAGCTAATTTCATCTAAAGATAACTGTTCAACGAACAAGCTTGAACATTGACCGCCAACCACAATTTTTTCAAGCCACAATGATAATTGGTTTTGTGTAGGCTTAGTAATACGCATGCAATAGTCTTTTTTTTCAGAAAACCGAATATGTTCAGCCACTAAAAAAGTCCATTTCTTGGAATGCTTAACATTTATATCGTTGCTATGCCCTTTATCTGCTGGCACTTGCATGGAGGCTAGTGGAGTAGAGTTGTTCGTAAACGCATGTAAACTTGCCATAATGATTTCTCAACAGTGATGTTATATACAGTGGTTGTTTATACAGTAGTACTGTATAAATCATCATGCAAGCTTTTTTTTTGTCTTGGTCTGTTTATGTTCGTTTTTTTAACTTTGTCGTTACCATCTAAACCTACCGACATCTATGCTGAAGGACGCATGTCCTAACCTTTAACATAAAGGCAATTGACTTCACTACCGCTAAACAATTGCTTTGTCCTGACATTTCTTCTGGTTTGTAGATTGTCTTAAACACAACAAATTTCGTAAGACTCGCATCGACTTTCATATTTATCATCAAGTAAATGAATATTTTGGGTATTGATTTATGAACCAATTTTTTCTGTAACTGCGGCAGATGAGGGCAGAAACAAGGTGCCGTATAACTTGGCAGCAAAACCATCTGTCATGCCCGAGATATAATCAGCAATCACTCTGTGGCCATTGCCTGCTTCATGTGCTTCTAACCAGCGTTGGCATGTGTTTTCAGGCAGTAATCTTTGAGGGTCTGCAGCAAACGCCTGAAATAATTCCATGACTATTTGTTGACCTTTATATTCGATCATCTGTATCTCAGGTTTTCTGATAACACGAGTAAACACATAAGCCTTAAAGATGCTCAAAGCCTGATGGAAAGATGTGGGAAAAACAGCGTTATATTTAAGTAAATCTTGTTCAAATTCCGGTGCAAATTCGCTTATCTCAATATTTGTAATAAAACAATTGACCAAAGCACCAATGGCATCTTTCCGTTCATGGTGATGTTGGCTAAACAGTTTTTCGCTGAGCGCCATTATGTGTTGGTTCATCCAATCAATATCTAACTTGAGCAACGGCTCTGCGACTTCTTGAAAAAATTGTGAGCGGTTGACTATGCCCATTACAATGGCATCTTCAAGATCATGGATGCCGTAAGCAATATCATCTGCTAACTCCATAATTGAACAGTCAAAAGATTTATATAGAGTTTTGTGATGGCTTCTAGCTGAACTTTTAAATTGCATAAATCGTTGAGAATCATGGCTAGGCAATTCTTCAAGTAACCACTCAAAAGAGGCTTGATCGCATTCATACAAACCTTTAGGTGGATGCCAAAGGGATGCTTTCACTTCTCGATGGGATACAGTCTCTTGCCCCTGGGGTGGTTGATTCAATTGTGGCAGGTAATTGGGATACTTAATTAAACCTAATAAAGTTCGCCTGCTAAGATTCATCCCGTGGTCGGCGGTATAAGGTTCAAGTTTGGTGACTATTCTAAATGTTTGGCCATTTCCTTCGAAACCGCCATGATTGCGCATCATATAGTGCAGCGCCACTTCACCTCCATGGCCGTAAGGAGGATGACCGATATCATGAGCTAAACATAACGCCTCAATTAATGTGTCATTCAAATCTAGGTGTTGGGTTAATTCAGGGTACTTACTTCTTAGCTGTGCAGCTATGCCTTGGCCAATTTGTGATGCTTCTAAAGAATGAGTAAGGCGAGTGCGATAAAAATCACTCATACCTACACCTAATACTTGGGTTTTGGCCTGTAATCGTCTGAATGCTGCAGAATGTAAAATTCTGGCTTTATCACGTTGGTAAGCAGTACGATGGTCACCTTCACGTTGAAGTTTTTGGCCATGCCTGCGCTGCGTCCATATTTCCATAACTTACATCTGCTCCACACTTAAGTATTTGAGGCGAAAGACTTTAACGTTATGTGACCAGATGTAGATAAGTTAATCAAGCCATAATTTAAACGTCTAATGAATGCTCTTCTTGGGTAATTTCGTCAAGGCTTAAGCTAAAACTGGGCACATAAGCTTTCATAAAATAATCGACTTCACTTGAGTGATAATCTTTTAACATTTTGTCTAACCGTTTTTTGGCTAGTTCAAATTCTTTATTTCCTGCAGAAAGTTCTTCTAGGGTTTTAAGATAAGCACATATCACATCGGCAGCTTTGACGATAAAGGCCACGTCTTTATTATGATGGTGGTGATCAATCAGCTGTGCATAATCTTCTTTAAACTCATCTGGCGCCATATTGATCAATTTTTGTTCTGCGAGCTTCTCAATCTTTTTATATTCGTCACGAATGATAGGATTAGAATACTTTACCGGCGTGGGTAAATCACCGGTGATAACCTCTGATACATCATGAAACATGGCCACAGTTGCTACTTGATTAGGATCTAAATCACCATCAAAATATTTATTGCGGATCAAAGCCAAAGCATGGGCTACCATAGCCACTTGTAAACTGTGTTCTTGCACATTTTCGGTTCTGATATTGCGCATCAAAGGCCATCTGTTAATTAACTTCATACGAGATAGGTGGGCAAAGAAGTGACTTTGTTTAGGAGATATGTTGTTCATTTAGTTAAATTACCTGCCTATAACTTTTGAAGAAGTTTGCGATACCTTCAAGTGCTGGCTTTAGTACGTCAATGTGAGGCAGAAAAACGAGTCTAAAATAGCAGCCTTCTTTGAGGTTAAATGCTGAGCCGTGTACTAATAATATTTTTTCTGCACGTAACAGATCAAAGATCATTTGTTCGTCATTGGTAATATTGAATTTTTCAGCGTCGACTTTAACAAAACAATACATGGCCCCTTTAGGCATAACACATTCAAGACCATCTATAGTATTTAACATTTCAAATGCCATGTCTCTTTGGATTTTTAGTCGACCATCATTACCAATGAGTTCATTAATACTTTGATATCCACCTAAGGCTGTTTGTATCGCATGTTGGCTTGGCACATTTGCGCACATGCGCATCGAAGACAGAATATTAAGCCCTTCTATGTAACTTTGGGCGATAAATTTATTACCACTCACCACTAACCATCCTGCACGAAAACCCGCTATGCGATAGTTTTTAGATAAACCACCCATGGTGATACAAAAAATATCAGTCGCCATGGATGCGATACAATGATGTTTTGCATCGTCATATAAAATTTTATCGTAGATTTCATCGCTTATTACGACCAATGAAAACTCACGGGCCAATTCAATAATCTGCTGCAATAGCTCTGGGCTGTATACTGCACCAGTGGGATTATTTGGATTAATTAATACAATTGCTTTGGACTTGTCAGTAATTTTATTGCGGATGTCTTGTATGTCAGGTTGCCAACCATTGGTTTCATCACATCGATAATGTATTGGTACACCAGAAGCGAGACTTACCGCTGCTGTCCATAGAGGGTAATCGGGTGCGGGTATCAATACTTCATCATCATTATTCACCAGCCCTTGCATGGCCATTACGATAAGCTCACTGACACCGTTACCGATAAATACATCTTCTACTTTTACGTTTTTGACATTTTTCTGTTGATAATATTGCATCACCGCTACGCGAGCTGAATAAATACCATTAGAGTCTGAATAACCTTGAGACTTTGGCAGGTTATGGATCACATCTTTTAAAATATCGTCTGGCGCTTCAAAACCAAATGGGGCAGGGTTACCAATATTCAATTTAAGGATCCGATGTCCTTCGTCTTCCATTTTTTTGGCTTCGGTTAAAATGGGTCCACGTATCTCGTAACAGACATTTTCTAATTTTTTCGACTTATTAATTTTTTTCATTGCTTGAGTATTACCTCCTACCTTGTGTATTACCTACTAAGATATCTGACAGATTAAACCAACAAGGCCAAGGGTGTTAAGTGTTAAATTAGCTATGCTATACAAAAATGTTAAATTAATTCATGGTTAACGCAAGATGTCACATCCGTTTACATTCCAAATTTGATTTTTGAGCTATTTTCATCTTATCTACACATCCCATTAACACGATTTTCTGTCCTAAATCAAAAAATGGCCAAATTATTCGCCACCAAAATCCACTGGCATCCAGCTCTTTATTGATGGATTGATTGAATTAATATTTAAGAATGTCATAAATATTAAAGTATAGAACTCAGTATTTAAAGTTTTGATGCACTGTTATACCAGAGCTATATACTTTTTTTATTGTTTGAGTAGACTGAGCGTTAAGTTTAATCATCAAACAAAGATTCTTTTCGCTGTTTTATGGAGCATAGCCATGTCACAACATTTTAAAGAAACACCCCATAACGCAATTGTCGATAGTGATATTGCTCGCGTTATTCCTTGTAAACAATTATCAATGAGTGACCCATTTAAGTGGTTAGTGCTTGGTCTTAAAGATGCGAGTCGGGCACCTGTTTTAACTCTGTTTTTTGGTTTGATATTTACACTGATCCCTTGGTTTATAACTTATCTGGTTCAGTTAACTGGCTGGCACTTGGTGATCATGCCTGCAATTGTGTGTTTTATGTTGATTGGTCCTTTTTTAGCTGCAGGTATGTACGATGTGAGCTGGGAGCTAGAAAAAGATCACGTTCCTTCTTTATGGCACAGTGTTAAGGCTATCAAGAGAAATGCGGTGAATGAATGGGGTTTAGGTATATTACTGATGGTGTTAATGATTTTTTGGCTACGTGTAGCTTCATTGGTCCACGCTTTATATCCTCCGTACTTAGATGAAAATCTTGAAAACCTTTTACCCTTTTTAGCGGTAGGAACAGTCGTCGGTGCAGGTTTTACACTCTTAGTATTTTTCCTCAGCGCCTTTACACAGCCAATATTGATGGAGCGTAAGGTCGACCTAGCCACTGCATTATTAACAAACATGAATGCTGTTTGGACCAATAAAGGTCCTATGATGTTATGGGCATTTATCATTCTTCTGGCAGTATTGATTGGATTCGCAACATGGTTTGTCGGTTTCATTTTTCTGATGCCACTTGTAGGATATGCGACTTGGCATGGTTATATAGACACAATAGAAACCAAAAGAGAACGTAATTTCGAATAATTAAACTGTTCTAGGTATAATCTCCACGAAAAAAAAGCCTCATGATAAATCATGAGGCTTTTTTTATAAGTTTATGACTTATCGTGGTAATTTAGTAACAGTACTTTCTTCTAAAATCTTCTTAGCCCAAAAAGATTTAACAGAGAAGTCCGCGTTTTTAGCTTTCTTTTTAGCAGTTGCTTGGGCTACTTTTTTCTCAGTGACCTTCTTAGGTTTATCAACTGCCGCTGTAGCTTTTTTGGATGGAGTTGAAGAGCCTAATCCAGCGATCATTGCATCTAAATCTGCTAAACGTATATTTTTGCCACCATCAACACTATACCAGCCACCTTTGGCTTCGATAGTGGGAGCTTTACTATTTGCTGTTTTATAAGCTTCAGTAAAAGCCGCGATTACTTGATCTTTATCCAATTTACTCATAACTAGGTCTTTGCCTTTTTTATGTTTATTTTCAGAATATGGAAGGGTTTTATACCTTTTTTTATTTATAATGTCTAATTTTGCAACATCTGCTTATGTTTTAAATCAATAGGGGATCCAATGTCAGTATCCAATAGTCAATTCCTAGAATTACTTAATTCGTTATTAAAGCCAGAACAGGTAAAGGATTATTGCCCTAATGGTTTGCAGGTAGAGGGCAAAACACAGGTGTCTAAGTTAGTCACAGGTGTGACTGCCTCACAAGCATTAATCGACCATGCGGTATCAATTAATGCAGATGCGATTTTGGTACATCATGGATATTTTTGGAAAGGTGAGTCACAGTGCATAACCGGTATGAAAAGAAAACGAATTAAGACTTTGTTACAGCACAATATCAACCTTTTTGCCTATCATTTGCCTTTGGACATTCACCCAACATTAGGTAATAACGCTCAACTGGCTAAATTATTAGGTATTGTGGATATCACATCCTTACAACAAGACAATCCTGAGTCTGTGGTGATGCAAGGTAAATTTGTCGGCGGCATTTCTCCAGCTGAGTTGACTCAATTATTAAGTAATAGGCTAAATAAAACACCATTACACGAGCCCGCTAACAAAACTAAAATTGAAACAGTTGCTTGGTGCACAGGAGGTGGGCAAGGTTATATAGAATTAGCTGCTGAAAAAGGCATTGATGCTTACATCACCGGTGAAGTATCAGAACAAACCATACACACAGCAAGAGAAATGGACATTCATTTTTACGCTGCTGGTCATCATGCTACCGAACGTTATGGCGTAAAAGCGTTAGGCGAATATATCAATCAAGAGTTAGGAATTGAGACTGTATTTGTTGACATTGATAACCCAGCTTAAGGCACATCCGATAAATGGAAAATAATAAACAAGATCAAAGTTTTGATAAGTTTGCTGATAAATTTGAGAAAAATATTTATGGCTCAACAAAAGGGCAATTACGGCATGAGTTGTTAGTACATCATCTACATGATTGTATATCCTTAGAGGCATTGCCAATAGAGGTTTTAGATGCTGGGGGCGGCACTGGAGTCATGTCTGAAATGATGCTTAATTTAGGTCATAAAGTCACGTTATCTGATATCTCTTCTGACGTACTATCTTTGGCAAAGAAAAAGCTAGGTGAAAATATTAACCTGGATGTTCAACATATAGACATCCTATCGTTAAGCAATAAGAAGCAATATGATTTGGTCGTCTGCCATGCAGTTTTAGAGTGGTTACAATATCCTTCAGAGGTAATTCGAAAATTAGTAGATTTAGTTAAACCCGGTGGTCACCTGTCTCTTAGCTTTTTTAACCATGATGCTCAGTTGTTTGGAAACATGTTGTACGGCAATTTTGACTATGTAGAACAAGGCATGACCAGTAAAAATATTGTACGTTTAAGTCCTAAAAATCCGCAAAAACCTAAGGTTATTTTATCTCAACTTGAAAGTTTACCCATTAAGGTCGTAAAACAAGCGGGAATACGTTGTTTTCATGATTATTTGAAACAACCAGAGAAGCAAATCAGTGAATATAAACAGTTAAAACACTTGGAAATTCAATATGGCTCGAGTGAGCCATATTTATGGCTGGGTAAATATTTTTTAATTATTGCCCAGAAAGATTCATAATTTTGGGTAAGCTATTCAGCTAATAACTTTTCTATGTCTTTAATCATCTCATTTGGCTTGGTAGTAGACGCATAACGTTTAGTCACTTTTCCTTGTTTATTGACTAAAAATTTGGTGAAATTCCATTTAACACTTTTACTGCCCATTAGTCCTGGTGCTGCTTCCTTCAAATACTTGTATACAGGCGCCGTGTTTGCCCCATTAACTTCAATCTTCTTAAATAAAGGAAAATTGACATTAAAGTTCAGACTACAAAACTCTTGGATCTCAGTATCTGCTCCAGGCTCTTGATGACCAAATTGGTCACATGGAAAACCAAGCACATCTAACCCTTGGGACGCAAATTGTTTGTAAAGACTCTGTAAGCCATCATATTGCGGAGTAAAACCACACTTGCTGGCGGTGTTAACGATTAACAACACTTTGCCTTTATAGTCATTAAAATTTATAGTTTCGCCATTATTTAATATGGCATCAAACTGATATATGGTGTCCGACATAATTATTCTCTTTATAAAACGTGTTATCTATATTGTCATTATATAGCAGTGTTTCAACTATTTAAGTCAATAATTTAAAATTCAGGCAAGCCCAGTTGAGGAAAGTAAATTGGTACAAAAAATAGCGTTTATTGGATTAGGTGTCATGGGTTACCCCATGGCTGGGCATTGTAAAAAATCAGGTCATGAAGTCACTGTATTTAATCGCACCTTAACAAAAGCCCAAGCTTGGGTTGATGAGTTTTCAGGAAACATGGCCATAACACCTAAACTGGCTGCAGAACAAGCTAATGTGATTTTGTTATGTGTTGGCAACGATGATGACATACGTTCCGTTATGTTTGGAGAACATGGAGTATTAGCAGGCGTGAAAGCAGGAAATATTATAGTTGATCATACTACCGCTTCAGCAGAAGTCGCTCGAGAGATGGCTATCGTATGTTCAGAGGTAGGCGTTGGGTTTTTAGATGCTCCAGTATCAGGTGGGCAAGCGGGTGCTAAGAATGGACATTTAACTGTGATGCTAGGTGGGCACAAAGAGCATTACACTGCGGTTGAACCTGTTATCAATTGTTATGCTAAGTTCAGTCAACTACTTGGAGAAGTAGGTAGCGGTCAACTGGCTAAAATGATGAACCAAATTTGTATTGCAGGTGTCGTTCAAGGCATAGCTGAAGCATTAAGTTTTGGGAAAAATGCGGGTTTGAATTGTCATGCCGTTATTGATGTTATCTCAAAGGGCGCAGCGCAGTCGTGGCAAATGGAAAATCGATTTGAGAGCATGTTAGCGGGTAAGTTTGACTTTGGGTTTGCCGTTGATTGGATGCGTAAAGACTTGGGTATTGCCTTAAATGAAGCGAAGATAAACGGCTCTTCGTTACCATTAACTGCACTGGTCGATCAGTTTTATGCCGATGTGCAGAAAAAAGGAGGAGGCCGATGGGACACCTCTAGCCTGTTAACTAGACTGCAAGATTAAACATCAATAAACGATTACATCAGTGGCTCTACATGCCACTGATGTCCATGGAAATAAATTTTGGCCTTGTCATATTCTCTTTCTGCTCGCCACGTGCGATTATTCAATTTAACCACTACACCGGGATAAACGCGCTTATTGGCGAGCAGTCGAATATTAGTTTGATATTGCTCTTTGGCCTGATTCATCTCTTTAGATTTGGTTTCAAGCCACTCTAGTAATTGTGTTTCGCTATTAAACATTTGGTTTGCATCGTCAACTCTTAGCTGCATATCTTTAGGTATGAACTTAGAATTAATTATATTAATACGTTTTAAATGCCTATTATTATTTTGTTTCATTTTATTTAGAAGTTCGTCGAGTGTGTCTTTACGTTCCAATAAAGTATTAAAGCCTTCGCTATAATCAATACTCAAGTTACTACCAGACACGGCACCTAAAGTACCAGCTGTAATTGTATCTTGACATTTGACCGTACAGGCGAAAATATTTCCATTCGGATTGTCTATGGCACCAACGGTCACTTTTCCACGACAGTTAATGCGACTGTAGGCTAGTTGTCTGCCAACTGTCACATTACCATTACAATTAATATCTAAGCCTTGCCCATGCTGAACATGCACATTACCTTTTGAGGTCAAGCTGGTACTATATTCAGTGGCGCTATCATTCACTTTCCCCATTGCGCCTTCAGTAATAATGATATCCCCGCCCGCGTGAATAGTGGCAGACTCAACAAAACCATTGACGGTAACATCTCCAGTAGCATGGATTTCCATTTTTTCAGCGACGTCACCATTGACGATAACTGAACCGTTATAATTCACATTACCGCTACCAACGTTGACACCTTTGCAGGTAAAAATATTGTCGACCCACATTTTTTGATCTTTAAATTTGGGCATGCCAGAGATATCTGCCAGCAACAAATTTTCATCACCATCACTGATAACAGTGCCATCACCAGGTGTAAATTTAACCCATTCACCTGATTTGGCATCGATAATATTCCCACCAACTGTAAATCCACGTCTGCCATCAGTGGGTGGTATTCTGCGAAGAAGTTCTGTCCCTTTTTGAACGCATATAATCGAACCTAAGTTGCGCATGTCAACACGGGCAGAACCCAATGTTTGAGGCTTTAAAATCCTATCTAGGGCATTTTGGACTAGAGGTTTCAACCTAGAAGATTTGCCTACTCTAGGCGCTAAACCTTTGGCAATAAGCTCTTCAAAGACTTCGCCTGGAAAAGCTTGTGCACACTGCCGAACTAAACTGATTAAACGTTTTTTACTGATCCCGCGTTTGATACCGAATGCATTTAATTCTTTTAGTAATGACTTAACTGATGGGAGTTTACCCGCGTAGCCTGCAGTGACTGTTAAGTAAGCAGATAATTGATCATCAACGATTCTAGTTTTAATTTGAGTATCTCTACGCTCACCAATTCGATATTTTATCACATCAGAGATGTTATCTTCGGTTACAGATTTACAATTATTGACTGCTTCAATGATATTTTCATTAAATATAAAGAAATGCTTATAAACACTTTTTTGAACAAGATCTAAAATAATGTTTGCCTCAACCTTATCTTTAACAAGAATTGGGGAAATAATTAAGTCTAAATATTGGTCTTTATCATCAACCTGTAATGTTATGCCGAGCATTCAATTGCCTTTAATTATGCCACAAAAATTAAGTGGATTTAAGTCAGCCTAAAATATCTTTTTATATCGGCTTATCATTGAGTTACATTAATTGAAACCATCGCATACCTCTAGTAAACAAAGCAGTGGCAGTGTCCAACCGTTAAAAACAGTTCGTTGTATTGTTATAAACTTTGCGCATAATTGTAAAGAGCTTTTAATATAGTCAATTTATCTGGGTTGCGTGCATGTTTCATGCTCAATTGTTCGAGTTGCAATAAAAACTCTGGCATTTTAATACTCGCAGGCGACTCATCGTCAAAAAATTTAAAATGTCGATATCGTTGCCATCGTTCAATCTCTGGCTCAGATAACGACTGAGGTATATTTCGAGCTCGGTATCTAAATAATAATGTATTTAGACGATCGTCCTCAAATGGTAAAGAAATTTCGGTTAATCCTTGTATATCAGAATTAACAATTTGGATCATAAATTCTTTGTCGGCGGATGAAAAAAATCCGCCTGAATACAAAGCGTGTTCAGGGTCAAGTGAAGTACGTCTTTCTGTTTGAACGTATACGTCTTGCAATTTTTCGATGAGGTGCTGGTTGGCTTTAATTTTTTGCAAGTTTTGTAAACAACCTTGCCTATCGATCCCCAAACGCTCGGCATTTTCAGTGTTAAGTGTTTTAGCTGGGGCCAACACCGGGCATTTATTAATATGCAGAAGCTTGATCGGCAGTCGCTGCTCATTTTCTTCTAACATTGAACTGGGTGTGTATAACTTGTGCCTTATCTCATCTGCGCTAAGAGTAAAAAGCGGACTCGGGTCTAACGCTAAATTTAGAGTGATTACTGCATTTTTATTAGTAGGATGCATTGCTACAGGCACAATCCAGGTACAGCAACCATATACTGAAGGGATTTTTGAGGAAATATGAACCAGTGGTGTTAACTTTTCATAATCGATTTGTTCTAGTACTTTTCTTTTATCTCGTAAAGTAAACACATAATCAAATAATTTGGGTTGGCGTTCTTTAATCAGTTTAGCCACGGCAATTGTGGCGTACACGTCAGACATCGCATCGTGTGCACCTTGATGTTCAATGCCGTTGGCCTTAGTTAAATCCTGTAACTTAAAGCTGGGTAATCCTGCTTCATTTACTGGCCAATTAATGCCTTCAGGTCTAAGCGCATAACAAGCTCTCGCTAAGTCAATAATGTCCCAACGGCTATTTCCATGTTGCCATTCTCTTGCATAAGGGTCATAAAAGTTTCGATATAAAGTATAGCGAGTAATTTCGTCATCAAAACGAATATTGTTGAATCCTGCTACACAGGTGTTGGGCTCTGAAAACTGTTCAAGGACTTTAGCAATAAAATCCCTTTCAGGGAGTCCTTCTTTTAAAGAACGTTGTGGCGTTATACCTGTGACCAAACAAGCTTGAGGAACGGGCAGACAATCATTAGCGATTTGACTAAAAATCATCAGAGGTTCACTTATTATGTTCAAGTCTAAATCTGTGCGTATACCAGCAAACTGACATGGAAAGTCTTTTTGAGGGTTGGCACCCCATGTTTCATAATCGTGCCAGAAGATTGTAGGCTTATTCATAGGAGTACCATTTAAACGTATGCACGTATTTATTCAATCTAAACCCCATAAAAATCAACCTTTCCTAAATCACTTAGTGTTCACAGCTAGACATGGATAAATTGCAGCTAGTGAATAATTGAGCCAGCATTATGTCGAATTTCTAAAATGCTGTGTCGAAGTTAATCATTTTGCTAAGTAATTCAAAATTAAAACATTTGAAAGTGTAATAAATTGGTGCATATTTCAAACTTCAGAGATTTAAACTATCACTTATTTCGTCACTACGATTATAATATTAAACGATCTCGAATATCAAAGGCACGAAATAATAGAGCAAAAATGGTGTGTGCTGGAAGTTTAATTAGATTCTAATTATATATTTCACGCATATGAATAACTTTGTCATTACCACGGTACAACCCAAATATCGCAGTACCACTGGGGTTTTCATTAAATGATTTGGCAGTAACGCCATTCCAGCTCCAGTCATATTTAAGCCATGAATAAATGTCATACTCGATATTGATTGATCCCTGATGCCCTGCACCTGGAGCATTTAAAGCCATCATCAGGGTTTTACTATATTCCAGTCGCCCTATTGTTGAATTAACTGTGATTAAATTTTTATTTAAAGTCCCTGACGTGAGTATGATGTTTCCGGAATCGTATTTAGTACAACTGTCTTGTTTATTGAGCACATAACGACCACTAGCGTTTAAATATTCCGTAGAAAAATGCTGACTGAGGTTTTCAGTTTCGGGACCAAAACTATTTTTGAGTGAAGCACGACCAAAGCGAAGGTTAATACTTGTTGTATTAGTTATATCTTCGGGAGAGGTAATGTAAATACCATCACTGTCAACAAAGTTAACTTGATCAATTAAAAAGTCAATATCATTGTTTTGTGCTGTAACTTCTGAATTTTCATTACGTGGATAAATGAAATTATCTTCATCAGCAAGCTCGTAATGCAATACTCCTGCTGCAAGAGGTAAACCAAAATCAAGTTGGCTGACAGCGAGCCCAATATGACTAACGGTTCCTGCGAATAGATGAGCGGTCAAGGGAAGAAGGTTAGTATTTTTGCCTAAGATAACAGAGTCAGATGTAGGCGTTATTATAAAATTAGCATTAGCAATCAGTTTGTTATATCCCAGTTCCGTATAATTTTGAACTGTAACACCCTTAGAATTTTTCGCTGTAAGCTCAACAACAGGAATAACCAGATAAGATATAACCCCTTTTCCTGCATTATTATTCAAAACTTGTCCTGTATAGGCAAAAATAGTGTTTTGATAACAAACAGAATCAAGACTGCCTTGTTCAATAACCCTTTGTTCAAAATAATCAGGAGTAAAGCGACCTATATTGATAGCATCTGTATGTATTATATTACCTGAATAACCATGACCGACATCTTGCAGATCGAAATTGATTAGGCCAACTTCAGAATAAGATGCAATGTCAGTAGAGGACACTCCTGAGTTAAACGTAGATAAGGTAACACTTTGATAAGTCGCAGAAAGGCTACTTAACATAGTGCCATTTCCATAGTCTAAAATACCATCAACACCGTCCGAGGTTGGGCCCGTTCGTGATAATAATAGTTGCATATCATTAGGAACATAATTAGCCATAATATTGGCCGTTCCCGTGCCAAGTGAGTTATATGCTGTTACGCTAAGGTTGAAATTTTGACCTGCTTTGTGTTTTATAACTGAACTGTCCGAATGACCATTTATATGATTGCCACCAGATGTTGCAGTAACAACTAATTTTTCTGGACTCACCCAAAAATCTGTACTACTTCCTATGAGGTTCACACCATCAACATTATATTTAGCATGCAAACGAATTTGACCAGCGTCTAAGTATACAGGTGAAGGAATGATGGCTTTGCTATCCCCATCAAAATTGAGTGTAATGCTAGGTGTATAAGTTGGATATTTAGCAATACTCGTACCTGAAGGGCCATGTACTTTAAAGCTTAATCCTGCTGTCCCAGTAGGTGTAATATTTTGTTGTGACAACTCAATATCCACATTGCCAGTGAATAAACCAGTACAAACCCCATTTTCATTTTTTACAGCTTGCAGCTTCATTACATCAGCAAAGCTATTGCCACCTATTTGATGAGCAATAGATGTTGTTTCATCGTTGTTATATAAAAATCTGAACCCTGCATCAGCGAACACCACATCACAACTGGTTAAGTTGCCATTTTTACATTCATACGATTGGTCAAAACTTAATGTTACCGAGTCTGCATTAGTATAAGAAAAGTCAACCATAGTTGTGCCGCCAGAAACGGTTACCGTTTGATCGGGTATGCCATTTATTGATAACTGCACATCAATAGGATCAGTATATAAGGTAGAACACGTCGCATCAGCGCAAGCTTTCAGCGTCACACTCTCGGATGCGCAAGTCAAACCTTCGCCATCATGTTCGATTTGAATGAATTCGAACTCAGGTTCCACTACACAGCCAGGGGGGGCTGGCACAACTAACGTATTGTCGTTAGTTGTGCTGCCTGTTAGTGTGACAACTCCTGCACCTGAGGAGGATACAGTGCCAGCGACTCGTGATGTTGTTAACGTTATGGCGCCAGAGCTAGTGGTTACATTGCCGCCTACATTGACACCTGTTAGCGTCACAACACCAGCACCCGTTGGGCTAACGTTGCCTCCAATCCTACTTCCAGAACCAATAGTGATGGCACCTGGAACGGTGCTGACATTGCCGCCAATGAGTACATTTGTTGCTATTGTGACGACACCAGCACCAGTGGTGAATACGGTACCACACGCTGAGCTTCCATCTCCAATGGTAATGGCGCCTGCGTCGGTGCTTATGTCACCACCAGCTTGTATGTTAGTTAATAATGTTACCACTCCAGCTTGTGTGGAAATCGCCCCCCCGACAGTACTTAAACTAGCGATACTGACTGCACCGGCATCAGTCTGAATAAAACCACCTACCACGCTCTCGGCACCGAGGGTGACAACGCCTGTGGTAGTGCTTGCCGAGAGATTGCCGCCAATGGAACTTCTAGCCCCCATGTCAATGGCGGCAGTGCCTGTTACATTTGCATTTAAAATGGTGTCAGCACCCAGTGTAAGTGTGCCTATAGTTATAAGATTCAAGTCAGAGGCAGTACCTGCGGTATTAATTAAATTACCGGCGGCTGTTGTGAATGCACCAATAAAAGTAACTGTAACTGGCGTAAACAACGGCTCCACCCCAACCACAACTGTGTCTCCAATCCCGAGAGTGACAACACCACAAGTATAAGAAGTGGTGCTGAGAGAATCTAAACTACAGCCAACAGGTAGTGTTCCACCTGGGATAAAACTATAATCAGTCGCCGCATATGCTGGTAGCCCAGCAAGCATATGTAGCAGAGCAACTAAACCTAATAGCCACTTAAAGGTGATAGTAGTGTTTGTAAAAATGCCATCGCAGCGATTGGTTATAGGTTGGTTCACTTTAGTGGTACCTCCCGGAAAACTAGAATGATCCTTTAAATGTACAGGTCCGGCTATTGGTAAAAATACCTAAATTGAAGCTTTGAAACGGTTAGAGGTTGCAGTTATATTAGTATCAAATCTAAAACTACTAGTCTTAACGGTTACTTAAGACTATCTTTAAGCGTGTCGATATAGAATTGTATTTATCACAAAACCAAGGAGTTACAGTGGAATCTCTAAAAGTGAGCGACCATATGAATCAGCGTCCAGTCACATTTACCAGTAAAATGACTGTAGCAGAGGCGGTAGAACGTTTATTACAAACTAAACAAACGGGTGGTCCAGTAATTGACACTAGTAATAAAGTCATAGGTTTTCTATCTGAACAAGATTGTCTGGTACAGATGATTGAGTCTAGTTATTACAGAGAGCAGGTAGCACACGTTAAAGACATCATGAAAATCGAGGTGTTATCTATTAAGCCCTATACATCAGTCATTGATTTAGCACAAAAAATGATGACCGAAAAACCTAAGGTGTATCCCGTGGTTGATGACGATGGTTATTTACTTGGCACAATTAACCGTTCAGCGCTGTTGCACGCCATAGATTTGCAACTTCATGACGGTTACAGGTTACGCGCAAGTTAAGTTGAGTTAAGTTATGCTTGTTACGTAATATTTCTGGTATTTGCTCTGTTCATCTTCTAGGATCACAGGTCGTTTTCATTGATGTTATAGAGCAGTCGTTTTTGTCTTCAGCACAACCCAATCCAGAAATTAGCGTTAAACAACTTTCCAGTGATATCGCATCTTGTATGTCTAAAGACAAATTTAGGTTTATGTCCTATTTACGTAAATTCCATAGTTTAGCTGCAGATAAAAAACCAGAGTATTTAGCCAAACTTCAACGAGATGTAGAAAAATCAGCTCAACTGTATGCCACCAGACTTGCGCAACGTCCAGAGATTGATTTTCCTCTTTTGCCTGTTTCTGAAAGGAAAGATGAAATAGCAGAGGCTATTACCAATAATCAAGTGGTGATCATTGCAGGTGAAACAGGTTCTGGTAAAACCACCCAAATTCCGAAAATATGTTTAGAGCTAGGCAGAGGGATTGGAGGTTTGATTGGTCATACTCAGCCGCGACGTCTTGCGGCTAGAACTGTAGCTAACCGGATTGCTGAAGAGTTGAAGACACCACTTGGGCAACAAGTGGGTTTTAAAATCAGATTTTCAGATCATGTATCCGATAGTACCTATATCAAATTGATGACAGACGGTATTTTGTTAGCTGAAATCCAACAAGATAAATTTTTAAGTCAATACGACACAATCATCATAGATGAAGCGCACGAACGTAGTTTAAATATTGACTTTATTCTCGGGTATCTAAAACAACTGTTACCAAGACGTCCTGAACTTAAGCTTATTATTACTTCTGCAACTATCGACCCACTGCGTTTTTCTAAACATTTTGATGATGCACCGGTGATTGAAGTTAGTGGTAGAACTTACCCTGTAGAAATGCGCTACCGGGAGATTGAAAGCAGTGATTACGACCAAATACAAGCAATTACCGAAGCCGTTAATGAGCTTTTAACTGAGGCCGGTGGTGATATTTTAGTGTTTTTAAGTGGAGAGCGTGAAATTCGTGATACCGCAGATGCACTAAACAAACAGCAATATCGAAATACAGAAGTATTACCTCTGTATTCAAGGTTAAGTAACAGTGAACAAAACAAAGTGTTTGCAGCGCATTCTTCGAGGCGAATTGTGCTTGCCACTAACGTTGCCGAAACCTCGTTGACTGTGCCAGGCATAAAGTATGTCATAGACCCTGGTACCGCTCGTATTTCACGTTATAGCGTGCGCAGTAAAGTGCAACGTTTGCCTATTGAAGCTATTTCACAAGCGTCAGCAAATCAAAGGGCAGGGCGTTGTGGTCGTGTATCCAATGGAATATGTATCCGTTTATATTCAGAAGATGATTATTTATCCAGAGATGTGTTTACGGATCCAGAGATCTTACGCACTAATTTGGCTTCTGTTATTTTGCAAATGATGTCGCTGGGCCTAGGAAAAGTAGATGATTTTCCATTTGTCGAGCCACCTGATTCCAGAAGCATTAATGATGGTTTTAAATTGCTCGAAGAATTAGGTGCTATTGATAGCAAATTGGGGCGCCAAGGATTAACTCCTCAAGGTAGACAACTAGCCAGACTTCCTATTGACCCCAGATATGCACGCATGGTGATTGAAGCCGCTAAACAAAATTGTCTGAATGAAGTGCTGATTATTGCTGCGGGGTTGAGTATTCAAGATCCTAAAGAAAGGCCTCAAGATAAGAAACAACAAGCTGACTTAATGCATGAGGATTTTACTAATAAAGAGTCTGATTTTCTTGGTTATTTCCAGCTTTGGCAGGGGTTTAAAGAACAACAGCAAGCGTTATCATCGAGCCAATTACGTAACTGGTGTAAGAAACATTTCATCAATTTTATGCGTATGCGTGAATGGCAAGATATTGTCAGCCAACTAAAAAAGTCTGTAGCAGAGTTAGGTTTTGGTATTACCTCGCAACAAGCAGAGTATCAAGCTATTCACCAAGCGATTGCCTCAGGTTTGTTATCCCATTTAGGCAATAAAGATATAGACCGTGAATATTTAGGCGCTCGCAATAGCCGCTTTAAGATTTTCCCCGGTTCTGGTTTAGCTAAATCTCAACCAAAATGGACCATGGTGGCAGAATTAGTCGAAACGGCACATCTATTTGGCCGAGTGGCAGCTAAAATCGAACCAGAATGGATTGAACCGCTTGCACAGCACTTGATCAAAACAGAATACTCCGAACCACACTGGTCAAAAAAGCAAGGCGTGGTGCAGGCTTTTGAAAAAGTCACTTTGTATGGATTGATACTGGTGAACCAAAGGCGAAAGAATTATAGCCAGATTGATCCTCAGGCCAGTAGAGAAATATTTTTACGTGAAGCTTTAGTGAATTTAGATACTAAATTGAACTTTGCCTTTTTGTCTCATAACCAAAACATGATAGAAAATATTGAAGGTTTAGAAGATAAAAGTCGCAGGCGTGACTTATTAGTAGACGAAGATACTTTGGTCGATTTCTACAGTGAAAAGATTCCAAGCCATATTTGTTCTGAAGTCAATTTTAAGAAATGGTGGAAAAAAGAATCTACTGAAAATCCAGATGTGCTTAATTTCGACCCTAAAGCGCTGCTTAAGAAAGATACTGGCCATATCGATGCCTTGTCATTTCCAGAAACGTTTAGGCAAAACAATCTTACTCTAGGATTAGATTATCATTTTGATCCCAAAGATGAAGACGACGGTGTAAGTTTGATGGTGCCACTAGCTCTACTCAATCAAGTGACTCCTGTAGGCTTAGATTGGCTTATTCCGGGGTTACGGCATGAACTTATCGTAGCCTTGATCAAAGCGTTGCCAAAATCATTAAGGCGAAATTTTGTACCTGCACCTAATTATGCAGATGCCTGTTTGTCTGATATGCCGCAACTAGATAAGCAAGGTAACCCTGTCGCATTTTTAAGTGCTTTGTCCTTAAAATTAAAGCGCATGACAGGTCGCGAGCTGGAAACCAGCGAATGGCAATTAGATAAACTGCCGCCACATTTGATTTTTAATATCAAAGTAATCGATCAGCATGGCAAGGTGATTGCCCAAGGTCGAGATTTGTTTGCGCTGCAACAAAAACTACAAGGTAAAGTTAAACAAAACCTGCAAGCTGTGGCCACACCTGAACTTGAGAAAACCGGTTTAGTCAGTTGGGAAATCGATAAATTACCAAATGAGTTTATCAATAAAACAGGCGGCTATGAAATTAAGGCCTACCCAGCGTTGGTTAATGAAGGTAAAACAGTCGCGGTTAAATTATTCGTTCAACCCCACATGGCGCAAGCATCCCACAAACTGGGATTGCGTAAATTGATTATTTTAGGGATCCCTTCACCGGTTAAATATTTACAGGATAAATTACCTAATAAAGCCAAGTTAGGGTTGTATTTTAACCCATTTGGACAGATTAAGGCATTAATCGACGACTGTATTGATGCTGGAGTTGATCAGCTTATCAATCAATATTCTCTTCAGAATCAAAGCGACATCCGTGAAAAAGTTCATTTTGAATCATGTTGTGAGTTTGTTAGGCAAGAAATTAACGATACTGTTTTGCGAATTGCTCAACAAGTAGAAGTGGGGTTAACGGTTGCCCATGAAATAAAGAAAAAGATGAAAGGCAGTGTGCCCCTAAATCTAATCTACGCACATGGACATATCAAAAGTCAGCTTGATTCATTGGTTTATAAAGGTTTTGTTGCTGATGTAGGCGCACACAAATTGGCTGATTGGCAACGTTATATCAAAGCAATATCTAAAAGGTTGGAAAAAGTTGCCATAGATCCTACTAAAGATAAGTTACATCAACTTAATTTGGAAAAAGCAGAACGAGCTTATCAGGACAAATGTAATAAAATTCCAGAAAATCAGCCTATACCTGAGGACTTACAAGAAGTACGTTGGTTATTACATGAACTACAGGTGTCATTTTTCGCTCAACAACTAGGCACATCTGCGCCAATTTCAGTCAAACGTATACTGAATCATTTAGATTCTATTTAATATGCGTTGACATTGTTTTCACGGCACCCTATAAACAATAGGGTGGAATTTAAACAGAATGAGGTATTGGATGATAGGTTACGATGACAAACGCAATTTTTTCCGAATGATGGTTAATTCTGTATGTGAACTCAAAATAGTGGATGATGAATCTTCACGCAGCCTACAGGCAGTGTGCAAAGATATAAGTGCAACTGGAATGTCTTTTGAAATAGAAGAAAGTTCAGTAGAAATGGGCACTAAAGTCAACGTTTACATTGAATCAACCAACTCACAAATTCCTTCGTTGACTGCCGATACTAAAGTGGTGCGCTGTGAAACCATTGATGATAACTCATGTACGGTGGGAGTTGAAATTCTCGAAATGAAATAAGCGACGATTTTAATTCAAATAAGCGACGGCATCGCCGCTTATTTGAATTCTGGATGATAAGTTGATCTGACAAATGTTGTTTTTCAGATCAGCCTAAAGCACTCTACATACTAAGCCTTTTAAATAAAATCCTTCTGGATAGTTAGTCCCAACTGGGTGATCGGCTGCTTGGCCTAATCTTTCAATAATTTGCACGGTTCTGCCTGCATCTAAAGCAGCGTCTGCCACTACCTTCTGAAACAAATCAAAAGACAATAAACCTGAGCAACTAAATGTACATAAAATACCGCCAGGCTGCATAATTTGCATGGCTAACATATTGATATCTTTATAACCACGACAGCCGCGAACTAACGAGTTCTTTGAATCGATAAACTTAGGCGGGTCAAGAATGATTTGGTCAAAATGTCTGCTTTCTTGTTTAAAGTCCCGTAATGCTTGGAACACATCTGCGTTTATAAACTCACATTTGTCTGTGTCTAAACCATTGATCTCCATATTTCTTTTGGCTGTGGTTAAGGCTAAATCTGATACATCAATACTGGTCACCGACTTAGCGCCACTCGCTAAGGCATAGCTGCCAAAAGTACCGGTATAACAAAAACAATTCAGTAAAGTTTTGTCTTTTACGTATTTTGCAGCAATGGCACGGTTGTCTCTTTGATCAAGATAAAACCCGGTTTTATGGCCAGCCTTGACGTTAACAATAATTTTTACGCCGTTTTCTTCAATTACCACTTCTTCAGGCACGTCACCATGTAATACCTGAGTAATTGGTTCCAAGCCTTCTTTTTTACGGATCGCCACATCACTGCGTTCATAAATAGAACATTCTGGGAATTCCTTCTTCAATGCCCAAACAATTTTGTCACGATGTTTTTCGGCGCCAGCTGATAACAACTGGCAAACTAACACATCCGCATATTTATCAATAGTGACACCAGGCAGTCCGTCTGATTCGGCTGCGATTAGTCGATAACCGCTTAATCCATGACGTTCAATCAAGTCTTCTCTTGAAGCCTGAGCTGTGGCTATACGCCTTTGAAAGAAACCATTATCAATAATTTCATTTTGTTCAAATGTCCAAATCCGTACTTGAATTTGTGACTCTGGCGACCAAGCCCCTCTTCCTAAAAACTTACCATCATGGGACATCACATCTACGGTGTCTCCCATGTTGGTTCTGCCTATGGTTTTTTCTATCGCACGAGAGAAAATCCAAGGATGTTTACGTAATAAAGACTTTTCACGACCGGGCTGCAAAATGACGCTAGATGACATAGGATAACTTTTATAAATAATTTGGTTCAATTGTACATGAGGGTTAGTCTTTGCTAAACAGAATTCCCGCATCTAAAAAGGATTAAACATTATGAGTAGTTCTATGCAGTTTATAAAACACGAAAACGGTTGTACACCTGACTCATTAGCAATTAGTCATACCGACATCCCTTCGCTGACATCTGATCAGGTTTTGATCAAAGTGGCGTGCTTTGGTTTGAATAGAGCTGATACTTTACAAAGGCAGGGTAAATATCCTGCGCCAGCAGGTGAAAGTGATATTTTAGGCTTGGAAATGAGCGGTGAAGTTGTGCAATTTCATTCTCAGCAAACAAGCCCTCATACTTTTGAAATCGGCGATAAGGTATTCGGTTTAGTGGCCGGAGGAGGATATGCTGAGTATGTGGCGGTGCATAGTCAACATCTGATGAAAGTGCCTTTAAATATGGATATGCCACAAGCTGCAGGAATAGCTGAATGTTTTCTGACGGCATTCCAAGCCCTCTTTATTGAAAATGATTTACAACCTAATCAGCATGTACTTATTCATGCCGGGGCAAGTGGAGTCGGCCTTGCGGCTATTCAGTTAGCAAAAAGACATGGCTGTGCTGTTGCGGTGACAGCATCCAGTCAGGCGAAATTAAACTTATGTACCCAGCTGGGCGCCGACTTGGTCATAAATTATAAAGAACAAGATTTTGCAGTCGAAATAGCCAAACATTGGAAAGGCTGCGATCTGATCATCGATTTTGTTGCTGGTGATTATCTTAATCGAAATCTAAAGCTACTAAATATTGATGGCAGTGTGCTTTATTTAGCTATGTTGGCAGGCCGTTATGCAGATAAATTAGATATGGCGATGATGTTGGGTAAGCGTGCCACTGTCAAAGGGTCTACCCTGAGAAGTCGCCATGATCAATATAAAACCCATCTGATAAAAGAGTTTAGCAAGACATGTTTAGCAGATTTTGATAGCTGCAAACTCGTCCCTAATATTGATACTGAATTTGCTGCAAAAGATGTTGGCAAAGCTCATCAACGGTTAGAAGACAACAATACTATGGGCAAGTTAATTTGTTGTTGGTAAAGTTTTAAATTAGAACGTGTATTTTAACGCCCTTGTTAATAATCTAATCAATCTATGCACAACTTTTTTTATTCCAATACAATAATGATCTGGCAGTTTTTCAGGTCATTATTGTTAGGGTAACCTGTTTTAGCTTCCCTTTATAAATAACAAACAAATTGTAGAACATCATGCTGGCGCAATAGATAATTTAACTTATTGATCGCATCTAAAAGTAAAACAAACTGGTTATTATAGGTTAAAAGAATGGCCGTTAATTTGATTGTTAGATTATAAACTGGATATCAGTATTATGAATAATGGGTCTGATGTTGACACTTATTACCTTGGTTAAATTTTACATTTATGTAAATAACAATAATTCTTAAATGTGCAGTAGCGAACATTTAGTAGCCTTTAATGACAATTGAGATAATAATTTCATGCAAAATAGTAAAACGATAATTCCTAAAATACTGACGCGCGAGAACTTCACTCAGTTTGGTGATGTGATAGAAGTGAATGATAACGCCAAAAATTTTAGCATTAACGATGGATTTACCCAGCGTTATCATGATTTAGCGCAAGTGGACGTGACTCAAGAAAACGGCCGCACTTTGATTAATATCTTTCGTTCAACACCACTTGAACAGCCTGTGAGTATTAATATGATGGAACGTCACCCATTATCTAGCCAAGCTTTTATTCCTATGGGGCAACAACCTTATTTAGTGGTAGTTGCGCCTAAAGGTGAATTAGACATTACCAAACTTGAAGTGTTCTTGGCTTCATCAAACCAAGGGGTGAATTATCATAAGGGCACCTGGCACCACTACTGTTTGGCGTTAAACCATGTTAGTGATTTTCTAGTGGTTGATCGCGGCGGGGTTGGAGATAACTGCGATGTGATTAATTTGGACGGTTCACTGGTCATAGCTCAGAGCTAAACTAATTAATAAAAATCATTCTCAACTACAACTTCAAAAGAATAGAACTACATCTAGCGGTCTACCGCAAAAATTTATAGGAAACACAATGAGTAAACGAATTAATGAACATGGTTATAAAATTGCCGATTGTCTTTACAACTTAGTTAATAATGACGTGCTGCCTAGTTTGCAAGTTAATCAACAAGACTTTTGGCAAGCGGTTGCAGATGTGTTTAATGAGTTTATTCCTAGAAACAAAGCATTGTTGGCTACTCGAGAAGAGCTGCAATCAAAAATCGACACTTGGCATTTAGAACATCTTAACAGCGAATTTTCACAGCAAACATATCAACAGTTTTTGTCTGATATTGGTTACTTGGTACCTGAACAAAGTGATTTTCAAATCACCACTGAAAATGTTGACGCTGAAGTCGCTTTAATTGCAGGGCCCCAGTTAGTTGTGCCATTAATGAATGCTCGATTTGCGCTAAATGCCGCCAATGCTAGATGGGGCAGTTTATATGATGCCCTTTATGGCTCTGATGTAATCGTTGATGACCTTTATGGCTCTGATGTAATCGTTGATGACTCTTTAAGCGTTGAAGATTCTTTAAGCGTTGAAGACTCTTCCATAAAACCAGCCTCTGGTTACAATCCTATTCGTGGTAAAAAAGTACAAACATTTTCTCGTAACTTTTTAGATGCTTCATTACCATTGTCTCAAGGCAGTCATCATGATGCGGTTCAGTATAAAATCAATAGCCAACAGCTTATTATTGAGTTAAATACAGGTAGCTTGGTTAACTTAAAAGACATGGCTCAGTTTGTTGGATTTAATGGTTCTACAGAAAATCCCCATGCTATTTTATGTATCAACAATGGGTTACATATTGAAATCCAAATTGATGACAGCAGTCTTATTGGCCAAACAGATGCTGCTGGTATAAAAGACGTTGTTCTAGAGTCGGCATTGAGCACCATTCAAGATTGTGAAGATTCCATTGCGGCAGTTGATGCGGCAGATAAAACCACAGTTTATGCTAATTGGTTAGGACTGATGAAAGGTAATTTGGCTGAAACCATCAGCAAAGGTGGTAAAGAAACCACCAGAACACTTAACCCAGATAGAACATACCTGTCTGCAGCCGGTGAACTCATGAGTTTACCTGGTCGAAGCCTACAATTTATCCGTAATGTAGGTCATTTAATGACAACTGACGCTATTTTAACGGTGAATGATGAAGAAGTTCCTGAAGGTATTCTAGATGCACTAATAACATCCTTGATCGCTCTTCATGACTTAAATGGTTCATCTACATTTGTGAACTCTAAACGTGGCAGCATTTATATTGTTAAGCCTAAAATGCATGGGCCCGAAGAAGTACAATTTACCAATGACTTGTTTAGCCGCGTAGAAACCAGTTTAGGCCTTACCGAAAATACTATCAAAATGGGGATTATGGATGAAGAGCGCAGAACTTCAGCCAATCTAAAAGAGTGTATACGTGCAGCAAGTGCTCGTTTAGCCTTTATTAATACTGGGTTTTTAGATAGAACTGGCGATGAAATTCACACCAGCATGTTAGCAGGGCCAATGGTTCGAAAAGAACTAATGAAAAATGAAAAATGGATTTCAGCCTACGAAAATAGAAATGTGATAATTGGACTAAAAGCAGGCCTTAAAGGTAAAGCACAAATAGGAAAAGGCATGTGGGCTACACCTGATGAAATGGCAGCAATGCTAAAGGCTAAAATAGGCCATCCAAAATCTGGTGCGTCATGTGCGTGGGTACCTTCACCCACAGCAGCCACATTACATGTGATGCATTACCATCAAGTCAATGTTTCAGAGGTACAACAGCAAATATTAACTGATGCTAATATGAGTGAAGATAATGCTCAACTGGAAGCGTTGTTAACCATTCCTTTGCTTAAAAATATTGCGGGTTTGTCTAAACAAGAACGACAGGACGAATTGAATAATAATGTCCAAGGATTATTGGGTTATGTGGTGCGTTGGGTTAATCAGGGAGTAGGGTGCTCGAAAGTGCCGGATATTGATAACGTAGGGCGCATGGAAGACAGAGCGACATTGCGTATATCTAGTCAACATATTTGTAACTGGCTTCATCATGGTTTATTAAGTGTTGATCAAGTTATGCAAACCCTCAAACGCATGGCGGTCGTCGTGGACACTCAAAATGAACAAGATAGTTCTTATATTTCAATAGCGCCAAACTTTGATTCAAGTTTAGCTTTTCAAGCGGCAGTATATCTTATATTTAAAGGCAAGGAGCAGCCAAGTGGTTATACCGAACCTTTGTTGCATAAAATGCGTAATCAGCTTAAGGCACAGCTTAGCTAACCAACGCCGAGATTTGTTGTGGTTAATACTATAAGTTGTTAGTCATATTGTGAGTGTTTGAGAGTCTAAATTTATCTTTCTGACAAGTGACTCTCTGAAAAGTAACCAAGTTTCCTGATACGTGCTGACGCATCAGGAAACTTTCTTAAGATATAAAAATTATCTTCACCTGCATTGTAAAACTATTAATTCACAGGCTTTAAAGCATAGGCCTAAAACTTCGTTGTTTAAACAATGAGAAGTCACTTTACTGTTTCATCCAGTTTTTCTACATAAATAGCTGTGCAAGCATTCTCAAACCGGTAATCAGTAATACCACCGAAAACAATTTTTTTAGGAGATTGGCGTCCATTATGTTGGCTAACTTAGCCCCCATTGGTGCAAAAAAGACCGTCAGTGGCACAATACAAATGAAACCTAACAGGTTGACCAATCCATAAGTGCCAAAAGGGGCATCTTTAGGCGTAGTGCCAAGTAGTAGCATCATGGTGGCTGCTGGGAGAGAGATAATAAGCCCAATACCTGCTGCAGTGCCAACTGCTTTATGAGCATTATAACTATAAGCCGTTAGTATAGGCACACTAAACGTACCGCCACCTATACCGACCATAGCACTAAAAAATCCAATGCCACTAGCCATAACACGTTGCCCCATTTTACCGGGCAATGATTCAGCAACTGATGTTTTATTAGTTCTAAAAAGCATATTCAGTGCCGATAAAATAGCAATCCCACCAAATAATGCACTCAGCCATTGACCACCATATTGGGTAACTAATAAGCTACCAATAATCACTCCAATAAAAATAAACGCACCCCATGCTTTCAGTAAGTTAAAGTCAACGTTGCCTTTATTATGGTGTGACTTAATTGAGCTAAGTGAGGTGGGAATAATAGTCGCCAACGAAGTGGCAGTGGCTATTAACATAGCACTTTGCGCAGAAACGCCAAAACTTTGAAATAGAAAATACAATACTGGCACAATCACTATGCCACCACCTACTCCTAACAATCCAGCTAACAATCCGGCAAAAACCCCCGTTGCTATTAGTGCAAAAATGGTTGGCAGGTTGCCAAGTACAACATCCATAATATTCTCTTAGGTAAATAATTGTATGAAGTAACTCACAAAGTAATAAACGAAGACGCTGTGTAGGTTTTGTTTGTCACATGTCAATAATTGGTACTTCAGATAAACGTGATGTGTAACCAGCGTAGATTAGTTGTAAAAACATTTGATTTTTTTAGGCAAAATAAACGAATGCTTAAAAGTAATATTTGTTAGAATAATAGACATATGATTATATACAAATGAAGTTTAAATACTCAGCAGTTTGTTCTCAATTAGGTAATTGAATCTTGTTAGGCCCCCCTATGTTAACTAATCTACCTCCTTCTAAAATTAATCAACTGAAAGTAGTGGTGTTGACAGGTGCCGGTATTTCGGCTGAATCTGGATTGAAAACATTTAGAGATAATAATGGCTTATGGGAAGAGCATAGTATTGAAGATGTG
>JAWUXT010000041.1:0-10777 GCA_034111205.1 Paraglaciecola sp. | reverse complement strand
TACAGCAGCACAATGAAATAATTAACGATGAAAAACCTGAAAGTGTTCGCGGTGAGTTAATGAGCCGCGGCCTCTGTCCCTCTGATGTGACGATTGATCAGATAAGATACATTATTCGGGGCGCACAAGACGTTTAACTGCCGAAAGCTTGTTGAATCTAGATTTCCTAAGTTCTGGTTTTTTTTACTATGCTCAGAGCAGATTGTCCCCTTTAGATTTCAGTTGGTTGTTAGCCAAAGAGGCTTATAAGAACACACCTTTGCCCTCGGGTGATATCGCGATGCTCTGTGAAGAAAGAAAGTAATCTCATCATAAAGGGCGGCACTATCGGGTGAATCTGATCTATTGTATGCTGTATGATTGGTTTCAATCGACTCTGTTGCATAGAACAGATATCACGCTTATTCTCCTTACAATATTATTTAAAGGTAAAACAAAGGTATTTATGAAGAGCAAAGAAAAGATGATTGAACAAACAAACGACCACGGCCCAAAATTCATCAAAATGCTGGGTGGTCAGCTAGTAGATTTCGATACTGAGAAAAAAGCTTGTACCTTTGAATTCAATATAAGCAAAGACTTCTGCCATTCAATTGATATTGTTCAAGGTGGGTTTGTTACGGCCATGCTTGATTCAGCTATGAGTCATGCTATTTTTATCTGCGACCCAGAAATTTTGAATGTCTCATCTCTTGAAATCAAAACCTCTTACCTTGCAGCAACACGTGCAGGAAGGCTCCGTGTTGAAGGCTGGGTAATAAAGCAAAGCTACAAAACAGCGTTTATGGAAAGTCACCTGTATAACGAAGATAATGAGCTAACCGCTACCGCAAGTTCAGTCGCTAAATTACTCCGCGCACCTAAGCAATAAATACTTAATGCTAGATTGTGAAGTGAATCTTTTATTCTCCTAATTGGAAATATTTTTGAGTAATTTGAGAAGTAGTTTGTTTATGGCTATGGCAGCTTTTTCACTAGAAAATATGTTGATATAAGCGACGGTTAATATTGTACCTGTAGGTGAAATTCTAATATTGTTTGGTCTTGGAAGGACACTTGCTTTTATTGTTATGACTCTGAGTCGTGGGCAAGCTATTTTTTATCCAAAAATAGTGTCTCAGCCTGTTTCACTCCGATTTTTTGAAGTGATCGGACGTTTTTTTACATTAGCGATTATTTGAATGTTTGCCTTTACTGGGCGAGACTTAACATCACATGCAGACGCATTACCTATTTGCTGTTTCGTTAACAACAAGCTATTCGAATAACCCATTTACTTCCTGAGCGCTCCCAAGTAAAGCCTGATGCTCATTGCTTAGTTCACAGACAGGGTTTACGCTCACCGCGTTCAAACTCTAAAAAAATTCTATTCATCCTTAGGTAATCGACATGCTAAAACAGTTTTATACATCTCTACTTGTTAGTTCTCTTTTATTGGCTATTGGTTTAGGTGTGGCAGTGCCAAGTTATGCAGCTGTCTCCATTATTCATGGCAAGACCATTATACCCGCCGGTAATGCCACATCTGATAAAGACTTAACCATCAGAAATGACAAGTTAGCATTTTCCTTAGCGGTGGGCTCGGCACCTCCTTGGGGTGTGGCCCGTGGTTGTATTGTGGATATTGCCAATGTGAAAGCGGATGGCTCGTTAAGTAATGATCGTGTTGCCTTTGCCGATTTCATTCCGAATAACTGGTCAAGCTGGCCGACTACCTATCAAACTGTTGATATTATTAAAGACAGCAAAGATGAGGCAATCGTTAAAATCACCCGTGATTTTGGAAAGGTAATCATTAGTACTACTTACAGCCTAACATCGGGCTCTGAGCGTATTCATGTTAAAACCACCATGATCAACGAAGGTGAGGCATTAGTTGATATGTTATCCGGTTATACCTTATGGCCGGATGCTGGTTATAAGTTTGCTGTACCGGGTTATGCAAGCAAAGAAGAGGCCGTTCTCAATAATCCTATAGCAGACCGTTTTGTTGGTTATGACGCTGATTGGGCCATTGCATTGCACGCACCTTATATGACAGAAATAAAAAGCAAATCACGGGATTTATATACCCAGCATAGTCTGAAAAAATCAGAGTCAATAACATTTGAAGGTGACTACCAAGTGTTGGCCAGTGGCGACATTTCACCCGTCATCAGCGCTGAGATTGAACGTAAAAAACTGCCCTCGGGAACATTAACCGGAAGTGTTAAAACACAGCAAGGAAAGTCTGTAACTGAGCCCGCGGTTGTCGTGCTTAAAAAAGGAGTGCCCTACATTTGGGTGATAGGTGAAAATGGAGAATATAATATTGATTTACCTGTGGGTGATTATCAAGTTTATGCAACAGGTAAAGGCTATTCCGACAGTACAATGCATGATGTCAGTATTAAACATAATGACTCGCAAGCCCTATCATTTACTGATCTTTTGGCTCCAGGCAAAGTCAATATTCAGGTAACAGATGCACAAACAACAGCTGCTTTAGACGCCAAAATTCAAATCGAAAAGGGCAATAAACCGCTGATTGAATTTTTTGGTGCAAAAACATTCTTCACAGAATTAGACAGCGTGGGTCAGGCTCAGTTTACATTAGCCCCTGGCGATTATCAGCTTAAAGTGTCCGCTGGTGCTAACTTCATAGCTAAACCTGTATTCATTGATACCACTATTGTTCCCAATGAAACAACAAACTTGGTCGGCGCCGTCACTGTCAGCACCTATCCCACGCAGCACGGCTGGTATGCCGGTGACTTACATCATCATGCAGATGTGCTGGAAGGCTCTACATCACCCATGTTTCTGGTGCGTTCACAGCTAGCAGCGGGTCTTAATGTGACGTTTGTGAGTGATCATGACTCAACCAAAAACCATGAGGCGATTAAAGCGCTATCGGATAAGCGTGGCGTACCATTTATCCCATCCATTGAAATTTCACCGTCGTGGGGGCATTTTAATGTGTTCCCGATTGAGATAGGTGCGCAGTTATCCGTAGACCCCGGAGTGGATGATATTCATAGTATTATTAAAGATGCTCGGCGAATGGGTGCCACAGCAGTTGCTTCTAACCATCCCTATATTCCCTATGGTTATTTAAGCAGCCTAGAAAAAAACACCGCACCTGGCGGGTTTAACCCAACCATTGATCTGATTGAGATAAATTCAGAAGTGGATTACAACAAGGCAGTTCAGAAAGCACGCCAGCTGTGGTCTGAAGGTTTGCCTTATTACTACACCGCAGGCTCCGATACCCACGACGTATGGAATGAAACAAGCGGCCATAACCGTATGTTTGTGTACACATCCAGTAAACCAGACGCTAAAGCGTTTGCCCAAGCAATGAAAAGTGGCCGCTCTTATGCCTCTTTTGGCCCGCTGATTTACCCCAAAAATGTGATGTTTGGCGATACATTAAAGCTAGCTAAAAACCAGCCGCAATCCATACATTTTGACCTGCTATCAGTCAATGGACTTAAGTCGGTGCAATTAATTGGCAATGAGGGGGTTATCAGGGAGCAGACCTTATCCGGTGATAAAGCATCGGTAGTGTTTGATGTGCCACAAAAATCTGGATGGGTCAGTTTAGTTGTAGAAGATGCAAAGTCAAACAAAGCCTTCTCAAATCCAATATGGCTTAAAATGGTCGATAAAACATCCTTCTGAGAATTTGGCAATATGCAGATATTTGCTAGAGTATAGATATGGGTCATTATCGGTGTGGGTATTGGTGCTGCTCTTCATGGCTTTGTACCTGAGGGTTGGATTAATGCAAACTTAGGAGAAGGACAATGGTGGTCTGTTCCTGCTGCGGTGCTGCTTGGTATCCCATTATATTCGAATGCTACTGATGTCATTCCTGTAATGGAAACAGATCCTCAAGTAATCATGAGTTATGGCGTCATGAGTACACCTGCTGTTGTCGTTAACGAAAAATTAGTACATAGCGGCTCTATTCCACATCGCGATAACGTCATCAACTGGCTTAAGAAAGAGCATCGTGGATAAAAAGACAAGCCTAAATCAACCAATCCCTTAAAGGTAAATACTGAAGCAGATTGATTAAAAATAAATACTGTATATAATCACAGCATTATCGCGATTACAGCCTTGTAAATGGAGGTATCAAATGTCTAGCACGCTAATTTCAAAATCCACCCATCTTAGTTTTGATCAGATTTATAGTGCCATTTTAGCCAAAGAGCTTGATTATGCGACCCAGCTTTATGCGCAATTAAAAGGCATTACTTTAACCCGCGCTGGTAAAGCTATGTCTGTGATTTATCGGGTTTTCCATCTTGGATATGAAGATTGCCTGCACAATGTCAGTATCGATGATATGCCTGGCTTTGAAAATAATGTGCACATAGATGTGTGGCGAGCTGGGTTTGGTTATGCTCTTAAATTACCTACGTTTAGGTATACGGTGGGTCTACACACAAAATAATTTTAGATTAATGTTGCTGGCTCTCATTTTACTGCAATACTCTGGCTTTTACCGGCAATAATTTTGATCTGATTTAAGGTTTATTTTGCCAGAATGTTGCGTTCATTAACGCTCCATATTTTATGATAAAGATGTTTAATGACTCGATTAGTGTCGGGGGAGCGCTCAAGCAATTGCTTTGCTAAAACGTTAGCCGCTTGCAAAGGGATTTCAGATACTTGAGTTATCAAGCCAATTGAAAGTGCCTGACTTGTATCGACAGTCTCACTCGTCATAGCCAGTTTTATTGTCTGGTCACCAGAAACGCATTCTAGTAATGATGGCGTTCCTCTCATATCAGGAATTAAGCCCCATCGCGATTCCATAATCGCTAGAGAGCTATTAGGTGAAGCTATTCTAAAATCACCACCTAAAGCGATTTGCATACCTTCTCCCCAACATTTACCGTGCAATACCATAATCACGGGCACGTTTAACCGGCGCCAACCAATACTGACTCTTTGCGCAAGATTGGCATTACCCGGTAGCCACTTCCAAAGTAATTTAAGCCCATTACGTTTGTTTGCCAGCACTGATTTCACGTTAGGGCCCGAGCAAAAGTTTTCACCGGCCCCAGATACGATGACAACTCTTGCATGACGGTTTTTTTTAATGCCTTTAATGATTTTATCAATGGCCTGAAACATCGCCAGATTAAGTGCGTTGTGTTTGTCAGGACGGTTTAAGGTAACAAAGGCGATACCTTCTTCAATTGAAAAATTGATTAGATTTTCAATTGAATAACGAGCAAATTGAGGTTATTTATTAAATCCTATAAGATCCGACCAGTGATTAGAATTAGTGGGGCAGAATAAATAGAATAGCCATGTTGATAGTTGATTAGTCATTAGAACAAATGCATGGATGCTAACATTATAATTAGTAGCGGGATCTTTGAGTGTATCTAAACATATTTAACTTGAACTCGGGATAAGCCATACCGTCCAGTACAGCTATTATTGCCTTGTTGAATTCTGTTCTGCGGACAACCCGCTATCCCGCAATAGATAGTCTAGGGAAGCGAGCCATTTTGTAATGCTCTACATTATTATGCTTCGCAAAGTCTAATCCATAATGCCATTTATTTAATGAACACAATGGCCTAACAAGACTAACCCCATAAACTTTTTAGATTGCGTAAATAGGTGTCGACCATCCCAGAAAACTCGAGTTTAACCAAAGGGCTAATCCCTAATTTAAGTAATCCAGGTAAAGGTAGCGTGAGTTCTGCTTTTGTTTTAAATGAAATATTGGTGCCAGTTGCCACCTCGGTTAATTCCCATTTACCCGATACTATGCCGTTACCCTCCCCCTTGATAGGTGTCCACACTATCGTTTTTGTATCGCTATCAGAAATATACAGGCAGGCATAACTGGTTTGGATTGAATAGGTGCCAAGGCCAACCTTTTCCATATCCCATCGATATGAGTTGTCTGACAGAGCTATTATCTCATGGACTTTAGGAAAATGCTCTGCGGAAGCTGGGACATCAGATAAAAGGGAGAATACGCTATCGATGTCTGCAGCAACGGAAAGTTTTCGATTTAAATCAATGGTAACTTTAACGGTCATAATGGTTCCTTAGGCAAGGTAATAATCATGGGGTCTACAGGAGACGATATTATAAGTAATTTGCATTTACATCACCTATTGTAATTCAATATTTACAAAAGGTGATGGTACATCATTATTAGGTTTCTGTTTGCTATCCACTATTTTAAAAATAACAAAAAAACCGCTTTCGCGGCTTTTATACATTATAAATGTGCAGGGTAATTAAAGACTATTCAACATAGTTTCTGCGTCACTGACTTCAAACTTACCAGCAGTTTCTACATTAAGCGCCGTTACGGCACCATCGTCCACTAACATTGAGTATCGCTGTGAACGAACGCCACCGAAAGTTGTGGTTTGCATTTCTAAACCAATCGCTTGGGTAAACGCTGCACCGCCATCGGCTAACATAGTGATAGCTTCAGCATTTTGTGTAGCGCCCCATGCGCTCATAACAAATGCATCGTTTACCGACAAACAAATAATATCATTTACACCTTTTGCATGAAGTTTATCATAAACAGTAATATATCCCGGTAAATGCGCTTCTGAGCAAGTTGGGGTAAATGCGCCAGGAACAGCAAACAATACCACTTTTTTCCCAGCAAACAGTTCGCTTGTTGTAGGGTTACTTGCTTCGCCATTTTTACGTAAACTAAAGGTTACTTCAGGTAATTTATCGCCAACTTTAATCATGTTTCATCCTATATAATTGTTATTCTATTTTTAATTAACCGCTTCGAAAAACGATTCTTCAACCAATTTTATGTTGGCTGTTTTTCAAAACCAAAGGCTTCATTTTTATATCGTAAATACATCTTTAGCATAAAATAAATGTCGCAAATATTTTCTTGTTTTTCCAATAACAGATTATCACCCGCATCAAGTAATAACAAAATCAACAGGACATCCACGTTCATTAATTGCGAAGCAACCTAAACTCCCAGTCGCCGTAGCACATGTCTTTGTGGCAAAGCCACGCCCCTCTAAAACGCCTTTGTATAGTGATGAAAAAACATCAATTGATCCAACATCACTGTCATTCAAACACTTCAGAAGTGTAAGGCCATAATTTATTCGCTAGACATAAAAAAAGGATAACAACATTGTTGTTATCCTTGCAGATTTTAAAGAATGCCTAGCCTTAGCTTGCCAGTTTTAATGCAACCCAAGCATCAACTTTTGCTTCCAAGACATTAAGCGGCAGCGGGCCATACTTAAGGATCTCATCGTGAAATTCACGTATATCGAACTTGTCTGCCAATTTTGTTTTAGCGTCAGCACGTAACTCAAGAATTTTCAGCATGCCAATTTTGTAAGCTGTGGCTTGCGAAGGCATGACAATGTGGCGCTCTACCATTTTCACGCCGTCTGAAACTGCATTCGGTGTGTTATCAGTGTAGTAAGCAATGCCTTTTTCACGGCTCCACTTTTTAGAATGTATGCCAGTATCCACCACTAACCGAGCTGCGCGCCATAACTCCATAGATAAGCGACCAAAGTCTGAGTAAGGGTCCTGGTAGGCGCCAAATTCTTTAGGTAGATATTCTGAATAGAGTCCCCAGCCTTCGGTATAAGCCGTGTAACCACCAAACTTTCTGAACTTAGGAATATCTTTCAACTCTTGTTGAATCGCGAGTTGCATGTGATGTCCCGGAATACCTTCATGGTACGCAAGGGCTTCCATTTGATAAGTTGGCATGGCTTTCATGTCGTAGAGATTGGCATAATACAAACCTGGTCGTGTGCCGTCCTCTGATGGGCGTTGGTAAAACGCTTTACCAGCAGATTGCTCACGGAAGGCTTCTACGGCTTTAACATTTAAATCAGCTTTAGGTTTAGTGATGAACATTTCATCTAGCTTAAGTTTCATGTCGTCAATTAAGGTTGTGGCTTCATTTAAATAACGAGCTTTACCTTCAGCTGTATTGAGGTAGTAAAATTGATCATCATCACGCATAAATTGCATAAATGCCTTTAGGTCACCTTCAAAATTAACTTTGTCTTTTATCACGCGCATTTCATTGTGAATGCGTGCCACCTCTTTTAATCCAATTTCATGGATTTGGTCGGCACTGAGGTCTGTGGTCGTGGTTCGGTTGAGGGCAACATTATAATAAGCATCACCGTCTTTCCATTTCCAAATACCGTCGTCAGTTGTGGCTTTGGTTTCGAGTTCGGTTAAGTGAGCAACAAGTTTTTGATATGCTGGTTTAACCAGATCAGTTAACGCTAAGGTGGCCGCATCAATTAACGAGGCTTTTTTATCGTCGGTTAATTCACTGCCCTCTTTTTCGCTTAACGTGTTTAATTTCTTGGTAAAGTCTGCCAGCAATGCACTTGGTTCGCCATCGTCGAATGGTGCACCTTTAATAATGTTATTGGCGTCGCGGATCACGTGAGGAAATACAAACTTTGGCGGAATGATATTGGCCGCTGTTCGTGCTTCGAGGTTAACGATAAGTTGATCAAATAATTTTGGAACCGCGTTTAGACGCGCAATATAATTCTCTGCATCTTTCACGTCGCCAATTCTATGTTGATTAATCAACAAAGAAACCACACTCGAATGCCGCCCAAACATTTGATTGACTGGGTAGTTGTACAAACGCCATTTATAATCTTCAATCTGCTCTTCCATTGACTTGACTGCTAAGTCGTAGCTCAGACTAGTATCTTTATCAAGCTTATCGCGATCGAATGTCTGTAGTTCAACAAGCTGCTTCTTGGTCATCTCCATAGACTCATTAGCAAACGCTTCTGATAAATCGTTCCATTCATCAGCACGGTCTTTACGCCCAAGAGCAGTAAGAAATTCAGGGTAACGGGCCACGGAATCCTCGAAGGTACGTTCGAAGAAAGCGTTGACACGCTCAGACTCTGAGACGTCTGTTACAGCAGAAGCTTGCTCTACTGCCATTGCAGGTTTAGTTTCATGGGCTTGACTGTTTTTTTGTTCTGATGATTGATCACAGGCAGCCAGCAATAAAACAGTACTAATGGCTGCTGAATAAGATTTAAGCACGAAGAATATCTTCCTTTGGTTGAATTTCGAAAAAGGATAAACGCTATAGCGGCCTGATGCAACAGACCTTAGGTTTCATGGTTAGGTAGAGCAAAGTAGTCAATATCATGGGTGGCTTGGTAATGACGACGAACCTGCCCCATCGATTAGAAAGGAAGATTAGAAAGGAAGGTTAGAAATAGGAGTTACACCCCCATCTCTATGGCTTTTTTAGGCGTAAAACTACTGCCTATTGAAGCGATAATGACCAAACCAATTGCAGCCCACTGTAACAAGGTCAGTTGCTCACTTAAAATAACAAGACCAGCCAATGCCGCAATCGCTGGCTCTAAACTCATCAGCACGCTAAAGCCCTGTGTAGGCATATTTCTAAGGGCGACCATTTCCAAGGAGTAAGGCAAGGCACTGGATAACACCCCCACCAATAACCCAAGGGGTAAAACTTCCCAGCTAATTACCGCTAAGCCTTGGCTCACTGCGCCAATTGGCACAAGCACTATGGCAGCCACTGTCATGCCTAGAGCCACTGTAATTCCACCTGATGCTTGTTTGCCAGTGCGAGTCCCAAACAAGATATAACCTGCCCAGCACCCACCAGCCCCTAAGGCCATTAATGCACCAGTAAGATCTAGCCCTTGTGCGCTAGCTAAATCAGGCAGCAGCAGAAAAATCCCCGCTATGGCTAAAGCAACCCAGAGGAGATCACTTTTTCGCTTCGACCCAAATAAAGCCACGGCTAAGGGACCGGTAAACTCAAGGGCCACGGCTATCCCTAAAGGAATGCGCTCAATCGCGAGGTAAAACAGGATATTCATCCCGCCTAAACACAGGCCGTAAATAATAATACTCTGCCATTCTCGCCCCTGAGGTAATGCTCGCCATGGGCGAAACACTAACCAAAGTACGGCAGCGGCAAAACCTAAACGCAATGCAGTGGTGCCTTCCGGCCCAACCAAAGGAAAAAGTTGTTTTGCTAAAGACGCACCGGTTTGAATTGTCACCATAGCGAGCAAAACACAGCCCACGGCAGTCAGCAATACACGATTAATTTGCATCTAAAACACGTCCCAAAAAAATGAATAACCTAAGTGGTGGCATTCTACCTGAGGCAAGTCAAACCCTGCAGAAATTATTACTGTCAGGTGCAAAAGACACCCTTTTCAATTTCAAGTGATGACGATGAGTAGCTAATTAAATTTATTGCGTTGTTAATTGCGTGCTTAAGGTGATTTTAAAAAAGTGACTTGCCCCCTACTTTTATATTGTGTAAAACATCTAAATCACCTTGGCCACTATTTTACTGTACCATCAACACCTCCCCCCCCTTCAACCACCCAATATTCCAAGCATTATGAGCCAAGCATTCATATTACGAGATTACCAAACTCAAGCTGTTGAGGCGGCTGTAAAGCACTTTCGTCATGGCGATGACCCAGCTGTGATTGTATTGCCTACCGGTGCAGGTAAAAGCTTAGTGATTGCTGAGTTGAGTCGACTGGCAAAAGGTCGCGTCATTTGCCTTGCCCATGTAAAAGAGTTAGTTGAGCAAAATCATGTAAAATTTCTTGCTACGGGTTCGGCTGCGGGTGTTTTTTCGGCAGGATTGGGCCAAAAAAATAGTACAGCAAAAACGGTCTTTGCTAGTATTCAGTCACTTTCTGCTAACCTAGACTCTTTTCAAGCCCCTGCCAGCCTGATTATTATTGATGAATGT
>JAWUXT010000040.1:0-20332 GCA_034111205.1 Paraglaciecola sp. | reverse complement strand
AGATGAATTAATCTCAGTCTACCGACAAAAGATTAAAAAAGTCACTCATGATGCAAGAAGGTCAGGAATGTCTCATTTAACTTCTCCACTTCAACAAAATCTGAAGCGCTACCCACATCCATAAATGAATTTATAATGGCTCCACAAGCAACAGATTTAAGTGAACTAACTAAGTCCTAAGAAAATGAACCCGACATAAAAGATGCTCTGTTTATCAAAGGATATGCAGTTTAAATTGAATGTTGATTAGATAGTAACGATCATCAAACGGCAGAGTCTAATGGATCAACTAAGTAACATAGATATTCATTGGGCGCTCAGCTTTTCGGCGAGTTTTTTTATAAAAACGTTTAATATTATGGTCTGAATGGTTGTTCACAATTTGCTCTAACTTGAGACTAATATTAGAACAAATTCGAATCTGTTCTAATTGTGGCCAAGTTGAACGTTCACCTTCTGTAACTAGCGCCTTAATTTCATCTGTAGTGAGTTGACCAAGAAGCTTTTGAGGTCTTACAAAGCTGAAACTAGGTACAATATTTACATCACCTTTATAATCTTGTGCCAAAACTGAATAGAACATATTCATAGCTCTCCCAATATCCGGGAGCTTGCGAAGATAACGACGACTAAATTGTTCCCCAGTTTTTAAAAACTCATGTGAAGAAAAACGTATAATATTTTTGGCGCTTTTGGGGATGGGAGTATTTTCCTCCCCCTTCATAATGGCTAATGCTAACGGATTCGCCTGACTAACGATATAATGGTTCACACCATAAAGTCTGGCCAGCCTTTTTGCAGGAAGGTCATCCGTAACGGCTCCATCTACCCATCGACGGTTTGGCAAATATGGCTGGGTTTCGCCATAAACATTTTTAGCCATCAACATAACAGGCGGGAAAACTCCAGGCAAGGCACAAGATGCCATGACTGCAGAACGTACATAAACATTAGGCGAAGTAACCGCATTCATTAATCTGGAAGTTTGGTGTTCTTCAAAGGGTGCGATAGTGATGCTAATCATTCTGCCTGTTTTCTCATAAGCTTCCTGAAAAGTGATATTAGGGATCACGGCCTCCAATGTCATTTTTAAAGAAACAGAGTCCACTTGGTCGCGAACCAAGCGTTTAGGGTTGTTGTCAATATTAAGTTGTAAAGGGTCCAACAGCATGTCACCTTGAAGCACATGTGTAAGTTCATCATTTGAATAGGTTCCAAGTAATGCAGCAAATATTGCCCCTGCACTTGACCCAGAAATGACGTTTGGTAACATCTGATTATCGAATAATGTCTTGATTACTCCAAGATGAAAGTGCCCAAGTGATCCGGCACCACTTAGCATTAAAGCTGAACGGCCAAAACAGTGACTTGCACGTTCAAAAAAATCTTGTTTGTCTTCCCTCGAAACATCACTGGATTCAGGTAGCGTAGAAATGTGTTCGAGAGCATTGACTATCTCATCAACATACTCTTCGATTAATCGTTTTGTACCAAATTTTGCCCTTTTATAAAGAATGGGTTTACCCATACCGCCCTGATTCCCATGAATTCCCTCATTGAGGGCGAAAAGTAATCCTATATCATCCTTCTCTTGTCTTAATCTCCTAAGCATATCGATTCTGGTACGAATGTTCAGGTGATCGTAACTATTCGATACTTCTTTATTTTTCCATGCTTCAAGACCAGAAATTGAGTCGTGCTCAATGGCGAATCGTTTCCAATCTACATAATTTTTAGCGTGACGCATTTTATTAGCTAGACGAAAAAGAGAGATGCGTTTAGATATAGACAACATGAGATTATATTCCTGCAAAATATTAATGATGTTGAATCTGAAAAAAAGCGTTTAAGAAGGTGAAACCAATTATTGATTTCGCCTTCATGAAACTAATTTTTTAAATATTTACAACCGAGTTATCAGCATAAGATACCGGAGAAGGAATATAAGCATCAGCCTCCCAGTCATTTTCCCATGTCTTATCATCGAGTAAATATCTAAACTGATACTTTGAGTCTTTTGCTAAATTAACCGTGGCGGTAAAATCCCCATTTTTGAGTTTTTTCATCGGTGCTGATGATAAATCCCATTGGTTAAAATCACCCACTAAACGAACCAAATCTGCATCATTGGCCTGTTTCTTTGGTAATTTAAATGTGACCTTACACATTGCCTTAGATTTTAAATATTGTTTTTTAAAAGCCATATTTTTTTCCTTTTTTCCTGATGTATACATTAAAATATTTTTAAGAACTCTTTACAAATAGCCATGATGTTCAAAAAACGGGCAGCAACGTTACGTTTTGGTGCAATCAATAAATCAAACTGAAACGTTGAAGTAACGACTCAATATATTGATAAATATGCATTATATATCTATGTATTAATTGTACGGTTACGTTTGTATTTATTTTACTGATAAATTATGACAATAAGTCTTAATCAAATTTAGTTTAGTGCAAAAAATATGCAAAATTATTTTAATATAAAATATTAGTCTTAACGTTTAAACTTTTTTGCATACTGACTAGGAGATAATCCTGCGTGTTTTTTAAATAAACGCGTAAATGAGCTTAGGTCATCATAGCCAACTTGAGTGACGATCCGTTCGATACTGTCATGGGTTGTTTCAAGCTGTTTTTTAGCCGCTTCAATACGTAAGGTTTGTAAATATTCTAGCGGGTTCTGTTCGGTGGCTTTTTTGAATCGTCGATTAAAGGTTCTTAAGGTTAAATTGACCAACAAAGGTAAATCGCTCACAGCGACTCTTTGATTATAGTTTGATTCTAGCCATTCTTGAACGAGCAACACATCAGGATCCTGATGATATTTTTTAGTGAGAATGTTGGCATAAGCAACTTGTTCACCTCGATAAATATCAATAACATGTGCTTTAGCAGTTGTAGTGGCTACATCATGACCGCAGTAGCGTTCAATCAACAGTAAAGCTAAATCAAACCAAGCCATACCCCCACCAGAACAATAGATATTCTGTGCAGAAGTGATCATCTTTTCTGCACACAAATAGACTTTCGGATAGCGAGATTTAAACAGGCTGGCATATCCCCAATGAGTCGTCGCTTCTTTGCCATCTAACAAACCGGCTTCTGCTAATAAAAATGCTCCACTACAATTGCTAGCAATATCAGAATGGTTATCAAAGTGTTTTTGAATATGTGCCAATAGGGGCTGGTTGTTGTTAATCACATTAATGAGTTCGCCACCGATAGTGGGGATCAGTAATAAGTCGGTATGTTCGACATCTTCAATCGCAATATGACTATTGATTACTATCTGATTAATGCAGCGTACAGGACGTTTTTTTAGCGATGCAATTTGCACCTCAAAAAATGGCGATGGTTGTTGGCCTTGCATCCGTTGCCATGTCACTCCGGCTAATGCAAACAAGTCAAGGGCGCCAGTGATAGCACTTGCATAAGCCTGATCAAAGCCAAGAATGGTTACTTTAAACACTATAAATAACTGCAGTGATTAGTCACAAATAACAACCCGTTATAACTGTCGTAAATGACCATTAATATGTCATATATGACAATAATAGCGAAGTGATAATTTTGTCAATCTATTACCAGTATTTACTTAATTGCAGTTTTCAGCTGTAAACACTTTTAAAGGTTGAAGGATATGAACAACGAATTGGTTAAACGTAAAGAATTAGTGTTTCAATTATACGAAGTACTAGACACCATAAACCTTTGTGAGCGAGAAAGGTTTGTTGAGCATAACCGCGAAACATTTGATGCTGTGATGGATATCGCAAACAAAATTGCCACTGAGAAGTTTGCCACACATAATGCCAAAGGTGACGCTAACGAGCCAACCTTTGATGGTCAAAAAGTACATATGATACCTGAGGTAAAAGAAGCCTTTGACGCCTATGTTGAATCAGGCTTAATTGCAGGACGCTTTGACTTCGACGAGGGCGGTATGCAATTACCAGAAACCATTATGACTGCTTGTTCTGGTTATTTTATGGCAGCCAATCCCTCTAGTACCGGTTACCCCTTTTTGACTATGGCTGCTGCAAATGTGATCCGCAACTTTGCATCACAACAGCTAAAAGATGCTTTTATGCCTAAAATGTTAACGGGTGAGTTTACTGGCACCATGGCGTTGACAGAGCCCCATGCAGGTTCGTCTTTAGCTGATATTCATACCACAGCAATTAAACATGAAGACGGAAACTATCGCCTTAAAGGCAATAAAATTTATATCTCCGGCGGTGATCATGAACTGTCCGACAACATAGTACATTTGGTTTTAGCTAAAATTAAGGGCGCTCCAGCGGGTGTTAAGGGTATTTCATTATTTGTGGTGCCTAAGTTTCGTCTCGATGAAGCTGGAAACCCAACTCAAAGAAATGACGTTGCCTTAGCAGGTCTTATACATAAGATGGGATATAGAGGAACCACCTCCACCGCCCTAAGCTTTGGTGAAAACGAAGACTGCCACGGATATCTAATAGGCGAAGAGCATCAAGGTCTTCGTTACATGTTTTTGATGATGAATGAAGCTCGTTTGGGCGTGGGCTTTGGTGCGGCGATGATAGGCTACAGTGGGTATCAGTATTCGTTAGAGTATGCCAAGGAACGCACCCAAGGACGTGTTGCACCTAACAACAAACCAACAGATAAAGCTGCAACTATTATTCAACATGGCGATGTTAAACGGATGCTATTGGCACAAAAATCCTATGTAGAAGGTGCCATGGCATTATGTTTTTACGCCGCGCGCTTAGTCGATGATTCTCATACACTCACCACAGATGATGAAAAACGACAAGCATCTGAGCTGTTGGACTTGTTGACGCCTATAGTAAAAGCATGGCCATCAGAGTTCGGACCAAAAGCCAATGACTTGGCGATACAAGTGTTAGGTGGTGCTGGTTATACGCGAGAATACCCAGTTGAACAATGTTGGCGTGACAATAGGCTTAATCCAATACACGAGGGCACTAATGGTATTCAAGCTTTGGATTTACTCACACGTAAACTGTGGCAAGCAAATGGTTCTGGACTGAAATTATTGCAACAAAGAATGGAAAACGATTTTGCCCAAGTTACGGGTGCACAAAGTCAGAAGTTGATAGCAACTTTATTACCCTATATAAAACAAATGCAGTCCTTGCTGCCTACACTTGCACAACATTTAAAGTCTGAAAAACAACCTATTTTGTTAGCTAACGCAACGTGCTTTATGAATATATTCGGCCAAGTTGTGATGAGCTGGTTGTGGATACGCCAAGCAAATGTAGCTGAGATAGCATTAACATCAGCAAATCTATCTGATGAAGATAAGGCATTTTATTTAGGAAAAGTGCAAGCGGCTAAATATTTTGTAAGCTGGGAATTACCTGCAGTGCAAAGAGATATTGCGTTGTTAAATGATATGGATGATAGCTGCAGTGAAATGCAAGCTGAATGGTTTTAATCGATTCATCAATTAGATGTTAAAACATAAATAGACATGGAGACATTATGAAAAATAAACAATTCTTATTGGCATCAAGACCTGTGGGAACACCTACTAGAAAAAACTGGGATTTTGTAGAAAACGATGTTGCTGAATTAGCCGACAATCAAGTCTTAGTTCAAGTGGAGTACATTTCTTTGGATCCCGCGATGCGTGGTTGGATGAATGACGGAAAATCTTACATAGAACCGGTTCAAATTGGTGGCGTGATGCGTGCTGGAACCGTTGGCAGAGTGCTTAAGTCAACTAGTAGTCAATTTTCAGAAGGTGATTACGTGTATGGCCATTGTGGTGTTCAAAAGTATGCCGTAGTGGGTATTGAGGGACTCCATAAGATAGATCCAAGCTTAGCACCATTAGAGCGATATCTAGGGGTGTTAGGTATGCCTGGAATGACTGCTTATTTTGGCTTGTTGGATACTGGTTTACCTAAAGCTGGTGAAACAGTTGTGGTATCAGGTGCCGCTGGAGCCGTAGGCTCAGTTGTCGGGCAAATAGCTAAGATAAAAGGCTGCAAAGTCGTGGGGATTGCTGGCGGTGCTGACAAATGTGCTTACCTTGTAGATGAGTTAGGTTTTGATGCTGCCATTGATTATAAAAATGAGAACGTGAAAAAAGCGCTACGAGTTGCCTGTCCTAAAGGCGTTGACGTGTATTTCGACAATGTTGGTGGTGACATACTTGATGATGTGTTAACCCAAATTCGTATGAAGGCACGAATAGTAATCTGTGGTGCTATCAGTCAATATAACAATACAACGGCTGTAAAAGGACCGTCTAACTATCTTACTTTATTGGTCAATAGGGCTAGGATGGAAGGCATAGTGGTATTTGATAATGTTGCTAATTATTCTAAAGCAGCGGCTGAAATGGCTGGTTGGATTGCTGAGGGGAAATTAGTCGCTAAAGAACATGTGGTTAAAGGCATCGAGCATTTCCCGGAAACATTATTGATGTTATTTAACGGTGAAAATATGGGTAAATTAGTACTTAAAGTAGATGCAGATTAATCATAACAACAAGTCATTGACGTATTCACAGAGTGAGGAGATTTTATGAAAAAAGATATTTTTGATTTAACCGGTAGAGTCGCGTTAATTACAGGTGCAAGCCGAGGTATAGGTGAGTCTATAGCACGTTTACTTGCTGCCTATGGCGCAAGAGTGATTGTGTCTAGTCGCAAGATTGATGGTTGTGAAGCCGTTGCACAAAGTATTCGCGACGACGGTGGTGATGCAGTTGCTATGGCATGTCATGTAGGTGAAATGGCGCAGATTGACAACATTTTTGAGCAAATTAGCGAGAAATATGGACGTTTGGATATTCTAGTTAACAACGCAGCGGCTAATCCATACTTTGGTCATATCTTAGATACTGATTTAGCGGCATTTGATAAAACGGTTGATGTAAATATTCGTGGATATTTCTTTATGTCGACTGCAGCCGGTAAAATGATGAAAGAGCAGGGCGGGGGAGTCATATTGAATACTGCGTCTATAAACGGTATTTCACCAGGTATGGGACAAGGTATATATTCAATCACTAAAGCTGCTGTTATTAGTATGACGAAGTCCTTTGCGAAAGAATGTGGACCGTTAAATATTAGGGTTAACGCTCTATTACCAGGTTTAACTGAGACCAAATTTGCTTCAGCGTTAACGGGGAATGAAAAAATATTAAAGACAGCCCTAATGCAAATTCCTCTTGGACGAACCGCACAACCAGACGAGATGGCAGGCACTGTATTATATTTGGTTTCGGATGCATCTAGCTACACTACAGGCACTACTGTAGTGGTTGATGGAGGTTTTTTAAGTTAAGCTTTTAAAGAATATTAGTGTATCAAAGGCAATTTTTTAGTTGCCTTTTTTATAGCCGTTTATAATGTAAGGCTTATTATGTTGGAGAGCTAACGTGGCCGATACTTTATTCGATAGTAAAAAAACGTGTCTGATCGCGAGTGATATATTTGGTATGAGTGAGGCTTTTTTATCACTGCTTAATGATGTCAATATTGACGACTCAGTTCTTACTGTGGTGCCTTATCAGCAACCTCAGACTGTCTTCAAAAATGAAGCGCAAGCGTATCAGTGCTTTCAAGATTATGGTGGGATTAATGCTTATATTGAGAGTTTGAAGAAGCTCTTGAAATGTAATCTTGGCATAAAGCAAGTCATTGGTTTTAGTGCTGGTGCTGCCGCAATTTATAAGGCTATGTCTGAACTATCAAATGACGGCATATCAATAAACAACTTAACGCTTATTTTATTTTATCCTAGCCAAATACGTCATTATTCAGGTAGCCATATCAATTGCCGATGTCATATCATTTTCCCTGAGTTTGAGCCGCATTTTTCATTACCCGATGTTATTCAGGTGCTGCAACAACAATCAGGCATTAAGGTGGAACAAAGCAGCTATCAACACGGATTTATGAATAGGGATTCAAGGGCCTTTGATCAGACTGCTTATAATCATTATTGCCAGATGTTAAATAGACTTCTCGTTAAAGTGTAAACCTTCTCTCGAATTTATTGTTGTAAATAATGCGTAACGTAAGACACTAAAATCTATAAAGATTTTGTATTTATTGTTTTGCTAAATGACCCAGTAATGCGTTTTAATAGGTTTGCACTTTTTTTCAATCTTGTCTAAGGCATACTGCATGTTCACACTTAAAAAAAACGGCTTAATATTAGTCAGTGTTACCTCTTTCCTATTTGCCTGTTCGGCAACCCAAACTGCTGATCCCATTGTTAGTAATAGTGCCGCCGCACCGGCAAAGTTAATCAAAGCCGCTCTGCCAGTTACAAGCAGCATTCAGTCCAAGCTATTAACTCTAGAAATGATTATGGCTGATCCTGATTGGATGGGTCGTCAACCGACTTCTGCATATTGGGGAGACGATAGCCAGAGTGTCTATTACCAACAAAAACAATTAGCTTCACCAGTATTTGATTTATGGGAGAAACCCATAAACGAAAAAGGTAAGGGTAATAAGGTTGAATTAACGCAGTTACATCTACACGACTATAACAGTCGAATATTAAACCAAACCAAAGACCTGGCAGCATGGGTGTTTGAAGGTAATATTTTTGTTAAAAGCCTACCTAATAATAAGGTAAAACAGCTTACAAAAGACAATAAGCAGCCGAATAATTTAGTCTTTCTAAATGACGGTCGTTTAAGCTTCCAAAGTGGTGATGCTATTTATGCGATCCACCCGGAGCATGGGTTATATGAGCAATTAGTGTCATGGCAATTTGCCGATGAACCTAGTGCTGTGGAAGAGCCAGAGGATTATATTGCCGAGCAGCAGCAGCAATTAATAGAGGTGGTCGCGTTAAAACGTCAGCAAAAAAGACTACGTTTTGAAAAAGAGCAACAACTTGCTCAACAAAATAAAACTCTTGCCCCTGCTGATTTTTATTTTCCTGAAGATAATGAAACCGTAGCAGCCAGCTTATCTTCAAACGGTAAGTGGCTAGTGTTAGTGGAACAGACTGAATCAAGCTGGCGCGATGATAGTGATATTATGCCAAATTACATCAACGACGATGGCAGGATAGCTACCGACAATGTGCGCCGCAGGGTCGCAGATGAGCAACCAGTAAAACACAACATTTGGTTACTTAATCTAGATAATAGGTCAAAACGCAAACTCAGCTATAACAGCTTGCCTGGGTATAATGAAGACGTATTGGAAGCGGTGAAGCGAGAGAACGCACAAGCCAAGGGTGGAACATATAGCGCCAATCGCCTACCTAGAGATATTAGTCTTATGCAGGACTGGTACTGGTCGCAAGGTGCTATTCAATGGCATAACAACGGTGAAAATGTTGCCATTATGCTAGAAGCATGGGACAACAAAGACCGCTGGCTTGCTACTGTTGATACTGTTAACGCAACGTTGGTAAATCAACATCGATTGCATGATGACGCTTGGGTTAATTATAAGTTCAACAGCTTTGGTTGGTTAAATACAAGTACTGATTTGTACTATTTGTCTGAAGAAACTGGCTATTCACAGCTGTATATTAAACCTTTAAATGGTCAAGCAAGGGCAGTAACTTCCGGTAACTTTGAGGTGGATTCTTTGACGTTAACTTCTGACGATCAATTTATGTATTTTAAGGGAAATAAAAAACATCCGGGTATATACGAGATATACCGTGTGGCATTAGCTGACAATACTTTACAAGAAATAACTAATTTTAATGGCATGACAGATTATCAATTAAGCCCAGATGAACAGTCGTTATTGTTGACTCATTCCAGCTTAGTGCGCCCACCAGAGCTATATTGGCAGTCGGTTACCAATCAGGACGCGGTTCAGCTAACACATACAATTAGTCAGGCATTTTTAGATATTAATTGGCTTTCCCCCGATATAGTGCCTATTAAATCCACACACACGGAACAACCAATATATTCACGCGTTTATACGCCCAGAGATATGCAATCTGGTCAAAAGTCCAAGGCTGTTGTGTTTAATCATGGTGCTGGATATTTGCAAAACTCGCATCTGGGTTGGTCGGGTTATTTCAGAGAGTTTATGTTCCATAATTTGTTAGTACAACAAGGTTATGTGGTGCTAGATATGGATTATCGGGCCTCGGCTGGTTATGGTAGAGATTGGCGCACCGCTATTTATAGGCAAATGGGGACTCCTGAAATTCAAGACCTAGAAGACGGTGTTGACTGGTTAGTTGAAAATTTAGAGGTGGATTCCAAGAGAGTAGGGACTTATGGTGGTTCTTACGGGGGCTTTATGACCTTTATGGCATTATTTAATTCTCCTGATTTGTTTCAAGCTGGGGCTGCATTAAGGCCTGTTAGCGACTGGGCGCACTATAATCATGGTTATACTTCAAACATACTTAATATGCCTGATGTTGATCCTATTGCCTACGAAAGGAGCTCGCCTATCTATTTCGCTGAAGGATTAGATAAACCATTGCTGATCAACGCTCCCATGATAGACAGTAATGTTTTCTTTGTGGATGTAGTGAGACTCGTTCAGCGCTTGATTGAATTAGAAAAACAAGATTTTGAAACGGCTATTTACCCAGTGGAATCACATGGATTTGTGCAACCTAGTTCATGGTTAGACGAGTACAGAAGGATTTATAAACTGTTTGAAACCTATTTATAAACTTATATTTTATAAATAGCCCCCTTAAAATCACAAGCATTTTAGGGGGTATAACGGTTTTAAGGGATGAAGTGTTTTCGGTTATTACGATACCAAGCTCGGCAATTATGTCTAGCGTATTTGTGACCTTGTAAAACAAATCCCCGCTCTATTTTTGACAATTTGACGGGCATTATTGCTTTGTCGGTTGAGGCTTCCGTACTAGAAAGTAATACAAGATTATAATGCTGCCAGTGATAGTACCGAACAAGTGTGCATCAACGGCCACATTGGCGGCTATGAGTTCAGCTACCTCTTCACTAGCACCAAAGATTTGTTCATGAATAACCTTAATCCAGACACCAATCAACATTAACCACCCGATTTTGAAAGAATGCTTAATATCAAAATAAGCACCGATAATAAATAAGCCATGAAGCACGCCTGATAAGCCTACATACCATTGCATCTGTTGGTTGAATAAATATAAGCCAATAGCAGTTCCTAAACACAATACCAATAATTGAATTAAATAACGAGACGCATTGTAGTAATGACCATGCAAGGCCCATAACAAGGCGACCCCAGCGGTGTTTAATAATAAATGGGGGGTGTTGGTGTGCAGGAAATGCCCTGTTATGAGACGCCACCACTGAAAATTATCAAGCTGATTTCTGTCGTAAGCGAACAAATGACTGCTCACCGGCTCGGTTAAGGCCATAACAATACTAACGATGACAACCAACAAAGGAGCTAAAATGTATTTTGCTTGAACAGGTAAATTGAACATATGATATTTATAAATTGTTAATACTGTCATGGTAACTAATTTTTATTGGATAAGTTACCTTTTAGTGCCTTGATCAGTAAACGTTATCTCGCCGACTGCTCAAGAAAAATGAGTCCTCATAAAGACATGGGTAAAACGTCGGCAGGCAAACTTTTTGTTTAACTGATTTTTCAAGTGGTAAAACCTTTGAACAGTTCAACACCAGCTATTTTAGTATTGTTGATAAAGAAGGTAATGCATTATCTATGACCACTAGTATTGAATTTGCTTTCGGCACTGAGCTCATGATTGACTGATTTTTCTTTTAATCTGTATAAAAGTAATGAACCAGTTTTGAACCGGGTTGAGCCTAATAAACTGCCTCGTAGTGCGATGAGCCCAACAATGATTTTTGATACTGAAGGTCAGCTTAGCCTAGTGTTAGGCTCGCCAGGTGGTAGTCGTATAGTGAGTTATGTGGCGCAAACTATTATGGGTGTATTGGATTGGGGGCTAGACATCCAACAAGCCATCAATTTACCTAAAGTGACCAATAGGAATGATCATACATCACTAGAAAAAGGCACACAAATTGAGAGATTAAAGCCAATGCTTGAGAAAATGGGCAACAAGGTTCAAATCAGAGATTTAAACAGTGGCTTGCACGGTATTCAAATAATCGTCGGAGTGCTAATTGGTGGGGCAGAACCCAGATGAGAAGGGGTAGCAGTAAGATTCTAGATTAGTTATGACTCAATTCAAACTAACTTCATCTACCTTCCAGTCCTTACCAATTCTTACCAGATCCACAAGACGTATATCTTTTAAAACGTCGCCATCTAACTCACCCTCAAAAAATAAGGATATCTGGGCCTCTTTAGCAAATTCATTTCTACCTGAGCTACGTGATTTAGGTTGGATGGTTACCTTATCGAAACGCATGTTAAACACATGCTTTTGGACTCCTTTATTAGTGTGATAAGAACGTAATAAACGTTCCATTTTAGGCGTGCTTAACTCAATAGCACCATCGATACCTTTGCTGTGATAAATATGATCAAAAAAATCTATTGCAGCAAACTCAGGATTGCCACTATCTAGCATGCCAAATTTACCACCACCTTGTTTAGGCGGCGCTTTGTTACAAGCACTGAGTAGAACTGAAAATATTAAAATATAAGTGATTTTTTTTAGCATGGTACATTCCATATTGATAATTGAGCCTGCTCTCATGGTTTTATCTTATCTTGTTTTTTGATCCATCAAAAGAAGAGGGAGGCAAAAGCCTCCCTCTTTAAACAAAATAAATATAAACAATGTTTATTTAAAATACATGTATAAAATTACTGAATATTTTCTGAATCAGAGAATTCATTTGCAAATAAAGGACTACTTAAGTAACGCTCTGATGCACTGGCTAATATAACAACTATAATTTTGTTAGCATTCTCAGGCTTTTCTGCCCACCGTTTGGCCGCTACGACGGCAGCACCAGAAGAAATACCCGCTAGAATACCTTCTTCTTTCATTAAGCGATGTGTCATTGCCATACAATCTTCATTACTTACCTGTTCAACAGCATCAACCATGTCTAAGTCTAAGTTACCAGGAATAAAGCCAGCACCTATGCCTTGAATCTTGTGTGGCCCAGGGGTAAGAGCTTCACCTGCCTTGGCTTGCGTAATAACGGGCGAATCAGTAGGTTCAACGGCTACTGTGGTAATCGCTTTACCTTCGGTGTTTTTTATATACCGGCTAACACCTGTAAGAGTTCCACCTGTACCAACTCCAGCAACGAAGATGTCAATTTTTCCATCTGTGTCATTCCAGATTTCAGGACCCGTGGTTTTTTCGTGGATTTCAGGATTAGCTGGATTTTCAAACTGATGCATAGGGATATATTTAGATGGATCAGAAGCCACAATTTCATTGGCAGCAGCAATTGCACCTTTCATACCTTTTGGAGCTTCAGTCAAAACTAAGTTTGCACCCATGGCTTTAAGCAACTTACGACGTTCTAAACTCATCGAGCTAGGCATGGTTAAGGTGATTTTATAACCTCTTGATGCTGCAACAAACGCAAGGGCTATACCAGTATTGCCGCTGGTCGCCTCAACAATTTCATTACCCGGCTTAAGCAGTCCTTTTTTTTCTGCATCCCAAATCATGTTTGCGCCGATACGACATTTAATACTGAAACTTGGGTTTCTTGATTCAATTTTTGCGTAAACATTGCCACCTGTCACCCGATTGAGTTTAACTAAAGGTGTCTTACCAATGGCGAGTGAATGGTCGTCGTATACTTGCATAGATATTTCCTTGCTTAATTATATTTTTTTACAGTATAACCTTGATTGTTACACCGACGATTGGTTAATGATAGAGCCTGTTTTTCTAATATATATGAAACAACAATAGGCCCTATAAATATTATTGATACGTATAGCTCGTAAAACTGTTTTATCATAAAGATATTCATACATAGAGATAAGGGTGAGAAGCTTCATTTAAAGAGCTATTTCGCTATATCTTATGGTTAATCAATTGTTAATAAGGTTTGAGATTCTACATGGCGTTTAATGGAACAGAAAAATATATTGCTAGTCGTGAGTTACAACTTGCTGTCAACGCAGCTATCACACTAGAAAAACCGTTGTTGATAAAAGGTGAACCAGGTACGGGTAAAACTATGCTCGCAGAAGAGTTAGCCAAAAGTTTAGATGCTAATCTAATTCAGTGGCATATAAAATCGACGACTAAAGCCCAGCAAGGTTTATATGAATATGACGCAGTATCGCGGTTACGTGACTCACAGTTAGGTGATGAGAAAGTGCACGATATTGGCAACTATATTGTGAAGGGGAAATTATGGCAGGCATTTGATGCAGAAAAGCGCACCATATTATTAATTGATGAAATAGACAAAGCGGATATCGAGTTTCCAAACGATTTGCTGTTAGAACTAGATAAAATGGAATTTTTTGTTTATGAAACCCAACAATTAGTCAAAGCTAAACAACGTCCGATTGTTATCATTACATCGAATAATGAAAAAGAATTACCTGATGCGTTTTTACGTCGATGTTTCTTCCATTACATTCAGTTCCCAGATGCTGAAGAGATGCGTCAAATTGTAGATGTGCATTTTCCATATATTAAGAAAATATTACTTAACCAAGCCTTACAATCATTTTTTGATTTGCGAGATGTACCTGGTCTTCGTAAGAAGCCATCTACCTCAGAATTGTTAGATTGGTTGAAGTTATTGGTAGCAGAAGACATTCCAGCTGAAGCGCTACAGAATAAGGACGGCAAACAAAGTATTCCGCCACTTTATGGTGCTTTGCTTAAGAATGAACAAGATATCCACCTCTTTGAAAAACTGGTCTTTATGGCGCGTCGTTAATGTTAATTGATTTCTTTTTTAAACTCAGAGAGTACCGCCTATCAGTGAGTCTAAGAGAGCTTTTGGACTTGCTTAATGCGTTAGAGAAAGGCGTGATATTTGCCAGTATTGACGATTTTTATTTTTTATCTAAAATGATTATGGTTAAAGATGAAAGCCAGTTTGATAAGTTTGACCGTGCTTTTGCTGACTATTTTGAAGGGGTGCAAAGCATTGACTTGTTTGGCAAAGATATCCCAGAGGAATGGTTGAAAAATGCCTTAGAACGGCATTTCAGTGAAGAAGAAAAAGCACAAATTCAAGCTTTAGGTGGCCTTGAAGAGTTGATGAAAACTCTGAAAGAACGTTTAGCGGAGCAAGAAAAACGTCATCAAGGTGGTAATAAATGGATTGGTACTGGTGGTACATCTCCGTTTGGAGCTAATGGATATAATCCAGAAGGCGTGCGTATCGGTCAACAAGGCAATCGTAATTTCTCGGCCGCTAAAGTGTGGGATAAGCGAGAATTTAAAAACCTTGCGGGTGATGTTGAGTTGGGTACCCGTAATATCAAGGTTGCGCTGCGTAAACTACGCAAGTTTGCGCGGACCGGCGCGACCGAAGAGCTAGATATACCTACAACTATCGGTGCTACAGCTAAAAATGCTGGTTTTCTAGACATTCATATGGTGAAAGAGCGTCACAACGCGGTTAAAGTGTTGATGTTTTTTGATGTGGGTGGCTCGATGGATGCACATATTAAAGAATGCGAAGAGTTGTTTTCAGCAGTACACACCGAGTTCAAACATCTTGAATACTTTTATTTTCATAATTGTGTTTACGAAGGTGTCTGGAAGGATAACAAAAGACGTGATAGAGAAGTCATACCTATTGCGAATGTTATTCACAAGTATGGTGCGGATTATAAACTTATATTTGTCGGTGATGCGACTATGGGACCTTACGAAATAACTTACCCAGGTGGAAGTGTAGAGCACTGGAATGAAGAAGCTGGGTCGGTCTGGATGCAACGTTTACTACATCATTTTGAACATGCAATATGGCTAAACCCACAGTTGAGTCAGTATTGGAATTATTATGCTTCAGTTAGCATAATGAAAGAAATAATGACCGACAGAATGTTCCCCCTCACGTTAGATGGAATAGGAGAGGGGATAAAGAGCCTAACCAAGAGAAGCGGATAAAAGAAGCGTTTATGCAACAGCACTCGGACTTAAATACTAATCAAATAGATAACTCATTAGATGTTGATGTGGAGTCTGAGGGAAGTGGCTCAGAGTCTGGAAATGTGTGTTTAACTCGTAAAGAAACCCGACAAATTGTCACTCCATATGCATTTTTTGTGGCTGATGATTTGTTAGGTACACCTCTGGCTGGTCCTTTTCGCCGTGGTTTTGGCTTAATGATAGATCTGTTCTTTATATCTTTATTGACTCAAATCAGCAGCTTGCTATTGGCTGCAATAGCTGCTTGGACTTTTTTTAGAGCGGGCAATCGCTTAAAGACTAAAAAACGTTTTAATGCCGCACGAATTTTTTTGCGTCTGTTAGTAGCATTATTGTTATTTGTCGTCGCATTGGGCATTGTTGATGAAATTAACGGTAATGGTAAAGATGATAATGAATTATTCAGATTCAAGTCGCCTGAACCATCAACAAAAATTAATGATGATGTAATGGGAATGAAATTAATCGCTTTGACAGCCAAATATTTGGTAAATACTAAGGCTATGAAACAACGTGTTGCTCAAAAAGAATGCGAGCCTATTTATGATTGTTTCCAAACGTTAGGTGATGAACTTATACAGGATGTTATTGATATTGGTTTAGATACAGATACCATAGATGATATATTGAAAGGGTATATAGGCTCAGTGTCTGAAAGCCTTAGTACTTCACAGCAAACAGAATTGATTAACCACCTACAACAAACATCAAAAAACAGCCTTGAGCTAAAGGTTGCTGATCTAAAGTCATTTGAGCTAAAGGCAGTTGAGCTAAAATCCACTGATCAGGTGACTACGTTGCCAATCAACAACGACGTAAAGATTCAAAAGCCACCTTCCGAGTCAAAAAGACTCATTGAAAGATTAGAAAACTTAATGGAAGAACTAGGCGTTGGCTTGGGCTGGGCTGCGTTTTACTTTAGTATCTTTACTGCATGGTGGAAGGGCCAAACTCCAGGAAAAAAATTACTAGGCCTGCAAGTATTTAAACTCGACAACACTCCTTTAAATTTGTGGGAAAGTTTTGGCCGTTATGGTGGTTATGCAGCAGGTTTAGCTACTGGACTTATGGGGTTTCTTCAGGTTTTTTGGGACCCTAACCGCCAAGCCATTCAAGATAAAATTTCAGAGACCTTAGTGATTGATTTGCGCAAACCTAAAGTTCCCTTCGATAAAGATATGGCGGTGTAGGCCTAGATGGCAAATAGAATAAGTCAGTTACTCAGTCATTGGTCTGAGAATCGAGGTACACATCTGTGGGTATTGGCCACTATCATACAAACCGACGGCTCGTCTTACCGCAAGGCGGGGGCGATGATGCTGATCAATGACATGGGCCAATATTTTGGATTATTAAGCGGCGGTTGTTTAGAGTCAGATATAATGCGCCAGGCTAGGCGTTGTTGGGACAATCATCAAAATCGTATAATTGAATACGATATGCGCGAAGAAGAAGATCTTGCCTGGCAACTGGGTATTGGTTGTGGCGGCATGGTGAGAATTTTGTTGCAGCCGGTTCACGCTGATAATGATTATCTTAAACTTGATGAGCTTAATCGTTGTTTAGAACAAAGAAACAAGGCTGAATATCATCAACAAGTCGATGAAGGTTTTCCACGCAATAAAGTCATTTCTATAGATGCTCTGTCTCAAAAGTCTACTTCTAGTGCTCAGATAACTGGGACCACAGATGTTTTTGTGCAAGTACTGAGTCCTGCACCGTTACTTGCTGTTTTTGGAGCAGGGGTCGATGCAAAACCGGTCGTGTCTATTGCGGCTGATTTGGGATGGCAGGTGTTACTTATTGATCCTCGAGTAGGTTACGCTAAGGCCGAGTTTTTCACAAAAGCCAGCCAGATTATTCGCCAGCCAATAGATGCACTTTATGATACGACTTGGCTTAGTCAAATAGATGCGGCATTAGTATTAACGCATAATATAAAACTTGATGCTGCCGCATTAAAATTAGTTCAAACCAGCAGTGCTAAATATGTAGGATTACTGGGGCCCACTCATCGCACTGACAGAGTGTTAGATATTGCAAAGTTAACTAGAAACGATTTGACTAAACCATTGGCTAATCCGGTAGGACTGCGATTAGGGGGTGAACTGCCAGAGTCCATTGCGTTGTCGATGTTAGCCGAAGTACATGCCGTGTTAGAAAACGCCGACGGTTTATCTATCAGTGGTGTGGTCAATCAGTGAAAGTTGAGCTAATAATATTAGCAGCAGGTCAAAGTAAACGTTTTGGCGGTATAAAACAGCTAACAGATATTCATGGGCAGCCCATGATTTGTCATTGCCTTTCACAATATCGTCAAGCTGAAAAATGGATAGCAGGCATCGCCAATGGTTATGTAGTGTTAGGTGCCAATGCTGAGTTGATAAATGAAGTTCTTCCGAACAACGTTACTCGTTATGTGGCGAATAGTTGGCAACTAGGCATGGGCCATACATTGAGTGAAAGTATGCATCTAATTGCTAGCGAAACCACTCATGTCTTGATTGCGTTGGCCGATCAGGTTGCGCTAACTCAGAATCTGATAATAAAAATGCTACAAGAATTAAACAAATACCCACAACATATTATTGCAGCTAAATACGAAGGCATAGTTGGGGCCCCTACAATATTTCCCAAACAATACTTTTTTCAGTTAAGTCAATTAAAAGGTGATAAAGGCGCTAAGACATTGCTGCAACAATACTCTCAACAGATTATTGGTTTAACTATGCCAGAAGCCGCTTTGGATATTGATACACCGGATGATCTGAAATTAGTTTAATTCTATTCGGCGGCTGAGTGTCAGTACCAACATGATTGCATCAAATAAATATTGGCATCGGCGTAAAAAAATATCTTTCTTTACTCGCAATTATTTATTGATTGAACGGTTTTGAAGAATAGTTGATAGAATTTTATATTAGGAGTAAGCGTGCGAAGCAAGAACTCGCTTCTCATAAATTATTGCAATTGAAGTCGGTGTATTTCTTACTGTTGCTACGACCTTCAAGCTTGGTTTAAAAATCAGCTATGTAAACCTATTAATAGCTTAATCTCTGCCTTAATTACACCTAGTGCAAACTCTAGCGGCTTGACATTAGAGTAAAATAATACGAAATATCTTATATATAAATTCATATGGAGTTCAAATAATGAAACTAAAAATATTAATTGCAATGGCAACAATGTTTTCAGCTAGCGTGGTTTTTTGCACGGCATTTTCGCCAAAGACAATGGCGATGCGAATTTTATTCAATTGAAAGATTATTTAGATTTTGAACGAGTAGGTAACGGACAAATATACCTGATGGTTCTCAGATTCTGTACTCTCGAAGTCACATCGATAAGATGAATGACAAATTCACATTCACCCTTTGGCTGATGAGTTTCAATGGTAGTCGTAATCGTCCTATGCGTTCTTGGACAGAACGCATTATGGTCTCCAGATGGAAAAATAATTGCCTTTGATGGTTTGACCCGGGCTCAGACTCTTGAGGCATGGTCTGAAAGCCGTATTAATTTGGTGTCAGTGGCAGATGGAACTATTACTCAATTAAATACATGGAGGCCCTCACTCAATGTACAATAGTGGCTTTAATTTTACCTTTCAGGAGTTTGCCGCCCGCGGTTATGTGCTTCTTTACACCAATCCTAGAGGCTCTAATGGCTATGGAAGGATTTTGCCAATGCCATTCGGCATCGTTACACTGGCCCCGAAGATTATGCAGACCTGATGGCTGGCGTAGATAAAGTTATCGCCGATGGGTATGCTCATTCTGACCGCATGTTTGAGGCTGGTTGTTCAGGTGGGGGAATACTCACCACTTGGATTATTGGTCAAACCGACCGTTTTAAAGCCGCTGCAGCTTTGAAGATCCGCGGTATACCTTCACACCTAATACCTATGAGTAATGAATATCATGGTACTGGGTCTATACCATCTAACTATTTGCGTACTAACCTGATGATGCGTAAATGGTTCGACGAATTTGATCCCATAAAGATTGCTGTTTCCAGTGAGATAAAAGCTAAGAACTAAGACTTGCAAATTAAAACAGAGGGATAACACCCCTCTGTTTTATTTATAAAGCGACTTATTATTATAATGTGTAATTCTACATATTTACATGTTTTTGCTTTATATCACTGGATACCTACTGTTGAAATTCACATTTTTGGTAGGTCATTGCAGTAATTTGGTTTTAGCTAAGCGGAACTCTTCATCGCTTAAATATCCTTGCTGATGCAAATTGACTAACTTATTCAGCGCATCAACCAATCCAGTTTGTGATTTTACTTGGTTTGA
>JAWUXT010000039.1:0-16255 GCA_034111205.1 Paraglaciecola sp. | reverse complement strand
GTAAAGCACTTTATAGTCACAATTATCAAACAAAAAAGGATTTACAGGCTCCTATTACTCTAGATAATTTTCAACCTGTATCAGCCATAAACGAAATACTTACGCGAGCTAATGATGAGAAAATTGTCATGATCAATGAAGCTCATCACATCACACAGCATAGAGTCCTTTCAATAAAATTATTGAAAGGACTGTGGAATCAAGGCTACAAGTATTTTGCATTAGAGGCGTTAGGAGAGTCGGGAAATGAATTTGTTAGTAATAACTTTATAACAAGTGAGGCTGGTTATTATACACAAGAGCCGCTTTTTGCTCATTTGTTAATCGCAGCAAAAAAACTCGGTTTTAAATTAATCTCTTACGATTATGGAGATCAATCAACACGTCTAAATAGGGAAATGAGCGCAGGGAAACATTTGGTATCTAAAATTTTTGAAGAAGATCCAGATGCAAAGGTTTTAATACATTGTGGCTATAGTCATATAAAAGAAAATGATGGGTGGCTAGCCGAAATCTTGCACAAAGAAACAGGAATTAATCCATTTACAATAAATCAAACCGATATTGTAGAACAATTTAGTGTAAAGAATGAGTCACCGATTTATGCTGAAATAATCAATCAATTTGATATTAAAGAGCCAACAGTGTTAGAGAAAAATGGCTCTCTTTGGTCTGCTAGACCTGACACCTATGATGTAAATGTTATTTGGCCTAGAACAACAAATATAAAAGGTAGACCTTCATGGGCTTTATTAAATAGAAAACAAGTTAAAATAAACAGTGAGTTATGTAACGAGAACTTTCCTTGTTTAATCGAAGTTTATGAACATTATGATCCGCAAGCACTGCCATCAGATAGGATAATGTTAGAGTCAGTTGAGTTAGAAAAGTACATATTTGTTAATGAATCATCTAAGTTCTTAAAAGTTATAACCCCTGATACGACGGAACATGTAAACCTGAAAAATTTAAAGATAGACTTGTAGTTGATGTTTTGGTGAACAAAGTAATTAGGTTTAGGTGCTAGCGGAATTAATATTAGCAATAGGCTTTAAGTGGCTATTTAGGCGTTACTGAAGGTCTGTTTTTGGAACAAACACCTCTGTAAGGTTTAACACTCGACTGTCCGCTTTTAGGCTCAATCCAGCCGTTCCAAGTGAACAACGTTATTATATTGTTAAAGACATTATTGTTCACCGACGGGAAGGTGAGACAATTTTGAGTGACCATTTTATGGTAATCAAGATCATTGATTAAATCTTCAATTAATTGATGTGATAGTTGCATATTTTGCAAAAGACTAAGTTACGCCATTTAATTTGGATCCCCCCCTTTTTATACTTGAATGGCAAATGGCCGTTATTACCACTCAGGCGACAGTCGGCTTGGAGCGTTCTCCCGCTGTCCGCTGATTTTAATTTAATCGACTGTCTCAGATCCAAAGAAGGCATTTCATTGGCGGTGCCCCCACAGGGTTACTAAACCCAACAAAACCAGACCATGTTAAATACATTAGGGATGTGGTTTATTCTTCCTAGACTTCAAAAAATTCATTTATCCAACACACTATTATCCCAGTCTCTTTCACCAGATTAGGGCGAGTGTCTGTGTAAACACTTTGGCAGAGCCGAGTTATTCTTTCTATACTGTTATTTCAAATCATAGGAAATATGAGGATTAACATGAAAAACTGTAAGGAACATGCATTACCTTTATTTTCAAAAAGTATCGCTAAGCCCTTTGCAGAATATATGGACAAAGCTGTCGTTAAAATGGAGAAATCTGTAAACGGTGCATTAAAAGCTCATCACAATTTATACCCAGATTCACTACCAGAAGATGATTTTTTAAAACGTAGTATGAAAAATGGTTTAGTTCATGGTTTGCAATCATCTTTGAATCCAAGCACGTTAATCGCTTTTGGCAGTAGAGTAGGAGAACAAGGTATTCCGTGTAGTACAGATGACTTAAAACAGCGGTTTAAAGAAGCGCCAGGGTTGTCTCTAGATCAAGCTATTGCAATGTTTGCTTTGTATGCCAATCATAACCAATTGACTCGTCATGATGTTGAAGTTTTAGCTGGAGAAGATTTAAATATAAAAATGGCTTTTGATGATAAGTTCCAGCGTGCAGAGTTTCGTTCAATGTCATTAACACACGTTAAAGGTAATAGTTTTCCACTTGGTTTTAATTTTAAAACAGATACTTTGGCATTTACTAGTTCAAATAACAAAAGCATCGTTTCTGCTATAGCTATAGAGTTAGGTGAAGCTTTACTCGTTATTCTTACTTTTGGCTTATCTAAGTTGATTGAAAAGTTGTGTGAAGATGACGAAGAATTAGATGCAGAAAAAAAAGAAAAACTTAAAAATTTAAAAAAAATATTAGAGAAAAATTTATCTGCATGGGAAAAAGAAGTCAAAGACCTTGAGGAAGAAACAGAAAAGCTTGATGAAGATATTGACAAACTTGATGAGGAAATAGATGACCTAGAAGATGAAGTTGATGATCTGGAAGACGATATCGAGGATGAGGATGATCCTAATAAGAAAAAAAAATTAAGAGAAGAAAAAAGAAAAAAACGAGACGAAAAAAGAAGGAAAGAAAAGCAGAAGAAGTCGATGGAAAAAGAAAAGAAAGAAAAAGAAGCAAAACTTAAAGAGAAGAAGGCTAATTTAGAAAATGCTAAAGACGCCATAGATGAAATAAATGATATTTTGGATTAGTAATTAAGGAGGCACCCTTCGTAATAAGTCCTTGGATTGTACGGAAATCTGAGGTGATAAAATGGAGAAGGCATCCAATATAACAGGTTTTTTAAAACCAAGAAATCAAGTCGTCCTTGAGAAACAGCATAACGGGTTTTCGCGTGTTTTTTAAACTTCTCATGAGCACAAAAAAAAGCCGATAAACGATAGTTCGTCGGCCTTTCAATCACCTGTTTAACCTTCTCAGAAAGCTAGGCCAAATATCCGCCATCAACCGTAACGGTGTTATCTGTTGCATAAATCGGTGCATCCGACACCAGATACAACAATGTGCCAACCATTTCATCGGGCAGTGCAACTTGCCGAGGGAGGGGCTAAATGCTGTATTCAAAATTTTATTATTACTCATTAGGGCAGAAGCAAACTTGGTTTCGGTCAAACTTCGGGGTCAGCGGATGGAACGACTGAATGATAATTAAGTCTCTACTTAGAAATGATTAAACCCAACCGCTGTTTATCGCTTAAACGTCCAGTTCACTGACAAATAGCGAACGTCTGGTATCTACTAATTAGCACATATTTGCTGATTACCATTCCATCGGTTGTTCCTGCCACTTTGAGCCGTTTAGTATGAAATACTAATCTCTTACACTTACGGGCGAACTTTATTGTCACTTCACTTTAGGCTCTCCTTTAAAAACCTTGAGCCACTTATAATAATGCAAGAAAGAGCTCAGAATTTTAACTTCAACTCTGGTATATAAAAAGTTGAAATCTGTTCACTTTACGAAGTGAAAAATTCAATTTGTTGTATATACCCATACCACTGTTACTATGGGTGTTCCAATAAACGATCAGTTATTTTAAGTGAAAATCACATGTCGAATCAAAAAGCTGGGGCAGGCGGTTATGATCAAGTGTTCGCCGAGCAGCAAGAATATATAGCCAAACGTGCATCGGGTTATCGTGAACAAGCCCTTAAAATATATCCTTGGATCTGTGGCCGTTGCACCCGTGAATTTTTCCACAAAAATCTTTCGGAGTTGACGGTTCACCACGTCGATCATAATCATGGCAATAATCCCAGCGATGGCAGTAACTGGGAACTGCTGTGTTTGTATTGCCATGATGAAGAACATTCTAAGTTTGAGAATCTGGTGCGCTACGGTAGTACTGAGGATACAGAAATCAAAACTAGCACTTACAATCCATTTGCAGATCTAAAAGATCGGATGAAGCAAAAAAATTAGGCTATCGGGGACGAATTTGCTATGGATACTGCACTACTTTTATGGAGCATAGTATTTAGCTCAATTGGTGTAGGTTACTTTATGTATGGCAAAAAACGGGCAAACCTGATTATTCGATATACTGGCGTAGCACTTATCCTCTTTCCATATTTTATTGATACCTCATTTCTTTTAGTCTTATTGGGATTAATACTGATGGCTTTACCAAAACTGCTGATGCGGTATATGTGAAATCGCTGCGTAATTTGCCGTTACAGTATTATAGATTAATAGTAATGAAGTTAAACACACTCTCCCTCAAACACCTTTAGCGGTGTTACTACTGACCGCAGTGGTTCAGCTACACATGTTTAATATTTCGATGTGATATTAAAATTGATGGGAGTTGTGTACGCCCTTCTTTTTTTAATGACTGTTTTTTCTAAGAATTTCTACCTTTATTGTGGTTAATACAATTCTCAAATGCTTCTCAAATGCTACGCCATAATTTTTCATTTACAGCTTCATAATACAACTCTCAGCAACTTTCATTATTCTTTCAAAACAAACTTACAAAAGCTGATAGTATGCGCTCGAAATTCACTTACTATCGATGGCAGGCCCTCGGTAGAAGTTATGGTTTAATCCTTTTTAACTTTTGCAGGTAATATAATGTCAGAACAACCAACCAGAAATAGACGTCTTCAAAAAAAAATGTATTTGGGTGAGTGGGCTATCTTAGGCTTTGAGTTTAGCTTTAAGTTAACCGAAGCATCAGATGAACAATATGAACTTTTTTTTAATAGCCTTGAAGAACTAGTTAATACCGAAGAGCTTTATATTAGTCTTGATAACAATAGCGAGTCATTCGAAGGATCTGTGACATCAGCACAACGTTATGGCAATGCAACAGAAGAAGACAGAGCCGCTATTGAAGCTCTTCTCAACAAGCATTCAATCGTCAGCGAAGTTAAAGTAGGCGGTTTGGTGGATGCATTTTACGAAATGTAATCATTTAAAAATATAATGACTGCTTATTTAGCAGTCATTTATGTCTGTTTTGTATAATGTGATTAAATTTGTTTTTTGCTCGATTTACGCGGTGAGCGTCACGCGGTGACCATCACGCGGTGACCGTATTAAAAATTATAACGCAGGCCTACGTTGACAGTCGTCACGGTTAAATTATCCTGACCTTTAATATATTCAATCTCAGTACGTACCATGGTGCGCGCACCAATAAAATAATCAAACCCTAAACCAATAACCCCAGCGACACCACTTTCATCATAATCACACATTGTAGCGGCACCAAAATTAGCAATAGCCAAAACATTGGCTTTGCCCAGTTTGCATTCCCTCACACCAGGTAAAAGTTGTTGACCACGAATATCCGTTTTGAGTACGCCTATGCGATAAAATAACTCGCCAATTTGGCTTGATGCTTTACCTAAGAAGGCCAAAAACAATGCATCACCTTGTTGCACATTTTCAGAGTGGGTGACATCTGTAGCGGACGGTAATTCAGTCAGATATAGTTTATCGTGGATCAATGACTGGTAACCTGCTTCAACGTACCACTGAGGGTCAACCTGATAACCTACAGCCATTTTATAACCAAAACCTTTGTTAGAGTCTTGGATAAACTCGACATCTGAATAACCCACTGAAAATACAGTATAAAGATTATCAGCAGCGAATGTTTGTAGACTAAAGATACAACTTATTACCAGTATACCAACCTGCTTTTTTAACACGCTAAAATTCCATAACTTTTTATTAATAACACAATACTACATTCATAATTTGCTGCAAGAGTGAGCCAACTAATATATTGATACGGTTGTATAAATATTACTAATCTCACGTAAATTAAACTTTAGTTAATAATACTGATTGATAGATTTTTGCTTTAATCGCAGATGACAAATTGCGATCCTCCTTGACCCTGTTTAGTATAAACAATACTGGATTTAAATATGGAGTGTCTCTTGTTCAACCACATTTTTTTTAAAGTTTTAGCCATTAGCCTATTAGTGACCGCATGCGCTGGTAAGACTCCACCTATCATGACAGATGAAAAGTTTGATTCTCGAGTAACCGATAATGGGAAAACCGAATTTGTTTATGGCATTTCGTGGCAAAACACGTCTCAGGAATCTTTACTCCGTGATGGTCGCAAAGAAATAAAACGACCTGAAAAAAACGACCGTTTTGCACCAGAAAATCCATTCAGGCTAGATATGCAAGCCAACAACCAAACAAAGCTTGACTTGGAAGACCAGGCAGCTCAAGCCTTAAAACGAAGACTAGATAAAGAGAAGCTTTGTACTGATGGTTATGAGATTAATAATGTTTTCTGGAAGGCCGAAAGTATCCGCTTACTAGGATATTGTTTTTAGCTTAACTGACCCTAATCAGGTTAATAGATTAAATAAAATAAGGACAAATAATGAAAAGTATTAAAACTCGTGCCGCAGTTGCTTGGGCTGCTGGTGAACCACTAAAAATTGAAGAAGTTGACTTAGCACCACCACAAAAAGGCGAGGTATTGGTCAGAATAGTCGCTACTGGTGTGTGTCATACTGATGCCTATACCTTATCTGGAGATGATCCAGAGGGATTATTTCCAGCGATCTTAGGCCATGAAGGTGCAGGTATTGTTGAGGCGATTGGCGAAGGTGTCACACTAGTTGAAGTAGGTGATCATGTTATTCCCTTGTACACCCCTGAATGCGGAAAATGTAAGTACTGTCTATCAGGAAAAACTAATTTGTGTCAGGCAATACGTAGCACACAAGGTAAAGGCGTGATGCCTGATGGCACCAGTCGCTTTTCTATCAAAGGTCAACCGATTTATCATTATATGGGTACCTCTACTTTTGCTGAGCACACAGTGATACCTGAAATTGCTTTGGCAAAAATTCCAAAAGACGCACCTTTAGAGAAGGTGTGTTTGTTAGGTTGTGGTGTTACAACCGGAATGGGCGCTGTGACCAATACCGCAAAAGTAAAAGCGGGGGATACTGTGGCTGTCTTTGGTTTAGGTGGAATTGGCCTTTCGGTGTTAATTGGCGCAAAAATGGCCAATGCAGGGCGAATTATTGCTATCGATATTAATGACGATAAATTCGAGATCGCTAAACAATTAGGGGCGACAGATGTTATTAACCCTAAAGACTTTGACAAACCCATTCAAGAAATCATTGTCGATATGACCGAGGGTGGAGTAGATTTCTCCTTTGAATGTATTGGTAATGTTAACGTGATGCGCTCAGCACTAGAGTGTTGTCATAAAGGTTGGGGCGAGTCCATTATAATCGGTGTTGCAGGTGCAGGTCAGGAGATATCCACTCGACCATTTCAATTAGTTACTGGCAGAGTCTGGCGGGGCAGCGCTTTTGGTGGTGTAAAAGGTCGCAGCCAATTACCCGATTACGTGCAACGTTATATGGACGGTGAATTTGAATTAGACACCTTTATTACTCACACAATGCCTTTAGAAGATATTAATTCGGCCTTTGATCTAATGCATGAGGGCAAGTCTATTCGCACAGTGGTGCATTTCTGATGACGGCTGAAACCGCAGTTATACCCGCTGATGCAACCGGACTAGCAGAACTCAGCTCTAATAAATGTTTTGGTGGTTGGCAAAAACGTTACAGCCACAAATCAGCGGTTCTGAAATGCGAAATGCAGTTCAGTGTATTTATTCCACCGATCGTCAATCCGGACGAAAAGCTACCAGCGCTCTATTGGCTGAGCGGCCTAACCTGCACTGACGAAAACTTTTCTGCAAAAGCTGGGGCACAAAGAGTAGCGGCTGAACTCGGTATCATGCTAATCATGCCTGATACCAGTCCTCGTGGCGAGCACATACCCGACGCTGCCGATGCAGCTTACGATTTAGGCTTAGGTGCAGGATTTTACATTAATGCCACGCAAGAGCCTTGGCAAGAGCATTATCAAATGTACGACTACATTGTTGAGGAGTTACCCGCTCTTATTAACAAAGAGTTTAAGGTGAAAGAAAAATCGGCAATAGCTGGGCATTCAATGGGTGGACATGGCGCGCTAACCATTGCATTGTCTAATATGAAGCAATATTGCTCGGTATCAGCCTTTGCGCCTATTGTTAATCCATCGGATTGCCAATGGGGTCAAAAAGCCTTTAGCAATTATTTAGGAGATAAGCTGAGAGACTGGGAGGCCTACGATAGCTGTGCCTTAATGCGTCAACAGGGTAAGTTTCTATATATTCCTATGTTAGTAGACCAAGGCTTAGATGATAATTTTTATCACACCCAGAAACTCACTAAACCTTTAGAAGACGTGGCATTAGAAATAGGTTACGAAGCAGAGTTTCGTTACCACGCAGGTTATGATCATAGCTATTTTTTTGTGGCTAGTTTTATTGAACAACATCTAAGGTTTCATGCCAAATACTTATAATTAGAACTGCTTTTGCGCTTGAAAATTGACTACCGAGGGGCAAACAAATCACAGATAAAAGCGTGTTCACTGGGTGCCGTGCCCAGAAAAAAGAAACTTAGTGATTAAATCACTCTGTGTGACTTTGCGATCGGCACCCGACTCTCTGTTAACTCTGTGGCTTAAATCTTTTAGCCGTTATCGCAAGTCGGTCACTGCGCGATAATCGACTAGAAATAATACTCTAAACTAAATTGAACGTAGTCATCTCTACGCAATAGATAGCTGGGCTCAGCGGGTTCATCGCTAGAAAAGAGCCATGCATCTAATCGCCATTTCCAATTGTTGTTTATGCGGCTAGACGCTTCAATAAATCCAGCTCTCACATTTGAGTAATCAAGATCTTGTACCATACCTGCCAATATCTGAGTGCCATCAATGTCATTAAAGACTAATCGAGTACCGATCATCAAATCATTTTGCGCAACGACATTCGTTAAATTTTCACGGTCATCGTATTGATATTCCATTAGCCAATTTACATCATAAACACTATTGAACAAGCCTAAGAAAGAATACTCAAAGCCCCCTACAAAAGCAGTAAAGTCTTGCTCTATGACTTTGCGTTGAATACCTTCAAACTTGATTGTCCAGCGTCCCATTAAGGCCAACACATCTATTCCTGCTTGTTGGATTTGCGGATAAAACGGACGCAGGCTGGACTCTAACAATTCATTAGTGGTTAAGACAAAATCAGGGTCTCTAGAAGTACCGTCAAAATATGACAACCCCACTTCCCAATCGCCTAACGTATGTTGCCACCTAATAGCCCAATCAATATTTTTTTCTTCATCTTCAGACTCATATATTGGATTGTCAGTATCAACGGCTATTGGAGGCCTTAATCGACCATCATTGCCTGAAAAAGTGCGCTCTCGAAAATACGGCAACACAAAAACAGTGGTACTACCCCAGTCTTTAAACAGAGAAAAGGCCACCATTGGCTGACCTAACTTATCTTCACCATCAATGCTTTCAACACCATCAGTTTGATTAATGATGTCAACTAAATGCAACGACTCAGTTTGCCCCCAGAATACTTTGCTGATCCCAGTTTGAACCTGCCATTCATTACCACTGTGTGTCCACTTAAATTCGCGGATGTCAGCATGAGTCCGCTTTGTATCTTGTTGGTCAATACGATAAAAACCTTTGAATAATATGCTGTCATTACCGTCGTTGAATCTGGTATACAATTCAGGGGCAAAATATACCGACAGATTGGACCTTTCCTGCTGAGGATAAAGCGCATCTTGCAAAAAGTAGCGTTGTTCTACAGCAGCGCTACCGCTATATTCGATTTCAGCGAGTGCTATAGTGGGCAGAAAAGCGATAAGTGAGATCAGTGTTTTCAATGTGCATCCTTTATGAGCGAACGGTACGCTTTGTAAGCATAGCCTGATTTATCGAACATTTTTCAACGTACCCTGATTAAAATCATTGTCCGATAAACCGGTATTAAAATTTAGTTGATGGATAACTAGCTCAGTACTTTTACCATTTTGCTCATTAAACATTTCACTCCGCATGGGCCGCCAATACTTATCTAGGTACAAAGTGAATTCATAGTTAACTAATTCTTTTAACAAACTATCTTTACGATCATAAAATTCAGCTTTTAATAAACGGTAGTGTTGTTTATCAACCCAGATAATTTGCTTTGAATAACCTGAATCATTATCAGTTGGTACTTGTTCCAACACGAAACTGGCTTGTCCATCAAAGGTTTCGTCGCGTAAGTACTTGAAATTATATTTTTCGATTTCAAACGAACTCATATCTTCGAATGCAAACTCACTCCCCATAAAAGGGCCTGATTTATTTCGAGAGCGAATGCGTTTCACTTTGCTTAATTTAGGCAGATACATCCATTGATCATCAGGCTCAACTGCATGGGAAAAGCTCAAAAATGCTGTGCCTTTTACGTCTAATGGCTGATCAAAAATAGTTAAAGATTTATCTCCATCATCCGCAATTTCCAATGACTTCAAGCGCATTTTGCGTTCAACTTCATTACCTTGCGCATTCCGTAAAATCATACTCATTTCGCCAGTACTGTCACCCCAACCTGAGTCTCTTAGCTTGCGTTCTTTAGCAATAGCTAGGCCTTTGTCTTCAGCAGATTGAGCATAACTACCAAAAGAACATGCCATCAGTATAAAAACCAAGACTACTTTTGTCACTGATAAAAGGTGGTATCTATTCATGAATAAGCTCCTGCTTTGTATTTTTTTTATCAAAGGCCATTAAAAATGGCGGTAAAAACAAGAAATCGACAGCTAAGGCAACCACTATAATAATACTGGTTAGCATGCCCATATCTGAGTTCAAAGCGAATGGTGACAGCATCAGTATTGAAAATCCAGTGGCCAATACTAAGGTAGTTATCCATAGTGCCCTTCCCACACTGGCAAACGCATAACGCACACTTTGTTCAGCATCATTTCCATCCATCCGAGCATGCCGATATTTGCTAAGAAAATGAACCGTATCATCTACGATAATACCCAGTGTCATGCTGAGTACCACAGACAAACCAAGATTAACTTCCCCAGAGTAAATACCCCAAATGCCAAAGCCAATCCCAGCGGGTAGTAAATTAGGTAGCAAGCTAATAATTCCCAGTTTGAAAGACTTAAGTGCAAATACCAGAAGACAAGAAATTAATAGAAGTGCAACCAAGGTGCCCTTTAACATACTCGCCATATTAGCTTCGCCAATGTGCGCAAACATTAGTCCAGGGCTTGCGACAGTCAGTTTCAAATTAGGTGCATTAGTTAAGAACCATTGTTGAGCTTTACTTTCTAACTCAGTTAATTCTTTACTACCTAGATTTTTGACCATTGTCATAACACGCGTTGCTGACTTGTTCATATCTAGTTGATTAGTTAAGTCCAACCCATAAGGCAATGACATTTCATAGAGTAGTAAATATTGGGCAGCCAGCTCCCTATCATTTGGTAATAAATAATAGTCAGGGTCATCGCCATGCATGTTTTTGTTCAATCGTTTAAAAGTGTTGGTAATAGTAGAGACATGGTCTATCTCAGGTTGATCGCTAAGCCACTGACTAAACGCTTCAATTTTTTGCAGCGTTTGTGGCTTGTTTATTCCCGAATCTTCATCAGTAAAAATCGAAAAGTCTAGATTAATCATCCCACTTAGGTGTTTCTGTTGGAAATCAGTAGATTGCCGAAATTCAGTACTTTTATCAAAATAAGCAGTAGGCACATCATTTAGCTGATTTTTGAACGAGAACCCAACAGCTATGACACTTACCACTAAAGTAAAAGGTAAAATCCGCTTGTGATGCGCAATGACCCATTCGCCAAATCTTTCGGTGTACCCGGGCTTGCTGTTAGATAATTGCTTCGGTAGTTGTTTCATCGGTAACACCATAATCAAAGCGGGTAAAATGCTTAGCGAAAAAACACACGCGAAAATAACCCCAGCAGCTGTTAAGTTACCCAAATCAGCCAAAATTGGTACAGCTGCAAAATTAAGAGTTAAAAAGCCAACACCTGTGGTGGCACTGGTGATAAATATAGGAATTTTATTAAGTGAAATACTGTAGATCAGCGCTTGCTTTTTATCTTTGCCTTGGCGCATCCCATACAACATAGTTGATATAATATGAATACAATCAGCCACAGCGAGTGTCATTACCATAGTGGGTACGTTAACGGTTGCGGTACTCATAAACATCCCCAACCAACCCGCAATCCCCATAGTGGCAGCGATACTAGAGGCAATGACCACAACTGTCGAAAATGTTCCCACAGCAGTTTTTAAGAGTAACCACATTATGACAATAATGGTAAGAAACATGAAGGGCACAATAGTAGTAAAGTCTCGCTCAGCAAATGAGGCAAACGAGTAATTCATTAATACTACGCCGGTGTGATAAAAATCATGCTCGGGGTACTTTAATTTATATTTGGCGGTTAAAGTTTTTATCGAATCAGTGATCTTATTCACTTCAGCTGTTAAGTCACCCTCAGGTAAATTAACGGAGACATTTATAACGGTGACATCACCCTTTGGGGAAATAAGTTGGTTGACTAAATTAGGTTCGTTTAAAGCAATGTTGCGAATGTAGGCAAATCTCTCTGGGTCTAGATCAGCCAAATCATAGACTAAATCTTCAACGATCATGTCGTCGTCTTCAGCCCATGTATGTTGAAAATTAGTGAGGGAATCAATACGAATAGATAAAGGAGTTTGTTTTGCTTCTTCAGTCATTTCATGTACTAAAGTCAGCGTTTGCAAAGTAAAAACATTACCTGATTTGGGCGCGATAATAATACTCGCGCCATCATTTTTACTAAACGTGTGTTGCATTTCCTCAAATGCCATTAATTGAGGATTTGAGTTTTCAAAAAAAACTTTGTAATCACCCCGAAAATAAAGATTTTTAGCACCCAATGCAGTCGCAATAATGAGCATAAATCCGATAATAAGGACCGTCTTAGGACGATTAACTGAAAAGTCTAACCAAGAATTATTCACTTAGTTCTCCAAGTGTTAAAATTTACCGGTTGTAAGCATGAATTAATCGACAAAAATCGGGCCACGTAATTGTAGGACCTATTTTTACTCTGATCATCTACTAAAAGAAGCTATTACAGATTACCTTTTTAAAATTACAGACTATATTTGAAGACCATTTTCAGAACACCTTTAGTATAGTTTTACTGCCCAAAAGAGTTTAGGTGTAGTCAATAAAAGTTAAATTGACAGCATAATCATCAATTAAAAGAGCCATTTCAGTTAAATAATCATTGTTTATTCAATTCTATTAAAGTTCTATTTTTAAGAATCATACCATTGAAAAATATCTACATTTCATGTTTCACAGATGTTTTTAAAACGTAGATTATTAACAAACATACCAAAGAATTTTGATCTTTTTGTGGAAACTAGTATTATAAATAACAACTGGTCAGATGAGCGGATGAGAAAAAACTATGAGTATTAGAACAAGTCTTAAAAAAGTATTACCTCCTATTTCAATTACTGAGCAAGAAGCTTTAGAAGCGGGAGATGTTTGGTTAGAAGCGTCTATCTACCAGGGCAAACCTGATATGCACGCATTACGAAGCATACCTACTGCTAAACTTAGCGCTGAAGAGCAGGCCTTTTTAGACGGTCCAGTTGCAGAAGTATTGTCGATGATCGATGATTTTGCACTGCAGAGTGAAAACCATATTCCAAAAGAGATATTAGACTTTATTTCAGTGAATAAATTCTTTGCTTTAATTATACCGAAACGATTTGGGGGCTTAGAGTTTTCTCCCTATGCCAACTCCACCATAGTCGCTACATTAGCTGCCAAAAGTGGAGCATTAGCAGTAACCGTTATGGTGCCTAATTCTTTAGGTCCGGGCGAGTTGCTGATGCATTATGGAACGCCTGAACAACAACACCATTATTTACCACGCTTAGCTGTGGGCACAGAAATTCCATGTTTTGCCTTGACTAGTCCAGAAGCAGGTTCCGATGCTGGCGCTATTCCAGATGCAGGTATTGTTACCAAAGGTATGTGGGAAGGTAAAGAAGTCATTGGCCTAAGAGTTTCTTGGGACAAACGTTATATTACACTTGCCCCCATAGCGACGGTATTGGGTTTGGCCTTTAAAGTATTTGATGTAGATGGCTTATTAGGCGATCAAGTTGAACTGGGTATTACATGTGCCCTCATTCCTAAATCACACCCCGGTGTTGAATTAGGTAACCGCCACGATCCAATGGGTGTCAAATTCTATAACGGCACTACCCGCGGTCAAGACGTATTTATTCCAATGGATTTTATTATCGGTGGACAAAATAACATTGGCCGTGGTTGGCAGATGCTGGTTGCTTGTTTAGGTGCTGGCCGAGGTATTTCACTTCCAGCTATGGGCGTAGCTTCAGCACAAACAGCGCTTAAGTCTACTGCTGAATATTCATTTGTTCGTGAACAATTTGGTGTGCCGATTGGTCGCTTCGAAGGCATTCAAGAAGAGATGGCTGATATTGCCGGTAAAACATTTGTACTCGAAGCCATGCGAGTGTTAACCACTGAAGGGCTAAATCAAGGTCTTATCCCGGGTGTCGTTACCGCTATAGCTAAATACCATATGACAGAATTAGGCCGTGATGTGGTCAACACTGCTATGGATATTCAAGCAGGTAAAGCTATTCAACGTGGACCTCAAAATACATTAGCAAGCTCATACGTCGCGTTACCTATCGCGATAACTGTTGAGGGTGCAAATATCCTGACACGCAGTTTAATGATATTTGGCCAAGGTACTATGCGTTGTCATCCACATCTTAAAGAAATGGTTGAACTAATTCATAGTAGTGAGCAAGATGCCGATGCGAAATTTAATAAGGTATTAAGCAAAACCGTCGTTTTTAGTGTTAAAAATGCATTCCGTAGTTTGTCAAAAAGCTACCTGCCCTTCACTCGCGGAGCTCAGTCAGCATTACCAGAAGTGCGAAAGTACGAAAAACGTATGAATGCTCTTTCTGCAAAACTAGCGCCAATGGCTGATTTGTCACTACTTGTTCTAGCGGGTGATTTGAAGAAAGCTGAAATGTTATCTGCACGTCTTGGTGATGTAATGAGTTACATTTATGCAGCCATGGCTGTAGTGCGGTTTTATGAGCAGCGTGTAGAGAGTCGTAAAGAAGCTTTACCATACTTTGAATATGCTATTCAGTGGTGTTTAAATAAAGGCGAAACCGCACTGAATGAGTTTATTGTGAATTTCCCAAATACGGCAGTACGCGGCTTAATGCGTGTATTAACGAATACATACACCACTGCTGTTACAGGCATTTCAGATGACTTAAAACGTAAACTATCTGAAGCTTCGATGCAAGACACCAGCATCAAAGCACAGTTAACGCATTTGGTTAAAGTCATCCCAGGGGATGGAAACGATATCAACGAGCAAGCATTTAAAGCTAAACATGCGGTAATGCCACAACTCAAGAAAGTTCAAAAAGCTTTGCGTAAGACACCTGTTGTGCCTTTCATTTCTTTCGAGCATGCCATTGGTAAATTGCAAGAAGCCGGTGAATTGACTGCACGGGAAGTTGCGTTAGTTATCGAATACAATGAAAAACGTAAGTTAGCTATCCGTGTTGATGAGTTTACTTTTGATATGGATTTGTTAGATAGTAACTTAGAGCTTGTAAACGAAAAAGAAACAGCAACGGCAAACGCCGCGTAAACACTAAGACAGAGTAATTTGAAAACAAAAACTGGAGTTGAAATATCAACTCCAGTTTTTAAATATAAATCCTTTAACCACTTAAATGCATAAGTGTTGTTAGGACATAAACCTTCCACCACTGATTTGAATCACTTCACCTGTAATCCAAGCCGAATCTTCAGAAGCTAAGAATAAAGCTAAGCTAGCAATGTCTTGAGGTTGACCCAGTCTTTTTAATGGGGTTTGCCCAATAATCTCGTCCTCACGTTTAAATAAACCTGCCTCAATGTACAAATCGGTTTCAACAGCACCAGGGGCAATGGCATTAACTCGAATACCTTTGTCACCCAACTCTGCCGCATAACACTTAGTTAATGTATTCATGGCAGCTTTGGTAGCGGAGTAGATGCTGCCCCCTGCCCCACCTTTTGCAGCAATCGAGCTGATATTGATAATGACACTGCCAGTTGGCATGATGGCTGATACTTTTTGAGTTAAAAATATTGGTCCAAATACGTTTAGTTCAAACTGTTTCTTAGTGTCAGCAAGGGTAATATCCTGCAAGCGTTCAAGTGTCGCCCATCCGGCATTGTTGACTAAAATATCAACCCCGCCAAATGCT
>JAWUXT010000038.1:0-12173 GCA_034111205.1 Paraglaciecola sp. | reverse complement strand
ACTTCACATACGTCACCAAGGTTGACCACTTTAGATGGGGGGATGTTTTTATTAGTCCAATCCATTTCTGAAACGTGAACCAAACCTTCAACGCCGTCTTCGATTTCTACAAAACATCCGTAGTCAGTTAGGTTAGTCACTGCACCGCTTAATTTAGCGCCTTCAGGGTAACGGTTAGCAATTTCTTGCCAAGGATCGTTGCCCATCTGTTTCATACCAAGAGAAACACGAGATTTCTCTTTATCGAATTTCAATACTTTAACGTTGATTTCGTCACCAACATTAACGATTTCACTTGGGTGCTTAACACGTTTCCAAGCCATATCTGTGATGTGTAAAAGACCATCTACGCCACCTAAATCAACAAACGCACCGTAATCAGTAAGGTTCTTAACGATACCTTTAACTTCATGACCTTCTTCAAGGTTAGCAAGAAGCGTATCACGCTCTGCACTGCTTTCTGCTTCGATAACAGCACGACGAGAAACAACAACGTTGTTACGTTTTGCATCAAGTTTGATGACTTTAAATTCTAACTCTTTACCTTCAAGATGAGTCGTATCGCGAACTGGACGTACATCGACTAAAGAACCTGGTAAGAAAGCACGAACTGTGTTTACTTCAACCGTAAAGCCACCTTTAACTTTACCGTTAATAACACCTATGATGGTTTCTTTTTCAGTGTAAGCTTTTTCTAATTCTACCCAAGCTTCATGACGCTTCGCTTTCTCGCGAGATAAGATCGTTTCACCGAATCCATCTTCTATGGCATCCAAAGCAACATCAATTACATCGCCTACAACAACATCTAGTTCGCCTTCGGCGTTTCTAAACTGTTCTACAGGGATGGCACTTTCAGATTTAAGACCAGCATCAACAAGTACGATATCTTTATCAATAGATACGATAGTACCTTTAACGATAGAGCCAGGACGGGTTTCAATTACTTTTAAACTTTCTTCAAATAGATCAGCAAAATTTTCAATCATAGTGTTTTAATATATTTCTTTTTGACATCCACGTTACAATCCAGTGAGCGCGGGGTTGTTATTCATAACCAAATCATCCTAACTTGGCAGGCTTTTTCTACTAACTATTTACTGAAGTAGATGCTTTAGTTAATTTCTCTTCAATAAATATTTCAATCTTTTCAAGCACTTGCTCTATATTCAACTCGGTTGAATCAAGAACTAATGCATCTTTCGCTGGCAACAAGGGAGCAATGGTTCGATTTGCATCTCGCTCATCACGTGCTTTTATGTCAGCTAAAAGGCGCGGTATACTAACATCATGACCACTGGCTTTCAACTGGTTAAAGCGTCTATCTGCACGTTCCTCGGCACTGGCAGTTAGAAAAATTTTGACCTGCGCTTCAGGGAACACTACGGTGCCCATGTCGCGACCGTCGGCTACTAAACCAGGCGCTTGTTTAAAGCCCCTCTGGCGTCTTAGTAAAGCTTCTCGTATTGAAGGTAATGACGCTATTTTTGAAGCCGTAGCCCCCACCTCTTCGGTGCGGATAGTATCGCTAACATCTTCACCTTCTAGAATTACTCTGACACCATGTTCAGTAGTTTCAAAATTTACATCCAATCCTGACGCTAAAGGTAACAAACCTGCTTCGTCCTCGGCTGGAATTTGGTGATGCAATGAGGCAACAGCCAAAACACGATAAATGGCGCCACTATCTAAAAAGTGCCAACCCAACTTTTTAGCTAACAAAGTACTGACTGTACCTTTACCTGCTCCGCTTGGACCGTCTATAGTGATGACAGGTTCTGTGTACATGCGCTCTCCTGAGCATAAGAAAATCGGGCGCAATTATACGGATAGATACTAGATAAGCAATAACACTAAGGTTACATTTTTTTATCCTTATAAATATTCATAGTAAAACCCTTAATATTCAGTGGCATGCGCCCCCTTTGTTATAAAATTTACTTACAAATAGTCGCAAATCTGTCGAAATAATCAGGGAAAGTTTTTGCGGTGCAGCTAGGATCATTGATCGTTACGGCAGTGTTACTTAAAGCAACCAGAGAAAAACACATCGCCACACGGTGATCATTGTATGTATCTATTTCTGCATGAATTAACTGTTTTGGTGGAGTAATCGATATAAAATCTTTACCTTCTTCTACAATCGCTCCTACTTTTCTCAGTTCGCAACTCATTGCAGCTAGACGGTCGGTTTCTTTTACTCGCCAGTTGTATATATTTCTAATTGATGTAGTGCCCATAGCAAAAAGCGCTGTGGTAGCTATGGTCATAGCCGCATCAGGGATATGATTCATATCCAAATCTACTGCTTTTAACGGTGCACTCGTGACTTCAATAAATTCATCTTGCCAGTTCACTTTTGCGCCCATTTGTTCCAATACTTCGGCAAACCGAATATCACCTTGAATACTATTTTTGCCTACACCTGTAACCCTGACTGTGCCGCCTTTAATAGCACCAGCGGCAAGAAAATAAGAAGCAGAGGATGCATCGCCTTCCACCATAAAGTGCCCAGGTGACTGATATTGCTGCTGCCCTTTGACCACAAACTTTTGGTAATTTTGATTTTCAACTTCAATACCAAACTGCGCCATGGTGTGTAACGTAATATCGATATAAGGTTTAGATACTAACTCACCGCTAATATCAATAATTGTATCTTGGTCAAACAAAGGAGCACTCATTAACAAAGCGGTCAGAAACTGACTCGATACGCTACCGTCCACTGTGACATTGCCCCCTTGCAGAACATGGCCTTTTATTAATAAAGGAGGATAATCCACATTTTTCAAATATTCTATATCTGCACCTGCTTGGCGTAATGAGTCGACTAAAGCACCTATAGGACGTTCTTCCATTCGAGGCTCCCCCGTAAGCTCGAATTCGCCATTACTACAGGCTAGTGCAGCACATAAGGGCCTCATTGCTGTACCTGCATTCCCCAAAAATAAGGTTACCGGCTTTGGCACATTAAACACACCTGCGTTACCTGTTACCCAACACTGGGTTTTACAGTCAGATAAGCGATAACTGACATTCAGCTTAGTGAGTGCATTCAGCATGTGATGAATGTCTTCACTGTCTAACAAGTTAGTTAGATGCGTTTCACCACTTGCAAGTGCTGCGAGCAGTAACGCACGGTTAGACAAACTTTTTGAACCCGGTACGTTTACGGTTCCGTCCACTTTACTGATAGGCGAAAGATACAGTTGATCCATTATTTATGTCTCCTAGCGAAATCTCGCATAAATTCGGTTAGCGCCTGAACACCTTCGATAGGCATAGCGTTATAAATACTGGCGCGCATCCCCCCAACATTTCGATGGCCTTTGAGGGCTTTTAGTCCTGCTTGTTCTGATTCTTTAATAAAAGCAGCGTCAAAATCCGTATTAGGGAGATGAAAGGTCACATTCATCTTTGAACGATAGTCAGGGTGTACCTTATTCAGATAAAAATCGCTTTCATCAATACTTTGATATAATAGAGCCGCTTTTTGAGCATTCGTCTGGGCAATAGTTTCAACCCCGCCTTGCTCTTTAAGCCATTTAAATACTAAACCAGCTAAGTACCATGAATAAGTGGGCGGCGTATTATACATAGAGCCATAATTAGCCATCGTTTGATAATGTAAGAAGGTGGGTGTTTCTGGCATCGCAAAATCTAATAAATTGTCTCTGACTATCACCACAGATAATCCCGATGGCCCAATATTTTTCTGAGCACCCGCATAAATCACACCAAATTTAGAAACATCAATTGGCTGGGATAAAATATTAGAGGACATATCAACTACTAATGGCACGTCGCCAGAATCTGGGATGTCATTGATCTCTCCCCCTTCTACCGTTTCATTTGAACAGTAATGGAAATAAGCACTTTTTTGGTCAACTTGTGCAGCAGTGATACTTGGGACAGTACTTAAACCGTCTTGCATGATTATCTCGCCCACTACACTTGTTTTCAAGAATTTGCTGGCTTCATTTAATGCACCTTCGGACCAAGAACCGGATAGTAAAAAATCTGCTGAGTCGGCTCTCAATTGCAAGTTCATCGGTACCGCAGAAAACTGCCCTCGACCACCGCCCTGTGCAAACAATACTTTATAATTGTCAGGCACTTTGAGTAAATCCCTTAAGTCCTGCTCTGCCGTCTCGGCCAGCGAAATGTATTCTTTACTGCGATGGCTGATTTCCATCACAGAGCGGCCCATGGATTGCCAATCTAAAAATTCTGCTTGTGCTTTTTGCATCACAGCGACAGGTAACATGGCAGGACCAGCAGAGAAGTTATAAATTTTTGTCATTTCTACACCAAAAAAAAACGAGCGGCATTAGCCACTCGTTATTGTTTCTAATTTACCAGTATTAATACCTATAAATCAGTTAGTTTCCATATCTTTCAATATAAAAAATAGGACTCTCTTATTCGTCTTCGTTATCTTGGGTGCTATCATCAGTGCTGTTATCAATAATGTCATCCATGCTCGCATCAATTACTTCCTCAGCCACTTCACTTTCTTCACCTTCGGCTAACTCAATTTCAAGTTCTTCAATTTCATCAATACGCTGTAAACCAACAACATGTTCTCCTTCAATGGTTCGTATTAAGCGCACACCTTGAGTATTACGACCAACAGTCGAGACTTCTTCAACATGGGTTCTAACAAGTGTACCTTGATCACTGATAAGCATTATTTCATCGCTATCGTTGACTTGAACTGCTCCGACAACTTTTCCATTACGCTCAGATACCTTGATAGATACCACACCTTGAGTCGCACGACTCTTAGCAGGGTAATCTGAGACTGGGGTACGTTTACCGAACCCATTTTCAGTGGCAGTTAAAATAGCACCATCACCTTTAGGTACAATCAACGAAATAACTTTTTGCCCATCTTTCAAACGGATACCACGAACACCTGTTGCGGTTCTTCCCATGGGACGTAATGCCAATAATTCTTCACCCGTTTCTGGATCAAGTTTGACATTACCGGTATCAGCTTCACGTTGTTTTTCGTTAAAACGAACTACTTTACCGGCATCAGAGAACAACATAATGTCATCGTCGCCATTTGTAATATCTACACCAATTAACTCATCACCGTCATTCAAATTAACAGCAATAATACCGTTTGCTCTGGGACGAGAATAGGACGTTAATGCTGTTTTCTTGACAGTGCCGTTAGCCGTTGCCATCAACACATATTTACCTTCTTCAAATTCTTGAATAGGCAGAATAGCAGTAATGCGTTCGTTTTCTTCAAGCGGAAGAATATTAACGATTGGGCGACCACGAGCGTTTCTGCTAGCCAGTGGTAATTGATACACTTTTAACCAATATAAACGTCCACGAGTCGAGAAGCACAAAATATGATCATGGGTGTTGGCTACCAACAGCTTCTCAATGAAGTCTTCATTCTTCATTTTGGTAGCTGATTTACCGCGGCCACCACGACGTTGTGATTCATAATCATTGAGTTTTTGATACTTCACATAACCTTCACGAGATAAGGTCACGACCACTTCTTCTCTTTCGATTAAATCTTCAATATCGATATCATGTGATGCTGCTGTAATGACTGTACGACGCTCGTCACCGTATTCATCACGTATCGCTTCTAGCTCTTCACGAATAATTTCCATTAAACGTTCAGGACTGTTTAATATGTGCAATAACTCAGCAATAAAATCAAGCAGCTCTTTGTATTCAGACAATATTTTGTCATGTTCCAAACCAGTAAGCTTGTTCAAACGCAAATCTAGAATGGCTTGCGCTTGTTGTTCAGTTAAATAATATAACCCGTCACGAATACCGAACTCTGGTTCTAACCAATCAGGCCTTGCTGCATCGTTGCCTGAACGTTCTAGCATTTCAGCAACATCACCTAAAGACCAACCTTGTGCGGTCAAAGATACTTTGGCCTCAGCTGGACTTTTAGACGCTTTAATCATCGCAATGATTGGGTCAATATTAACCAGTGCAATTGCCAAACCTTCAAGTATATGAGCACGCTCACGTGCTTTTTTCAGTTCGAAGACTGTGCGTCGTGTGACAACCTCGCGGCGATGTAAGATAAACGCTTTAAGGATGTCCATAAGATTGAAGATTTTAGGCTGAGTCTTGTCTAATGCCACCATATTGATACCAAACACTGTTTGCATTTGGGTTTGAGAATAAAGGTGGTTTAGCAGTACTTCTGCAGATTCGTTACGTTTTACTTCAACCACAATACGCATTCCGTCTTTATCAGACTCATCACGCAGAGCAGAAATACCTTCTATTTTTTTGTCTTTAACCAAATCGGCAATTTTTTCAATCAAACGTGCCTTGTTCACCTGATAAGGAATTTCGTGAACAATGATTGTTTCTTTGCCGTTGTCTTCAGTCTCAATTTCAGCACGGGCGCGCATGTATATTTTGCCACGACCAGTACGATAGGCTTCTTCAATGCCCTTTCTACCGCTTATAAAAGCGGCAGTGGGGAAATCAGGCCCTGGAATATGTTCGATTAATTCTTCAATAGTGATGTCAGGGTTATCAACCATGGCAATACAACCATTAACTACTTCAGTTAGGTTGTGTGGCGGTATATTAGTCGCCATACCTACCGCAATGCCTGAAGAACCATTGATCAGTAAATTAGGAACCCTGGTTGGCAAAACGTTAGGAATAAATTCCGATTCGTCGTAGTTGGGTACAAAGTCAACGGTTTCTTTTTCTAAATCAGCCAATAACTCGTGCGCTATTTTTGACATGCGAATTTCGGTGTAACGCATTGCCGCAGCTGAATCACCGTCGACCGAACCAAAGTTACCTTGACCATCGACCAACATATACCTAAGCGAGAAAGGTTGCGCCATACGTACAATAGCTTCGTAAACGGCTGAATCACCGTGAGGGTGATATTTACCTATTACGTCACCTACCACACGGGCAGACTTCTTGTAAGGTTTGTTAAAGTCATTTTTTAGTTCGTTCATGGCGAATAAGATCCGGCGGTGAACCGGCTTTAAGCCATCTCGTACATCAGGCAGCGCCCTGCCAACAATAACGCTCATCGCATAGTCGAGATAAGAGTTTTTAAGTTCTTCTTCTATATTAATTGGAAGAATTTCATGGGCGGGTTCAGTCATATACAGCCTTGTCCCTAGTCGTTATTATTAGAATACTAATCAAGTAAAATTCGTTTGGTCAATTTTAAGCTAGGACTTAAAATCAGGTTTACGTTTTCACCCAAATTTATCTTTATTTTCAACCGCTCGATTCTATCACCTACGAATTAAAATGAATAGCCAGAAGTCAGGTATATAGTGTGCAATCAGATAGTGAATTAGCATATCTGCGATTTTATTTGCTCAGATAGTAGATTAAGATGGCTTTAGTTTACGTAAGAATGATAATCAGGCCAAATGTCCAATATGCAAAATACGCAAAATACGCAAAATGTCGACCCTAAAGAAATCCAAAAGTTTTCTGAGTTAGCCTCAAGATGGTGGGATCTTGCTGGTGAGTTCAAACCCTTACATCAAATCAATCCCTTAAGAACAGATTATATCCATCAACATTGTGACGGTTTATCAGAAAAAAAAGTATTAGATGTAGGTTGTGGTGGTGGCATTCTGGCTGAGAGCATGGCTCGTCATGGTGCAGAGGTAACGGGAATTGACATGGGTGAAGCTCCCTTAGAAATCGCGCGTTTACACGGTTTGGAGTCAGGTTTAACGGTAGATTATCAACAAACAACTGCTGAAGAATTTGCTGATAAACACCCTGGTCAATTTGATGTAGTCACCTGTATGGAAATGTTAGAACATGTGCCTGATCCTAGTTCTGTGGTGAATGCATGTTATCGCTTAGTGAAACCCGGTGGACATGTGTTTTTTTCTACCTTAAACAGAAATATTAAGTCTTATTTGATGGCCATAGTGGGTGCTGAATATATATTGGGTTTAGTCCCTAAAGGTACACACCAACACGAAAAGTTTATTAAACCCTCAGAATTGATGTCTTGGATAGATGACACCCCGCTTTTAGTCAAAAGAATGATTGGGTTACATATGAATCCCATTAGCCATGAATATTATTTGTCGGATCAAAACGTTGACGTTAACTATATTATCCATTCTCAGAATAGTGATTGTTAAATGTTAGATAAACCCAACGCAATATTGTTTGACCTAGATGGCACCCTGTTAGATACCGCAAGAGATTTAGGTAACGCGCTAAATCATATACTGAGGGAATTAAAACGTCCTACTGTGAATTATGACGTCTATCGCAACATAGCCTCAGATGGTGCCAAAGGTATGCTTGAATTAGGTTTTGGGGAAGATCTTAAAAGTTTGGATTTTGCTAGTTTACGACAACAATTTTTAGATTATTATGAAAATAACATCTGCGTGGATACTGATTATTTTGTGGGTGTTGAGCCCTTATTATTGGCCCTTAATCAAAATAATGTACCCTGGGGCATAGTCACCAACAAACCAGAGTTTTTGACATTGCAATTAGTCACTTCATTTCCTCTATTACAAAATTGTGGGGTGATTATCAGTGGCGATACTTTAAGTGAAAGAAAACCCCATCCTCTACCTTTATTACATGCACAAGAAAAACTAACTCTCACCTGCCCTAATACTTGGTATATAGGCGATGCAGAACGAGATATTCAAGCGGCTAATTCTGCCAACATGGTCAGCGTAATTGCCCAATATGGCTACATATCAGATATACAACAAACTAACCAGTGGAATGCCGACCTTTGCATTCACAACCCTTGCGATTTATTAGCGTACGTTTAAGCCAACAGAACGAAGTCAATTGATAGCAACCACGTCATATAGTGCTTACTGTCTATTTTTACCCCTATATATCGATAAATGATAACTTTCGTTTTTTTACATTAAAAAAGTTTAACAAAAAAAAAATCGTCATTTTCTTCTTGCAATCCCATTAAACGAAACTCAAAAGGCGCTTTTAGGTGAGTCACTACTAACCTTTTATTTACTGCACCACGATCGCACACAAAACCACCACATGTTGGGTTGCATTGATCATAAAACCTCACTATCTTGTGTTCCGTGAGTTAATAAGACACTACAAAAACGTGAACATTAAAGACGCGATTTAATAAAGTAATAATGTAATAAAGTGTTGGGTTTAACAAACATACACAAGGCTAATGGGTAAGTGTCCTTAGGGATGCATTTTCGCGCTAGAATGAAACCTTTTATACGACTTCAAATAATATAATAACTGCTAAAAACATGAATAACAATTTATACGTCACTAAACGTACAGGCGAACGTGAAATTATTGAATTGGATAAAATCCATAAAGTAATCGAATGGGCAGCCAAAGGATTAAATAACGTTTCCGTTTCTCAGGTAGAAATAAAGGCACACATTCAATTCTACGACGGCATAAGAACGGCTGATATTCATGAAACTCTGATACGTTCTGCTGCTGATCTTATTTCCACAGATTGCCCAGACTATCAATATTTAGCCGCACGATTAGCCATATTCCATTTACGCAAAAAAGCCTATGGTCGTTTTGAACCACCTGTATTGAAAGATCATGTGAAAAGAATGGTGGATAAAGGCAAATACGACCAACATTTATTGAAAGATTACACCGATGACGAATTCGATGAAATGAATGAATACATCGATCACTGGCGTGATATGGATTTCAGTTATGCTGCAGTTAAACAGCTCGAAGGTAAATATCTAGTTCAAAACCGTGTGACCGGCGAAATTTATGAAAGTGCGCAGTTCTTATATATTTTAGTGGCCGCTTGTTTGTTTGCTAATTATGAGAAAGACACTCGTATGGACTACATCAAGCGTTTTTATGATGCCACGTCTAAGTTTAAAATTTCGTTGCCCACGCCAATTATGGCAGGGGTAAGAACCCCTACCCGTCAATTTAGCTCTTGTGTATTAATTGAGGCTGGCGACAGTTTAGACTCAATTAACGCTACAGCCAGCGCGATCGTTAAGTATGTAAGCCAACGTGCCGGCATCGGTGTTAATGCAGGCCGTATTCGTGCATTAGGTAGCCCAATTCGTGGCGGCGAAGCCTTCCATACAGGCTGTATCCCTTTTTATAAACACTTCCAAACAGCGGTTAAAAGCTGTTCTCAAGGTGGCGTGCGGGGGGGGGCAGCAACGCTGTTTTATCCTTTATGGCATTTAGAAGTAGAATCACTATTGGTTTTGAAAAATAACCGAGGTGTTGAAGAAAACCGTGTACGTCACTTGGACTACGGGGTGCAATTCAATAAGTTGATGTATACCCGTTTGATCAAAGATCAACACATTACATTATTTAGTCCTTCAGACACGCCAGGTCTGTATGACGCGTTTTTTGCTGATCAAGATGAATTTGAACGTTTGTATGTACAATACGAAAAAGATGAAAGCATCCGTAAGAAGCAAATTAAAGCCATTGAATTGTTTAGTTTATTTATGCAAGAACGCGCCAGTACAGGGCGTATTTATTTACAGAATGTCGATCACTGTAATACCCACAGCCCGTTTAACCCTAAATTGGCTCCGGTTCGTCAAAGCAATTTATGTTTAGAGATAGCCTTACCCACTAAACCTCTTAAACATGTGAATGATGAGAATGGCGAAATTGCCTTATGCACATTGTCAGCATTTAACTTAGGTGCGATTAAAAGTTTGGATGAGTTTGCTGAATTGTCTGATTTAGCAGTACGTGCACTGGATAATCTACTAGATTACCAAGACTACCCCGTTCCAGCTGCGCTAAACGCCACCATGGGTCGTCGTACGTTGGGTATAGGTGTAATTAACTTTGCTTATTATCTGGCTAAAAATGGTGTGAAATATTCAGACGGTAGTGCTAATAGTTTAGTACATAGAACATTTGAAGCCATGCAATATCACCTAATGCAAGCGTCTTGTAATTTAGCCAAAGAAAAAGGCGCTTGTCCTAAATTCGACGAAACCACTTATTTCCAAGGCTTAATGCCAATCGACACCTATAAAAAGGACTTGGATAAAGTGTGTGACGAGCCGTTACATTGTGACTGGGATTCACTCAGAGCTGACATTAAACAATACGGTTTACGTAACAGTACATTGTCGGCATTAATGCCTTCAGAAACATCGTCGCAAATATCCAATGCCACAAATGGAATTGAACCACCTCGCGGGCATATCAGTATTAAGTCCAGTAAAGATGGCGTGTTAAAACAAGTGGTGCCTGAATACGAAAGGCTCAAGGACAAATACGAGTTGTTGTGGGAGTTACCATCCAACGAGGGATACTTACAACTGGCTGGTATCATGCAGAAATTTGTTGATCAAACCATTTCTGCTAACACCAGTTACGACCCCAATAAATATGAAGGTGGCAAAGTACCCATGAAGTTATTACTTCAAGACTTGTTGACCACCTACAAACTAGGGATTAAAACCCTGTATTACCATAATACCCGTGATGGAGCGGACGATCCGACTCAACAAGAACTGTCTAGCCAAAAGTTTGTGCCAAAGGAAGTAATTGAAGAAGAAGATGATGACTGCGCAGGCGGCGCATGTAAAATATAAATACAGTAAGCTGCTTGGGCAGCTTTTCTGAGCGATTTGAATTTTTAATGGCAACAATAATTAATGAAATATACAACTTTTAATCAAGTAAATAACAACCCACTGACCGAACCGATGTTTTTTGGTAACCCCGTCAAGGTGGCTCTTTATGACCAACAAAAGCATCCGATTTTTGAAAAATTGATCGAAAAACAAATTAGCTTTTTTTGGCGCCCTGAAGAAGTTGATGTCAGTAAAGACCGAGTCGACTTTCAAAAATTAAGTGACTCAGAGAAACATATTTTTATTTCTAACTTGAAATATCAAACATTGCTCGATTCGATTCAAGGTAGAAGTCCCAACATCGCTTTTTTACCGATTATATCTATTCCAGAATTAGAAACGTGGGTAGAAACATGGTCATTTTTTGGAACGATCCATTCACGCTCTTACACCCATATTTTACGTAATCTTTTTGGTGATCCCAGTAGCATTTTTGAAGACATTGTTGAAAATGAGGAAATCAAAAAGCGCGCGGCTGATATATCAAAATATTACGATGACCTGATTTTTGCTACCCAATTGTGGCAAACATTAGGTGAAGGTACACAC
>JAWUXT010000037.1:0-7659 GCA_034111205.1 Paraglaciecola sp. | reverse complement strand
AGGCGTAAAACGTATTGGGCCATACATGGTAACCCGTTGTATGGGCAGTACCGTATCAGCTTGTTTGGCTACTCCTTTTAAAATCAAAGGGGTGAACTACTCGATCAGTTCAGCCTGTTCAACCAGTGCCCACTGTATTGGTAATGCGCTAGAACAGATTCAATTAGGTAAACAAGATATTATTTTTGCTGGTGGTGGCGAAGAATTACATTACACCTTGTCAGCAGAATTTGACGCTATGGGCGCCATGTCGACGAAGTATAACGACGACCCAACCAAAGCATCTCGTACCTATGATACCGATCGCGATGGATTTGTTGGTGCTGGCGGCGGCGGTATAGTGGTGGTCGAAGAGCTTGAACATGCGTTAGCGCGCGGTGCCAAAATTTACGCTGAGATTGTAGGCTACGGTGCCACATCAGACGGTGCCGATATGGTTGCTCCTTCTGGTGAAGGTGCAGTACGCTGTATGCAACAAGCCATGCAAGGACTAGACAAACCTATTGACTACATCAATACCCACGGCACCTCTACCCCTGTGGGGGATGTGAAAGAGTTATGGGCAATTCGTGAAGTCTTTGGTGATACAACACCACCACTGAGTGCCACCAAAGCCATGACAGGTCATGCCCTTGGAGCCGCTGGTGTAAACGAAGCGATTTACAGTATTTTGATGATGGAAAACGATTTTATTGCACCATCCATCAATATTGAAAACTTAGACGAAAAAGCCGAAGGCATGGACGTAGTCACTGAAACGCGTGAAAGTAAATTAACCACAGTCATGTCAAATAGCTTTGGTTTTGGTGGCACCAACGCCACCTTGGTGATGCAGAAGTATCAGGGATAGTTAAAACCTGAAACCTTAAAACTAGGTTTACCAAGCTTAAGATGATTAACAACACCGCTCACTAAAAAGAGCGGTATTTTTTTGAATTTTTTTCAGACAATAGCAGCACAAGCATTCGCTATGCTGTTTTTATCAGCAGTTAGCGCTTATTTTGAAAACATAGCTTGCGTAGTCGAACCATAGCGTTTATCTTGCCGCTCGAATCGGACGCGGGATGGAGCAGTCTGGTAGCTCGTCGGGCTCATAACCCGAAGGTCGTAGGTTCAAATCCTGCTCCCGCAACCAATTCCAATTCTTCAGTAAAGCAAACCACAATCGCCCTCAGGCTCGCTCTTATTATTCGCAAAAGGTCGCAGGTTCAAATCCTGCTCCCGCAACCAATTCCGATTCTTATGTGATTTATCGATTTATTAAATATTAAAGGGCCACCGACCTTTGGCTGATTTTTGTTTTTTCAAACATGTGCATAGAACACCGGAATCCATTCTGTTTAGCATCAAAAGAATAAAACCCCTAAATAATACCGAGGCATATACTAGGATGGCTGTCTTCGCAATTGCTGATGAAATCTTAAGGCTCGCTAAAAACGTACAAAAGTACATACTGAACACTGATGATATTTGATGTAAATCAATCGACGCAAGAAAGCATATGGAAGTGTTCATACCGCACTGTTTTTCCAACCTTATTTGCTAATACTAAATACTTAAAGAGTGAATCATAATGGCGAATAACTTGATTATTTTAGTACATGGCATGGGCACATATAAACCTGGCCAAATGACCACAGAAGTAAAAAAAGGTCTTGATCAATCATTGGCGTTTGCTGATTTAGAATTTGATTATATGCAAGATGTTGAATTCTACGAGCATAACTATGGGATTATTTTAGATGGAATTAGAAAAAAAGAGTCAGAGGCTTTGGGCGAATTTTCGCAGTTAGGAATTAACACTGGCATCATTGCTAAATTGACCGACTTCTCAAAGAGCTTAGGCGGCGACAAGTTTTTTTATACCCATCTTTTAGACGTCATTTATTACAGTATGACTATGTGGGGCGAACGACTGAGAAGTCATTTTATTAATGACCTAATAGCTAAAAAACAAGCGGGTCTATTCGACGGAAAAAGAATACATATATTGGGTTATAGCCTTGGGACTGCGTTAATTAACGACTCACTTTCTAAGATCTATAGAAGTGGTGATGTTGACGACCAGCATTTTAATACAGACCACGACAAAATCGAAAAATATTGGTCTATTGCCAATGTTAGCCGGATCATCCACGAGGTAAATGACATCAATGGTGCTGATCCCAAAACGAATGTCGTCACCGATGATATAGGCGGCTGTATTAAAAAAATGACCGTTGCTTCGCACAAATATGACCCCTTTATGCTTGTGAAGCGTTATAGGCGGGAACCAACCAATGGTCGTTTTCACCATCCTAGTGGCATAACCCAAGTTAACACCCATGATTTAACGGGGTATTTAGCTCATCCCGAGATTGGCCTTAATTTAATTTATGATTTGTATTCTACCGAGTCAGGTATTGATGCTGACAACCTCGCCTCTGCGATACAAAAACATAGTGCTACAACCATTAAAAGTGATTTAGACGGGTTACAAGCATTGTGGGATGAATTAGGTGATTCAATTGACAAGCCCATAAACGCGATTGAGAATATTACAACCCTGATCGATTTGGTCAAAAAGTTTAATGAAAGAATAGAGGCACTTTTACCTGCCGCTGGCGCAGGAGATAAGGTATGAAAAAGGTAACCCGGTTGTATCAAACCCATAAAATAGTGATATTACTTTTAGTTTTAATGTTTTCAGTTGAGTCAGCAGCTGAAGAACCATCAAATATAGATATTGTTAAAGACGATGTGTCTTATTTAACCTGCAACAAGGCTGATTTAAATAAACGCAATACCCTGTTTACCGACATTGACAAAATCATTAAAAAAATGGCCGTATTAGATTGCCAAGGCAAGGTTGAGCAAAGAAAGGAGTTATCTGAATTAGTAGTAGAAAAAATGCACCATTCAGTTGGAAAATTTGCTGGATTTCAGCAATTTTCAGCAATATGGAGTGACTATGTAAACAAAGGTCGTATGGTTTCTTTGCATGCAAATAGTGGTCTTGGTCAGCTAACTACATTAAAAGTCTTACCTGATATCCTGCCAATAGAAAACCAAGATGTAGCCATTATATTTGACCCCCTTGAAAAGTGTAAAGAAGTCAGTGTTGCAGATGGCTCTACGCCGTTTAAATCTTGCCTAAAAATATCGGAAAATTTAGAAACGTCGTTAGGCACACTAAACGTATTTAGACTAGACGACCGGTACTCTAAAATCGCTGAACATGTGGGTTTAATAGAAGCCGACTGGAAAAATTTTATGGAAGAGTCGAGGTTTCAAACATCCCTAGATGTCTTAGTCACAACTTGGATGTATTCAGATAAATGGAAACAAGCAGATTTACAAGGCCCGCCGCCAATTCAATATTTTGCCTTACACCCGGCTTTGGTATACAGCTACATGCCTGATGCGTCTAGGGGAGAAGAAGCCAAACCAGTACCCGCGATTGAATGGTTTGGTATGAACTGGTGGAAAAACAAATTACCTATTGGATTCTCAATAACATCTGTATACAACGATAGACCTGATGGTAAAAAGTTTCCTCTCGGGTTAACGCTGCATGTAGATAATAGATATTCCTTTGGCGTAGTTGGCAATGGAGACGATCGAATCATATTTTTTAACTTAGACATAATGGACTGGTTTTCTGATAAACAGAAAAAATATGATGTTTATGAAAAGGAATTTAAAGAATTCAAGAAAGGTTTGAATCCATTAAATTGAATCGCCCCGCAAATAAACCTTGGGTAAGCGTATTTGGTTGAACGACTCCAAGTGTTGTAGCTCAGACTTGACCGAGAGTAAGCCATTTTTTAAATGATGCTGTCAGTTTAAGTTTGAGCTAGTCTTTTACAAAAAGTGAATTAAACAGCGCTTCAGATTTTTTAAGCCCTGCACCGGTTAATACCACAGATTTAGTTTTACCCGCAGGATTACTAATTAGGCCTTTTTCGTGCAAACGGTTAGTGACTTCCCAATCAATTTGTTTCCATGCTCGGAAGTTATCGTGCAATGTGAGATACATTAAAGCCAGAGCGGCATCGTCTATTTTATCATTATCAATATCCATAATTACCTCCAAAACTTAACAGAAACAGTGATGTTTTAATGAGCGCTTGTTTACATTTTATGATAGTGGAGGGGGTATGTAAATATTGATGCCGTCCCTGGTGTGTTTTTCTACTCACAATTAAAAAAGTAGGCTTCGGGGCATCGTCCCGCGCGGCGTCAGAGTAATGGTTTTTGATTTGGATCAATTTAAGCCAATTACTCTTTTTATAAAATATGTCCTGCATGCTCGGCGCCCGACTTTACTTAAAGGCCAGCTGAAGCTGTTTCTTGGGGTGAAACTGGTTATTTTAGAAGCACGGCTTCGCCAGTTGAACAGCTCAACAAGCGAACGCCGGCCATGTAAATTGTTTATTTTCCGACTAAAAAATATAGACATGACAAGACTGTTTACGCCGGTTTGATTCGCTCTTCCGCTTGGGTTCAAAAGGGGGGAAGGTGTCGTTTTTTGAAATTGACAGATTTTAGTTCGCAGCACTACGTTTAATTTTCAATCTGGAACTAGACTCAATTGCAAGGTTCACACCAAAAATTGCAAGGTTCACACCAAAAATTATTGCCTGATTATCCGTCCGGGGAATGAATTTTACAAATTTGACTACTTAAAACTCAATGGTTCTACTCACCTCACAATAAGGAAGTTTATTATGGATGTAAGAATAAGCACTAAATCAACATTAGATACCGTTATAGAAATGCCATGGCAATCGGGCATGACACTGGGGGCCGGGATCGAGGCTATTAGTTGTCAACAACGTATGAGCGCTATTACCGATTCGTTTCCACCACCCGATATTGACCATAGAAATATGAGTACGTCATTTACAAAAATAGAAAAAACAGAAGACGTGGAAAAAATGATTAATTTGTCCGCAGCCTCCTCCTTTAATCTCTATGGGATCGACTATAGCCTAGATACAACATTAATAGAAAAAACCGCTTTTTCTAAAACACAAATATCAATCATCGCCTCACAAAAAATTGCATTTTCGGAATATTTGCCTGGCAGATACACGATGACAAAAGAAGCCGCTGATGCGTCTAGTGATAATCCGGAAGACTTCAGAATAAGATTTGGTGATTATTTCGTAGCTGGATATTCTAAATCAGCTGATTTTTACGCAATTTACAATTGTACTGCTACTACTTATGAAGAATTGTTAGATTTTAAGTCAGACTTATCAGCCTCTCAGCCAGACACTTTTGATGTAGATGTTTCTGCGAAAATTACCACTGCAGCCAGTAAACATAATATCTCGATACAATGCTACGTTATGATGACCGGCGTTAAGTCAAACGAGCTTACTCGCCTTAAAGAGATAGATACTAAGTCAGTCATGGAGCAACTGGAAATGTTCACTAGAACAGCAGTTGGAGAGCGCACAAAAGCTATTCTTTGGCACTATTCACTTATAGGTGCCAAAATCCCACCGTCCATAAATGTCAGTCCGGAAATTATGGAAAACCTTGCCAAGTTGTATAAAAATTCATATTTAGGACAAGTGTTACTGCATTCATTCCCAAAGCACTACAAGGAGAAACAAGAGAGGATATTTAGTGCAATTGAAAATGATATTAAATTCCACAGGAATGAATTAACCGTTGACGAACAATTATTGGACACGCTGAGTGAAAAAATGAATAATTGGTTTTGTGACAGTAAGCTGATTTTGGCTTACGAAGATCTATATTATCAGTGTAAAGAGTCAAAGAAAAAGTCCAATACCAAGGGTACTGAGAATGGAAAGCAATACAAATGGAACAGCGGAATTATTGAATACCCAGACAACGAAAACGTTGTAATAGAGTTGAAGTTTGAACATGATTTCAAAAAAGATTACAAACTATTAACGACGCAAAAACATACCTTCAAGTACGATGAAAACAAATATATTATCGTTGGCTATCAAGTACTGGCAAACTGGCATGACGGAACATGTGGCAGTTGGAAAAGAACAGCTGGAGATATTCTTAGTAGCAGTATTCAAATTCAAGTCGAATCAGAGGGCAGTAGAGGCACAAGTTGGACTGTTCGGGTGTACGCAGTCAAAAAAGAGAATTTCAATTTCGACTAGTGACTTTCCTCTAAAAAGTGGGCCTAGTTAAGGGAGGAACAGAAATCGTAATCGGCCCATTTTAAATTAAAAATACAAATAAGTACCTTGACTGATATGACAGTATTCACTCTAAGATTAGCCAGACTATATTAGCCAGACAGTCATCACAGCTAATCCTTTTTTCTGATAATGTAAAATACACGCTTCGCGCCATTTTCCGGCGCGGCCGTGGCCTTCAAGCCAGTTACTTTTTGTTATGAAATACATCCATGTATTTAATAACAAAAAGCCGCAGGTTTTATTGGAAACCATCCCTAAAATAGTGTGTTAATAAATAATACACTTCTTTTTATAAAGGATATTGCCATGCCTAGAAATACTAGCGTCACGCTCGGCAAGCATTTTGATGGCTTCATAGAAAGCAAAGTTCAAGAAGGCCGCTACGGCTCCACAAGCGAAGCTATACGCGCTGGGTTGCGCCTACTTGAAGAGCAAGAAACAAAGCTGGATAGATTAAAAGCTGTTTTGGCCGTAGGAGAAGCCCAGCTCGACCAAGGACAAGGTATTAATGGCGATGCATTTATGAAAGAATTAATTGATGGCTAAATTCGTTCTTTCACCACAAGCACAAAAAAGCCTTAAATTAATCCAGCGCTATACCTTCGAAAGCTACGGTAAACAGCAAACAAGTTTATATTTAAATGGGTTGCGCAAAAGCATGCAGCAACTAGCTAAGTCCCCCTTAGATGGTAAGCCCAGAAGCGAAATTAAGACGGGCTATTACAGCTGCTACGAAGGCAGGCACATAATCTATTACCGTATCAGAGACACGCATATTGATATTATCGATATATTGCATCAAAGCATGGAGCCAGATAGGCATTTATGACAAATTGCTTAGGTATCTAATAGGGCTGACTTTGTTGATTTTCATGAGGTACAAAAGCATTTGCTGTGCACACCGGCATCCATGCCTTTTTCAAACCGCATCCCGCGCGGCGTCCGCTTGTCATTTGCCCCAAGAATAAGCCATTTTTAGCTGAAACTTTAAAGGCGGAAAAGCAGCGGCTTTGCCGCAAAAGTATGAGCTGCGCTCATAGGGAATAAAAACGGTTAAAAAATAACTGATTTGCCTTTACTTGGTGAAAATAGTAGGCTCGGCTGTGTAATAAAAATACTAAAAACAACTGTTTATGTTCGATGGATATGAATATGTATGGCAAGTGATTTGGAGTTATTACACCTTGCGTTTAATTGGGTAAAGGAATTGTCGCTTATATATGGTGATTCAATTCCCCATCTGATTTCTGTTTTCAACGAACCTAACCCCGCAGGTTTATTTTACTTTTTTTAAGACTCAGTTAGAGAATATATATGAACCGAACCATTAGCGCTTTAATGCTGTGTTTAGCATTAATAGCTTGCACAAAACAACCTGAAACCAAAACCGAAGGCGATCAAGAGATTAGTCAAACGTTGTATTTTGGTGGCCATATTTTAACCATGGCAGGCGACACTCCAGAATTTGTTGAAGCGCTTC